>JBBRIE010000010.1:0-28539 GCA_038221545.1 Lysobacterales bacterium
TGGCCCATCGCGACGATCGTGCGCGCGATCGCGTTGTCGTCCGCATCCTCGGGCAGGCCGCGCACGAAGACCTGGTCGATCTTGAGCTTGTCGATCGGGAACTGCTTGAGATACGCCAGGCTGGAATAGCCCGTACCGAAATCGTCCAGCGCGAGCCGCACGCCCATCGATTTCAGGTCAGCCAGCGTGCTGTGCACGCGCGCGACGTTTTCCATCAGCGAGCTTTCGGTAAGTTCGATGCCCAGTATTTCCGGTGGGACGTCATGGCGGCGCAGCGCATCCGCCACCTGCGCGACGAGGCCCGAGCGCTGCAATTGCTGGCCCGAGACATTGACCGAGAGGGTGAAGCCCGAATGCCCACGGTCGAGCCACGCGCGCGCCTGCCGGCAACTCTCGTCAAGGACCCAGTGGCCGATCTCGGGCATGAGGCCGAGCGCCTCGGCGACGGGAATGAAACGGTCGGGGGACACCGGCCCCAGATCGCTGCTGGTCCAGCGCAACAGCGCCTCGAATCCCGACAGCGCGCGCCCCTCGGCCTCGAATTGCGGCTGGTAGTGCAGCGCGAATTCGCCGTTGACAACCGCCGCACGCAAGTGGATGCCGAGCACCAGCCGCTCCTCCGTATCCACCATCTGCTCGACGGAGAATTCGCAGATGCAGTCGCGGCCCTCGCGCTTTGCCTTGGTCATTGCGGCCTCGGCCCGACGCAGCAGATCGTGCGGCGTGGTTCCGTCGTTCGGGGAGTGGCTGATGCCGACACTGGCCGTCAGCAGCAGGCGGAAATTGTCGCTCTCTATCGGCAGCGCGACGGCCGCACGCAACCGTGCCGCCAGTGCGAGCGCACTCGCGCGGTCGGGCTGCGCCGACACGATCACGAACTCGTCGCCGGCAAAGCGCGCGATGCATCCGTCGTCGGCGATGACCTGTCGCATGCGCTCCGCCATGCCGCGTAGCACGTGGTCGCCGATGACGTGTCCCATCGACTCGTTGATCGTCAGGAAGCGATCGAGCCCGACGAAGTACACCCAGACCGGGCGCGACTCATCGGCGAGCATGGCGATGAGAAACCGCTCGAGCGCGAGATGGTGTGGCAGTCCCGTGATCGCGTCGTGCGTGGCCGCGAAGTCGAGCTGCGATTCGGCCTGCCGCTGCTGCGTGATGTCACGGGCCACGGCGTAGGCAAGGCCATCGACCGCGGCGTTGGATTCCCATTCGAGCCAGCGATAGTCGCCGTCGCTGCAGAGGAACCGGGATGCGAACTTGTGTACGCGAGCACCCGGCGCCTGCAGGTCGTCGAGCGCGTCCACCGACTGCGGCCGGTCTTCCGGATGGATGAACTCGAGGTAGTGACGCGAAGTCAGCTCCTCGGCAGTAAAGCCGGTGACGCGGCAGAACGTGGGATTGACCTGGACGATGCGTTCGGTCGCGGGATTGAAGATGCAGTAGATGTCGGTGGAAAGGTCGAAGAAGCAGTCGCGCTCGCGCAGCCTTTCGACCAGGCCGGCGCTCTCGATCGCGAGCGCCGTGGTGGTGAGCAGGCGGTCGATGTCCTCGATTTCCCGCGTTTCGGGTTCGCGGCGATCCCTGTAGTACACCGCAAAGGTCCCCAGCACCGCCCCGGTCCGGCCGATCACGGGAGTCGACCAGCACGCGCGCAGTCCGTGCGCGAGCGCGACCTCGCGATAGCCCTCCCACCAGGGGTGACTCGCGATGTCGGCCACCACCACCCGTTCGCGGCGATGCGCTGCGGTACCGCAGGATCCGCGCGCCTCCCCGACTTCAAGACCGTCGATGGCCTGGTTGTATTCCTCGGGCAGGCTCGGGCCAGCACCGTGCAGCACCCGCAGCCCATCGGCGTCGAGCAGCAGCACGGAACAGATCGAACCGGGATTGAGCGACTCGTGCAGCCTTGCGATGTCCGCGAGGATCGCCACCAGCGGTCGCTGCGCCACAATCGCAGACAGGATCTCGTTCTGTCCCCCTGCAAGCTGGTCGACGTGCTTGCGTGCGGTGATGTCGCGGGTGATGCCGAGCATCGCCGACACCGCGCCCGACTCGTCGCGCAGCGGACTCGCGTGGGTCTCCAGCCAGCGGCGCCCCTGCTTGAGGCCTACGATCTCGAACTCGAGCACGCCGCTGCCGCCCTTGTGCACGCGCGCGAGGAGATCGCGAAAGGCCTGTCGATACTCCTCGACGATCAGCGTGTACACGCAGAGGTTCTGGACCTCCTCGAGCGAGTCCGCCTCGAGCATGCGCAGGCCGGCGGGATTCATGTCGAGGACGCAGGCATCGGCGCCGAGCAGTTTCACGCACTCGGGCTCGTTGTCGAGAATGGCCCGCAATCGGCCGTGGCTCAGGGCGAGCCTTCGATTGGTCTCTTCCTGCGCGAGAACCTTTGCCCTCAACTCCAGGAGTTCGCTCTCGTCCGAGTCCTGCTGCATGTCCCTTGCCTCGAAGTTGCCGACGTGGGGCGTAGCAACCGGATCGGGCAACATCCCGGCCGAACGCGAGTTGACGACCGGCAGCAGCCTAGTCGAAGTGGAGCCCCATCGGCCATCCTTCGCCCGTTCAGGCGGCCCGCCCGGCGCTGCTCCGCCCGCCAGCGCAGGGCCTGCCATCCCGTTTCAAGGGGCACGATCGCGCGGGGGCACGCGGCCTGCGGCCACGACGGACGTCGCATTTCCCCGGTGCGGTAGACTTTCGCTGTTTGCCCGTCCGATCGATCGCTGGAGCCGCCGTGCCGTTGCCCGAACTCAAGTACCGCCGCATCCTGCTCAAGCTGTCGGGCGAGGCGCTCATGGGCGAATCCGACTACGGCATCGACCCCAAGGTGATCGTACGGCTGGCGCAGGAGATCATCGAGCTGGTCGAGCACGGCGCGGAGGTCGGGGTTGTGATCGGCGGCGGCAACATCTTCCGCGGCGCGGGCCTGGCGGCGGCAGGCATGGACCGCGTGACCGGCGACCACATGGGCATGCTCGCGACGGTGATCAACGCCCTCGCCATGCAGGACGCGCTGGAGAAACTCGGCGCCTACGCGCGCGTGATGAGCGCGATCAAGATCAACCAGGTGTGCGAGGACTACATCCGGCGCCGGGCGATCCGCCATCTCGAGAAGGGCCGCATCGTGCTGTTTGCCGCAGGCACCGGCAATCCGTTCTTCACGACCGATTCCGCCGCCGCGTTGCGCGCGATCGAGATCGGCGCGGACCTCATGCTCAAGGCGACCAAGGTGGACGGCATCTACGACGCGGATCCGAACAAGTTCGCCGGTGCGAAGCGCATCGCGCATGTCTCGTACGACGACGTGATCGCGCGCAAGCTCGACGTGATGGACACGTCGGCGATCTCGCTCGCACGCGGCGAGGGCCTGCCCATGCGCATCTACGACATGAGCCGGCCGGGCGACCTGCTGCGGATCGTGTGCGGCGAGTCGATCGGCACACTGGTGGACGCGCATGCCTGACTCTCACCGCGTTTTGGGGACGGCCGCCTGATTCCGTAGACTGCGGGCAGTCGACCCGCCGCCGGGCGAGGGCTCCGCCCCGCTGGCGCCGCGCCACGCAATGCCGAGCCCCCTCGCCTTCGTGCCATGGGCGAGTCCGGATCCCACGCAATCCTGGAGGGTGCATGATCAACGAAATCAAGACGGACGCGGAAGCCCGCATGAACAAGAGCGTCGAGGCCCTGCGCCACGACCTCACGCGGTTGCGCACCGGTCGCGCGAGCATCGCGCTGGTGGAGCACCTCCGCGTCGACTATTACGGGTCGGAAGTGCCGTTGTCTCAGGTCGCGACGATCGCGGTGGCAGACGCGCGCTCGCTGGTCATCACGCCCTGGGAGAAGCCGATGGTCGGGCCGGTCGAGAAGTCGATCATGAAGTCCGATCTCGGACTCATGCCCACGACCGCGGGCCAGGTGATCCGCATCAACCTGCCGGCCCTGACCGAGGAACGCCGGCGCGAGCTGTCGAAGCACGTCGCGCACGAAGGCGAGAACGCGAAGATCGCGGTGCGCAACATCCGCCGCGACGCCATGCACCAGGTCAAGGAACTGCTGAAGGAAAAGACGATCACCGAGGACGAGGAAGGGCGCGCGGAGAAAGACGTGCAGAAGCTCACCGATCACTGGGTGGCCGAGGTCGACCAGGTCGTGCGCGAGAAGGAAAAAGAACTGTTGGCGATGTGATGCCGGTCCCGGACGACAGCCCAGGCGGGCCGGGCGGCACGGCGCTGCCGCGCCACGTCGCGATCGTGATGGACGGCAACGGGCGCTGGGCGGCCCAGCGCCGCCGGCCGCGGACGTTCGGCCATCGCGCCGGCGTCAAGGCCGTGCGCAAGACCATCGAGCATTGCATGCTCCGCCGGATCGAGGCGCTGACGCTGTTCGCGTTCTCGAGCGAGAACTGGGCGCGCCCCGCGGCAGAAGTCGGCGCGCTGATGGACCTTTTCCTGCGCGCGCTCGATCGGGAAGTCGATGCGCTGGCGGAAAACGGCGTCAACATGCGCTTCATCGGGGATACCACCGCGTTCGCGCCGGAACTCCGCGAGCGCATGCAGCGCGCGCAGGCACGCACGGCGGGCAACGACCGGCTGCAGCTCTCGATCGCCGTGAACTACGGTGGCCGCTGGGACATCGCCCAGGCCGCGCGCGCGCTGGCGCAGGCGGCCGTCGAAGGGCGCATCGATGCGGCGGGCATAGACGCCCCGATGCTGCGTGAGCAGCTCTCGCTCGCCGACCTTCCAGAGCCCGATCTTTTCATCCGGACCGGGGGCGAGCGCCGCATCAGCAACTTCCTGCTTTGGCAGATCGCTTACTGTGAACTCTATTTCACCGATACGCTGTGGCCGGATTTCGACGCAGTTGCGCTGGATGAGGCGCTGGTCGACTTCGGCGGACGCCAGCGGCGCTTCGGCCGCACCGGCGAGCAGGTCGTTGGCAAATCCGCGAAGCCGCAAGGACAACAGTAGGAGCGACGCCAGGCGTGAACGCGATGCGGCCATCAAGGGCCGCGGCTTGCGTCGCTGCAACCCTTCGATGTGTGTCGAGGCCAGGAACCAGGAGCGGGCGATGCAGCAATGCTGATGAAACGGATAGTGACCGCGGCCGTGCTCGCGCCGCTCGGCCTCGCGCTGCTGTTGTGGGGGTCGTCGGCGATGATCGCGGTGGCGCTGGCCGCGATCGTCGCGGGCGGCATGCGCGAATGGGCGCGGCTCGCGGGTCTCGGCGTCGGCGGACAATGGCTGTCGTCCGCCGTGGCAGTGGCGATCCTCGCGGGTCTCTGGTGGGCACGCACGCCGGAGCGCCTGCTGCTGGTCGCGACCGTCGGCGTCGCATTCTGGCTGCTCGCCGCGGCCTGGCTCGCGAATTTCGGCTTCGGCAAGGCCCGCACCCCGGCCAACGCCACGATCAAGCTGGCAGCCGGTTTCCTGGCGATGCTGCCCGCGTCCGCGGCCGCGCTCAGCCTGCGTGAGACGGCGCCGCACGGCGAGTGGTGGCTGCTGCTCGCGGTCGTGCTGATCTGGGTGGCCGACAGTGGAGCCTATTTCGCCGGTGTCCGTTTCGGCCGCCACAAACTGGCCCCGACCATCAGCCCGGGAAAGACATGGGAAGGCGTCGCGGGCGGCGTCGCGGGCGTCGCGCTGCTCGCGCTGGTCGCGGGCTGGCTGCTCGGTCTGCGCGACGCGCAATGGGCCGGACTGGTGCTTCTGACCATCGCGACACTGGCGTTCTCGATCGTGGGCGACCTGTTCGAAAGCCTGCTCAAGCGGCACGCGGGCATCAAGGATTCGGGCTCGCTGATCCCCGGCCACGGTGGCGTGCTCGACCGTTTCGACAGCCTGTTCGCGGCGTTGCCGGTGTTCGCGCTCGGGCGGCACCTGCTCGGCGCATGAGCGCGGCCGTCGCTCCGCCGCCGATCGACCGCGTGCGCAACGTGGCCGTGCTGGGAGCCACGGGCTCGATCGGCGGCAGTGCACTCGACGTGATCGCGCGGCATCCGGGCCGCCTGCGCGCGTTCGCCCTGACCGCCCACCGCGACGTGGAGGGCCTGCTCGCGCTCTGCCGTGCCGTCCGGCCCGTGCACGCCGCGATCGCGGATGCCGGTCTGCTGGACGCGCTTGCGCGCGGCTTGCGCGATGCCGGCCTCGATACCTTGCCTTCGGCTGGCGCGGCGGCCCTCGAACAGCTCGCCTGCGCGCGAGAGGTGGACACGGTGCTCGCCGCCATCGTGGGCGGAGCCGGCCTCGGCTCCACCCTGGCCGCGGCGCGCGCGGGCAAGCGCGTGCTGCTCGCCAACAAGGAAGCCATCGTCATGACCGGCGCGTTGCTGCTGGACGCGCTCGCGCAGGGCGGCGGCAGCCTGCTGCCGGTCGACAGTGAACACAACGCGGTGTTCCAGTGCCTGCCGCAGGCATTCGCCCGCGATCCCGCAAGGCATGGCGTCGAGCGCATCGTGCTCACCGCTTCGGGCGGGCCGTTCCGCGGTCGTCGGCGCGAGTCGCTGCTGTCGGTGACGCCCGACGAAGCCTGCGCGCACCCCAACTGGTCGATGGGCCGCAAGATCTCGGTCGATTCGGCGACGCTGATGAACAAGGGCCTCGAAGTGATCGAGGCCCACTGGCTGTTCGGACTCGCGGCGGATCGCATCGACGTGGTCATGCACCCGCAGAGCCTCGTGCACGCGCTGGTCGCCTATCGCGACGGGTCGATGCTCGGGCAGATGGGACATCCCGACATGCGCACCGCCCTTGCGCATGCGCTCGGCTGGCCCGAGAGGATCGAGGCCGGCGTGCCGCTGCTCGACCTCCTGGCGGCGGGCCGGCTCGACTTCGAGCCGGTGGATCGGGAACTTTTCGCGTGCCTGGACCTCGCTTATGGGGCGCTTGGCGCCGGCGGCACCGCGCCGACGCTGCTGAACGCGGCCAACGAAGTCGCCGTCGCCGCGTTCCTCGATCAAAGGCTCCCCTTCCTGGACATCCCCAACGTGTGCGCCGCAACCCTCGAGGCGATCCCCGTGACCGCGGTCGCGTCCGTCGATTGCGTTCTTGCCGCCGATGCCGAGGCCCGTCGCGTGGCCGAAGCCTTCGTGGCCCGGGCGCACGGATCGACCCGGTAGAATCCCCGCCATGGAAAATTTCTTCGGCTCAGTGTGGTGGATGCTGGTCACCCTCGGCCTGCTCATCACCTTTCACGAGTACGGCCACTTCGTGGTGGCGCGGCGCCTGGGCGTGCGCGTGCTGCGTTTTTCGGTCGGGTTCGGCAAGCCGCTGCTGACCCGGATCGGCCGCGACGGCACCGAATACGTCCTCGCCGCCATCCCGCTGGGCGGTTACGTCAAGATGCTGGACGAGCGCGAGGGCGATGTCCCGCCCGGCGAGGCGCACCGTTCGTTCAACCGCAAGTCGCTCGGCGCGCGCATGGCCATCGTGGCCGCCGGCCCGGCATTCAACCTCGTTTTCACCGTGTTCGCGCTGTGGCTCATGTTCGTGTTCGGCAAGCCGGATTTCCTGCCGCTGGTCGGACGGACCCAGGGCGTTGCGGCCGAGGCCGGTTTCGCCCGCGGTGACCGCGTCGTCGAGGTCGGCGGCCGCGCGGTCTCGACCTGGAGCGAGGCATCGCTTGCGATCGCCACGCGCAGCCTGGATCGCGACCCGCTGCCGGTCCGTGTCGTCGACGGGCTCGGCGTCGAGCGAGTGCGCACGCTGTCGTTCGCGGGCCTGCCGTCGAACGGCGAGCCGGCGTCCCTGCGCGCGCTCGGATTCAACGTCCGCCAGTTCGAACTGCCCGCGGTGATTGGCGTCGTGGCGCCCGATTCCGCCGCGTCGGCCGCGGGATTCAAGGTCGGCGACCGGGTGGTGGAGCTTGAGGGAGATCGCATCGCGACTTTTGACCAGCTCGCCGAGCGGATGCAGGCGCGGGCAGCCGGCGATCCCGTTGCGGTGGTCGTCGAGCGCGATGGCGGGCTCGCGCGCCTGACCGTGGTGCCGCGGACCGAGGCCGGCGAAGACGGCAGGCCGGTGGTACGGATCGGCGTCGGCCCGAAACCCGCGCAGGCCCGTCACGACACGGAGCAGCGCTTCGGTCCGCTGGCTGCGGTCCCGGCGGCGCTGCGCGAGACCTGGCAGATGACGCGCGACACCTATTCCATCCTCGGCAAGCTGCTCACCGGCCAGGCATCGCTGAAGAATATATCGGGGCCGATTTCCATCGCCCAGTACGCCAACACATCGGCCAACCTCGGCTTCGCCTGGTTCCTGAGTTTCCTGGCGATGGTCTCGCTCAGCCTCGCGGTCATGAACCTGCTGCCGATCCCGATCTTGGACGGTGGGCACCTGCTGTACTACCTTATCGAGTTGGTCAAGGGCAGTCCCGTCACCGAACGCACCCTGGTGGTCGGCCAGTTCATCGGACTCGCGATGCTGGTGGGGCTGATGGGACTTGCGTTCTACAACGACATATTCCGGCAGTTTTCCTAACCGCATCCTGTTGCCGTCCGTTCCACGAGTACGCGCGTCCCACGCAAGGCCGCCCGGCTCTCCCTGCTGTCAGGAGTAATGATGAAACGCGTTGCCGCCTTGATTCTGTTGGCCACCCTGTGCGCGCGTGACGCGCTCGCCTTCGATCCGTTCACCATCGCCGACATCCGCGTCGACGGCATCGAGCGCATTTCCGCGGGCACCGTGTATTCCTACCTGCCGGTCGAAAAAGGCGACTCCATCGACAACGCGCGCGCCGCCGAGGCCGTCCGGGCGCTCTTCAAGACGGGGTTCTTCAATGACGTCGAACTCGACCGCGAGGGCGACATCCTAGTGGTGAAGGTGACCGAACGCCCCGCCATCTCGAAGGTCAACATCAGCGGCAACAAGGACATCAAGGACGAGGACCTGCGCAGGGCGTTTCGCGAGATCGGCCTCAACGAAGGCGACACCTACGACCGCCTGGCGCTGGAGCGTGCGATCTCGGAGCTGCAGCGGCAGTACAACAACCGCGGCAAGTACAACGTCGGCATCGAGGGCCGCGTGCGCAGGCTGGAACGCAACCGCGTGCAGATCGACCTCACGATTGCCGAGGGCAAGGCCGCCAAGATCAAGCACATCAACATCGTCGGCAACGAGTCGTTCGCCGACGCCGACATCCGCGACGACTTCGAGTCCAACACGACCAACTGGCTGTCCTGGTACAAGAGCGACGACCAGTATTCGCGCGAGAAACTCTCCGGCGACCTGGAGAAGCTGCAGGCGTACTACCAGGATCGCGGCTACGCCGAGGCCAACGTCGAGTCGACGCAGGTCGCCATCAGCCCCGACCGCAGCTCCATCTACGTCACCGCCAACATCCGCGAAGGCGAGGTGTACGCGGTCGGCGAAGTCAAGCTCACAGGCGACCTGGTGCTCGAGGAGGCGCAACTGCGGCCGCTGGTCCGGATCAAGAGTGGCGACACGTACTCGCAGCGCCGGGTCGAGCAGACGTCCGAGGCGATCACGCGCGTGCTGACCAACCTCGGCTACGCGTTCGCGGAAGTCAGCCCGATCCCGAATCTCGACCGCGACAAGAAGACTGTCGAGGTCATCTTCCTGGTCAACCCCGGTCCGCGCGTCTACGTCCGCCGCATTGCGTTCAAGGGCAACACCCGCACCCAGGATGAAGTGCTGCGCCGGGAGATGCGCCAGTTCGAGGGCGGCTGGTACTCGCAGGCCGCGATCGACCGCTCCAAGGTGCGCTTGCGTCGCCTCGGCTACTTCAGCACCGTCAACATCGAGACGCCCAAGGTGGCCGGCACGGAGGACCAGGTCGATCTCGAGGTCACGGTCGAGGAACAGAGCTCGGGAGCGTTCCAGTTCGGCTTCGGCTATTCGCAGCTGCAGGGACTGCTGACCAGTCTCTCCGTGAGCCAACGCAACTTCCTGGGTTCGGGCAACAGCGTCAACCTCACGCTGCAGAACAACCGCATCGTGAAGCGGTTCGACTTCAGCTACTACGACCCCTACTTCACCGACAGCGGCATCGCGTTCGGCTACAACCTGCGTTACTCGGAGATCGACCAGAGCGAAGCCAACATCGCGGCGTTCACGTCGCAAACCACGCTGGCCTCGATCATTTCCGCGATCCCGCTGACGGAGACCGACACGGTCAGCGCCTCGCTCGGCATCGAGAGCAACCAGCTCGGGCTGATCGCGGGGCTGTCGCCGCCGCCTTACATCGACTACGTCAACGAGGTCGGCCACACCACCTTCCACACATGGCGGCTGGAGGCGGGCTGGGCGCGCGATTCGCGCAACCGCTTCTTCGCGCCGACCCGCGGCAGCTACCAGCGGTTGTTCGCCGAGATTGCGCTGCCGGGTTCGACCGCCGAGTACTTCAAGGTGCAGTACCAGTACGCGCGGTATTTCCCGGTGCGCGAATGGCTGACGCTGCTGGGGTCGGTCGAAGTCGGCTACGGCGATGGATACGGCAACGGCGAGGTCCTTCCGTTCTTCGAGAATTTCTACGGTGGCGGCACGGTCAACGGCGTGCGCGGCTTCGAGGACAACACGCTCGGACCCTGCTTCCTCGCGGTCGGCCAGCCTGACAGCAACTGCCAGGCGCTGGGTGGCGCGTTCAAGACCGTCGGCACGGCCGAGTTGATCTTCCCCACCCCTTTCCTCAAGCGGGGCGCGGATTCGACGCAGTTGTCCGCGTTCGTCGACGTCGGCAACGTGTTCGAGGATTTCGACGCCTTCGATACCGGCGAACTGCGCGCATCCGCGGGCCTCTCGTTCAAATGGCAGGCGCCGGTCGGGCCGATCATCATCAACCTTTCCACGCCGATCAAGAGCGACGACAACGATCGCACCGAGACGATCCAGTTCTCGTTCGGCAACCAGTTCTGATACGACGCGGCAGTCCCAGCGATGAACTCCGCAAGCGCCAAGGGCAGCACCTGGATGCGCCCGGCGCATCCGGTCCGGGTGGCCGGGTTCGCGTGGGGCATGCTGTTGGCCTTGCTGCTCTCCGCGCTCGGCGCGCCCCTGGCGGCGCAGGCGGTGCCCCGCATCGCTTACGTCGACATGAAGCGTCTGCTGGACAACGCCCCCCAGGTCGCCGCGGGTCGCGACCGCCTCGCGCGGGAATTCCGTGAGCGCGACGCGCAACTCAAGCTCCAGGAAACACGCCTCGCCGACCTCAAGCGCACGCAGCAGGCACCCGCTCCCGGTGCCGATCCTGCGCAGGCCGCGCAGCTGGCGCGCGAGATCAGCACGCTCGAACGCGGCATCGAACGCCTGCGCGGACAGTGGCGCAGCGAACTCGGTACGCGTGGCGCCGAGGAACTGGGCCGACGCTGGCCGGAAATCCAGGCAGTGATCGTCGAGTTCGCGCGCGAGCAGAAGTACGATCTGGTGCTGCAGGGCCCGGTGCTGTTCGCGTCCGCCAACATCGACATCACCGACCGCGTGCTCGAGCGTTTGCGCACTGCACCCAGGCCGGGCGCCCCCGCCCCGCTCGTGCCATGAGCAGCCAGCCGGCATTCCGGCTCGCGGACATCGCGTCGCGGTTCGGCCTCGAACTGCGTGGCGACGCGTCGATCGTTGTCGACGGAGTGGCGACGCTCGAGTCGGCGACGCCCTCACAACTCTCGTTCCTTGCCCACGCGCGCTACCGCAGCGCCCTTGCGGGCACGCGCGCGGCCGCGGTCGTGCTCGCGCCGGGCGACGCCGCGAACTGCCCCGTCGCGGCCCTCGTCAGCGCGCGTCCCTACGCCGACTTCGCGCGCCTCGCGTCTCTCTTCGAACGGCGCCCGCAACGCGATGCCGGGCTGCACCCGAGTGCGGTCATCGCGAACGATGCGGTCGTCGACCCGAGCGCGCACGTGGGCGCGCAGGTCGTCGTCGGTGCGCGTGCCCGCATCGGCGCCCGCGCCATCGTTGGCGCGGGTTGCGTGATCGGCGAGGACTGCGTGGTCGGCGAGGACTGCGAACTGGTCGCGCGCGTGACGCTCGTGCGCGACGTGCGCCTCGGTCGCCGCGTGCGCATCCATCCCGGCGCGGTCCTCGGCGCGGACGGCTTCGGCAACGCCTACGAGAACGGCCACTGGATCAAGGTGCCGCAACTGGGTGGCGTGGCGGTCGGCGACGATTGCGAGATCGGCGCCAACACCTGCATCGACCGCGGCGCGCTGGGCGATACCGTGCTGGAAGAGGACGTGCGACTCGACAACCTCGTGCAGATCGGACACAACGTGCACGTGGGCGCGCACACCGCGATGGCGGGCTGCGTCGGAGTGGCGGGCAGCGCGCGCATCGGCCGCAACTGCCTGATCGCCGGCCAGGCCGGGATCGGCGGGCACATCGACATCTGCGACGGCGTCACGGTCACGGCCGCCAGCGCGCTGACCCACAGCATCCACAAACCCGGTGTGTATTCGGGCGGCTTGCCCGTTTCGCCCACCGCGGAATGGCGCCGCAATGCCGCCCGCTTCGCCCGGCTCGACGCTACCCTGCGCAAACTGCTTCGCGCCGCGCGTTCCGGCGAGGCGGGCACGGAGTGACCCGGGTCCGCCTCGCGCAACGCGCGACTCGAGGCCGCTGTCCGTGTAGATTGCCGCGCCTTCACTCCACAACCCTGCCTGCCGCCGAGTAACCCGCCGATGGATTTGCCCTTGCCGGTCGAAGTGACCCGCATACTCAACCTGCTGCCGCATCGCTATCCGTTCCTGCTGGTCGATCGCGTGATCGGCTTCGAGCGCGGCAAGGCGTTGACCGCGATCAAGAACGTCACGTTCAACGAACCGTTCTTCCAGGGGCATTTCCCGGGCCATCCGGTCATGCCGGGCGTGCTCATCATCGAGGCGCTGGCGCAGGCATCGGGCGTGTTGACGCAGCTCTCGGCGGCGGACGACGCGGACGAGGATCCGCTCTACTACCTGGTCAAGATCGACAAGGCGCGCTTCACCAAGACGGTGGTGCCCGGCGACCAGCTCGTGCTCGAAGTGAAGCTGCGGCGAACGCTGCGCGGCATGGGCCTGTACGAGGGTCGCGCGCTGGTCGATGGCCAGGAAGTCGCGAGCGCGGAAATCCTCTGCGCGCAACGGAGTCGCTGAAGTGATCCATCCCTCCGCGCTGATCGATCCGGGGGCGCGCATCGGCACCGGTGTCAGCATCGGCCCCTTCTGCATCGTGGGCGCGGACGTGGAGATCGGCGACCGCTGCGAGATTGCCGCAAACGTGCACCTAAGCGGTCCCACCCGCCTCGGTGTCGAGAACCGCATCGGCGCGTTCTGCGCGATCGGCGGCGAACCGCAGGACAAGAAATACGCTGGCGAGCCCACCCGGCTCGAGATCGGCGATCGCAACACGATCCGCGAGTTCGCCACCATCAACCGGGGCACCACGCAGGACGCCGGGGTCACCCGCATCGGCGACGACAACTGGATCATGGCCTACGTGCACGTCGCGCACGATTGCCTCGTCGGCAACCACACGATCTTCGCCAATGCCGCGTCGCTGGCCGGGCACGTCCGCGTCGACGACTACGCGATCCTCGGCGGCTTCACGCTGGTGCACCAGTTCTGCCAGATCGGTGCGCACGCGTTCACGGCGATGGGCGCCGTCGTCAACCGCGACGTGCCGCCGTTCGTGATGGTCGCGGGCACGTTTGCAGAGCCCAAGGGCATCAACACCGAAGGCCTGCGCCGGCGCGGATTCTCTTCCGACAGCATCCGTTCCATCCGCCGCGGCTACCGCACGCTGTACAAGTCGGGCCTGGGCCTCAGCGAGGCGCGCGCGGCGCTGGCCACGATGGCGGGCGAGAGCGAGGAGGTCCGGCAGCTGCTCGATTTCATCGACCGAAGCCAGCGCTCGCTGGTGCGCTGAGCACGAGGTGGGCGCGAGCGCCGACGTTTCCGCACGATCCGGTCGAGCGGCGCCACGCATCGCGCTGGTCGCCGGCGAGGATTCCGGAGACCTGCTCGGCGCAGGGTTGATCGGGGAATTGCGGCAGCGCTACCCCGAAGCGAAGTTCGCAGGCGTCGGCGGCGAGCGCATGCGCGCCGTGGGTTTCGACGCGTGGTGGCCGAGCGATGCGCTCGCGGTGATGGGACTCGGCGAAGTGCTCGCGCACCTGCCGCGCCTGTTGCGCCTGCGCGCTGCGCTCCGCCGCAAGTTGCTGGACTGGCAACCGCACGTTTTCATCGGCATCGACGCGCCGGATTTCAACCTGCGGCTCGAGCGCGCGCTGAAGTCGCGGGGCATCGCCACGGTGCACTACGTCAGTCCGTCGGTATGGGCATGGCGTGCCGGGCGCGCGGCACGCATCGGACGCAGCGCCGCGCGCGTGCTCTGCCTGTTCCCGATGGAACCTGCGATCTACGCGCGGCACGGCGTCGACGCGGTGTTCGTGGGCCATCCGATGGCCGATCGCGCGGCGCTTGATCCCGACCGCCATGGCGCGCGCGCGCGACTCGGCGTGCCTGCGGATGCGCGGCTGCTGGCACTGCTCCCCGGTAGCCGCGGAAGCGAGATCCAGCGGCTCGCGCCTGTCTTCCTGGATGCCGCGGCATTGCTGCTCGAGCGGCACCCGCGATTGCGGCTGGTGGCGCCCATGGCCAATGCGCGCTGCCACGCGCAGTTCAGCGATCTGCTGTCGCAGGCGCGCGCCCGCCACCCGTCGCTCGAGCAGGCGAGCGCGGAGGGCCGGTTTTCGATCGTCGACGACGCGACCCCGGATGCGCTCGCCGCGGCGGACGTGGCGCTGCTCGCCTCCGGCACCGCCGCACTGGAGGCACTGCTCGCGAAGGCACCCACGGTGATCGGCTACATCGTCGCGCCATCGACCGCGTGGATCGTGCGCGCATTCGGGTTGATAAAGTCCCGCTACTACGCCTTGCCCAACGTACTCGCGGACGCACCGCTCATGCCGGAATTGCTGCAGGAGGACTGCACCGCACCGCACCTCGCGCTGGCGCTCGACGCGGCGCTCGCAGCCGACGCAGATACACGCGGGGCGTACATCGCGCGTTGCCGCGAGATCCACGAGCAACTGCGGCGCGGCGCCGATGAGCGCGCGGCCGACGCTGTCGCCGGGGTGCTGGATCGGACGGGGTACGCGACGTGAGCGCACGCGCGCGACCCCGCCGCATCGCGCGCACGGAGCGGCTGCGCCTGCTCGCCTGCGATGGCCTGGTCGCCGGCGTGGACGAGGCCGGACGCGGTCCGCTCGCGGGCCCGGTGGTGGTCGCCGCGGTGATCCTCGATCCACGCCGCCCATTGCGGGGATTGGCCGACTCGAAGGTGCTTGCACCCGAACGCCGCGAGTTGCTCGCCGCCCGCATCCGCGAGCGCGCGATCGCCTGGCGCGTCGAGTTCATCGGCGTCGAGGACATCGAGCGCCTCAATATCCTGCACGCGACCCTGCTCGGCATGGCGCGCGCGCTCGCCGCGCTGCTGCCCGCTCCGGCGCGGGCGCTGATCGATGGCAACCGCCTGCCACGCGACCTGTGCTGCGAGGCGCACGCGATCATCGACGGCGACGCCTGCATTCCTGCCATCAGCGCCGCTTCCATCCTCGCCAAGGTCGCACGCGATGCGCACCTGGCCACTTTCGACGCACGCTGGCCCGGCTACGGCTTCGCCGCGCACAAGGGCTACGCGACACCCGAGCACCTCGCTGCGCTGCGCGCGCTCGGCCCCTGCCCCGAACACCGGCGCGGCTTCGCGCCCGTGCGCGCCGCGCTCGCGCCTGGCCTCTTCGACAGTTGGGAGATCTCGCTCCTCAAGCTGCAGTCTTGATCAACCGCCGCTGCGATCGTGCCGAGGCGGGAGCAATAGGCTGACAGTTCCAATTGCGGAGCGTCTGGTGTTACGGGAAGCTTACGATCATTGCTGCGTCGGTAAGCGCGCTGGCGCCGCATGGGTGCCTGTGCCGGAATATCTTTGACTGTAGAGGAGTTTCGCGATGCGGCTGTCCCACATTCTGTTGAGCTTTGCCGGGCTGTTGCTCGCCGCGACCGGGCTGCACGCCAAGCCGCAGCAGCCACCACTCTCCTACGCCGGCAAGACCGTGCTGGTCACGGGCTCCACCGACGGCCTCGGTCGCGAGCTCGCGCTTGCGCTCGCGGCCGACGGTGCCCACGTGATCGTGCACGGGCGCAATGCCGAGCGCGGCAAGGCGGTGGTGGATGAAGTCGCCAAGTCCGGCAAGGGCAGTGCCCGATTCATCGCCGCGGACTTCGCTTCGCTTGAGGCCGTGCGCGACTTCGCCGACACGATCGCGAAAGAGCATCCCCGGCTCGACCTGCTGGTGAACAACGCCGGCGTGGCGTTCACTTCCAGACAGCCCCGCCGCGAAAGTGCCGACGGCCACGAGTTGCAGTTCGCCGTGAACTATCTCGCCGGATGGGTTCTTGTGAACAAGCTGCGGCCCAACCTCGCGGCGGCGGCACCCTCGCGGATCGTCAATATTTCCTCGGGCAGTGCCGCGGCCATCGACTTCGATGACGTGATGCTTGAGAAACCCGGCGCCCACGGGCGCGGCTACGGCCAGAGCAAACTCGCGCAGGCCACCATGACCGTGGAGCTTGCGCCGTTGTTCGCCAGGGACGGCATCACCATGATCGCCCTGCATCCGGCGACGATGATGGACACCACCATGGTGCGTGGATTGGGGGTCACTCCGCGCACCAGCGTGGATGAGGGCCGCGACCGCGTGATGGCGCTCATCACCGCGCCCACCCTGCAGGCGGGTGCGTTCTATCTGGAAGGCAAGCCAGCCGACACCAGGGACCCACAGCCCAAGGATCCCGCGGCCCGCGCCCGCCTCGCGAAGCTGAGCGCGCAACTGACCGGCGTGCCACTGGCGCGTTAGCCGGCGCGACGCGACTGCTGCAGCCACGCCCACGGCCCTCAACCGATCGGCACACCCGCTCCCTGACCCGGCCGCCGCAACCGCGCCACCGGGCTCGATGGCGCCATGCGATCGGCGCTCCGGTGCGCCCATTCACCTCCTGATCGCGATCGCGCCGCGGATTCGCGAGGTCAAGTCTTGTGGGGGTGAGGGCCGGCGGCTACGCTCGTCGTGGCCATGACGTCGCCGGTTTCTTTCGTTCACCTGCACCTGCACAGCGAGTTCTCGCTCAGCGATTCGACGGTGCGGATCGACGAGCTCGTGGCCGCCACCGCGGCCGCCGGCATGCCCGCGGTCGCGATCACCGACGCCGCCAACCTCTTCGCCCTGGTCAAGTTCTACCGGGCCGCCGAAGCCGCCGGCATCAAGCCCGTCATCGGCGCGGACGTCCGCGTCTGCGATGAGCGCGGCCAGGTCGGCGAGGTCACGTTGCTGTGCCGCGACAACCACGGCTATCGCCAGCTCGCCCAGCTGCTGACGCTCGGCTACCGGCGCCGGCAACCCGGCAGGCCCATCGTGCTGACCCAGGCCGAAGTGCTGGTCGCGGGCACGGGCCTCGCAGCGCTGCTCGGACCAGGCTCGCGGGTGATCCAGGAGGCGCTGGGCGCGCGCGACGCCGGCGCCGCGGCGCAGCTTCGGCAATGGCAGGACGCGTTCGGCGATTACCTTTTCCTCGAACTGGTGCGCTGCGGGCGCGAACATGAGGAGGACGCCGTCGGCGCGGCGCTCGAACTGGCGCGACGCGGCGACGTGTCGGTGCTGGCGAGCAACGACGTCCGCTTCATCGCGCCGGATGACTTCGAGGCGCACGAGGCGCGCGTGTGCATCCATCACGGTGAGTTCCTGAGCGACGCGAAGCGTACGCGCCGGTACACGCCGGAGCAGTACCTGCGCTCTCCTGCGGAGATGGCCGAACGCTTCGCCGATGTGCCCGTCGCGCTCGCCAATACCGTGGAACTGGCGAAGTGCCTCAACCTCGAGCTCGAGCTTGGCCGCTATTTCCTGCCCGCGTCGCCGACGCCGGCCGGGCGCTCCGAGAATGAACACCTGCGCGACGAGGCCGAAGCCGGGCTCGCGAGCCGGCTCGCGGAGCACGGCCTGGCGCCGTCCTTCGATCGCGAGGCCTACGCGAAGCGTCTGGACCTCGAGCTTGGCGTCATCGAGTCGATGGGCTTCGCGGGCTACTTCCTCATCGTCGCCGAATTCATCGGCTGGGCGCGCACCCAGGAGATCCCGGTCGGACCCGGGCGCGGCTCCGGCGCCGGCTCGCTGGCGGCGTGGGCGCTGCGCATCACCGACCTCGATCCGCTGCGCTTCGACCTGCTGTTCGAGCGTTTCCTCAATCCCGAACGGGTGTCGATGCCCGACTTCGACATCGACTTCTGCATGGACCAGCGCGACCGCGTGATCGAACACGTGGCCGAACTCTATGGCCATGACAAGGTCAGCCAGATCATCACCTACGGCACCATGGCCGCGAAGGCCGTGCTGCGCGACACCGGACGCGTGCTGGGCATGGGCTACGGCTTCGTCGACCGCCTCGCCAAGGCGGTGCCGTTGCGGCCGCTCGACGTCACGCTGGAAGATGCGCTGGGACTGTCGGACGCGAGTCGCAGGCAACCCGAACGCGTTTCCGCGGAACTGGTCGCGCGCTATCGCGACGAAGACGACGTGCGCCAGCTCGTCGACCTCGCGCGCTCGCTGGAAGGGTTGACGCGCAACGCGGGCAAGCACGCGGGTGGCGTCGTGATCGCGCCGACCGCGCTGACCGACTTCGCGCCGCTGTACGCGGAAGCCGAAGGCGAGGCGATGGTGACCCAGTTCGACAAGGACGACACCGAGGCCGTCGGCCTCGTCAAGTTCGACTTCCTCGGCCTGCGCACGCTGACGATCATCGACTGGACGGTGCGCGTCATCAACGCTGCGCGCGCGGCGTCCGGCGAAGCCCTGCTCGACATGGCCAAGGTGTCGCTGGACGACGCACAGGCTTTCGCGCTGCTGCATCGTTGCCAGACCACGGCGGTGTTCCAGCTCGAGTCGCGCGGCATGAAGGAGCTGGTGCGCAAACTCAGGCCCGACTGCTTCGACGACATCGTCGCGCTGGTCGCGCTGTTCCGGCCAGGCCCGCTGCAGTCGGGCATGGTCGATGACTTCATCGCGCGCAAGCACGGGCGCGCGACGGTGAGTTACGCGCATCCGCTGCTGGAACCGATCCTCGCACCCACCTACGGCGTGATCGTGTACCAGGAACAGGTGATGCAGATCGCGCAGGCGCTGGCCGGCTAC
Organism: Lysobacterales bacterium; assembly: GCA_038221545.1. Classification (GTDB taxonomy): domain Bacteria; phylum Pseudomonadota; class Gammaproteobacteria; order Xanthomonadales; family Ahniellaceae; genus JBBQNY01. Next base: position 19,165 of record JBBRIE010000010.1, read on the forward strand.
ACGCTCGGCGGTGCCGACCTGTTGCGCCGCGCGATGGGCAAGAAGAAGCCCGAGGAGATGGCGAAGGAACGGGTCAAGTTCGAGAGCGGCGCAGCGTCTCATGGCATCCAGGCAAAGGTCGCCTCCGCCATCTTCGACCTGATGGAGAAGTTCGCGGAATACGGATTCAACAAGTCGCATTCCGCCGCCTATGCGGTGCTCAGCTACCAGACCGCGTGGCTGAAGGCGCGCTACCCGGCCGAGTTCATGGCGGCGGTGCTGTCGTCGGACATGGACCACACCGACAAAGTGGTCAACTTCCTCGACGATGCGCGCCTGCTGGGGATCACGGTGCAGCCGCCGAACGTCGCCTCCAGCGGGTACCGGTTCCGCGCATGCGACTCGCGCACGATCGCCTACGGGCTCGGCGCCATCAAGGGCGTTGGGGAGCACGCCTGCCGGGAAATCGAGCGCGAGCGCGAGTCGGGCGGCGCGTTCCGCGACCTCGCCGATTTCTGCGGCCGCGTCGATCCCGCGCGCATCGGCAAGCGCGCCCTCGAGGCCCTGCTCTCGGCCGGCGCGCTCGACGGACTCGCTCCCAACCGTGCGTCGCTCGCGCTGCAACTGCCGCTCGCGACACGCGCCGCCGAACAGGCGCTGCGCGACCGCGATGCCGGCATCGCGGACATGTTCGGCAACTGTGCCGCGAAGCCGGTCGCGGTGGACTGGCCCGTCGTCGCCGAGTGGCCGCAGGCGCGCCGGCTGACGCTCGAGCGGGATGTGCTCGGCTTCTATCTTTCCGGCCACCCCCTCGACGCATGGCGCGGCGTCGTCGAACAGGTGACCACGAGTTCGCTCGGACGCATTGCCACGCACTGGCAGCCACCGCCGGAAGACAAGAAGCGCTTCGACCGCGGGACGCTCGTGCGCGTCGCGGGCCAGGTCGCACTGCTCCGACGAAGCGGCGATCGCGCCTTCGTGCAGCTCGCCGACGGCAGCGGTCGCATCGAGATCAGTTTCTTCAGCGAGGAATTCGCCACGGCTGCGGCGCTGCTGGTCAAGGACGCGCTCCTGCTCGTCGAAGGTAACCTGCACATGGACGACTTCAGCGGCCAGCTGCAGATCCGCGGACGCCATGCCGAGCCCCTCGAGGACGCATGCGCACGCCAGACACGCGCGCTCAAGCTCACCCTGACGGCGCGGGCCGGTGCGACCGGCGGCGCCGAGGACGTGGCGCACCTGTCCAGCCTGCTGCAGCCGTTCCTGCCGGGCAGCACGCGCATCCTGGTCGAGTACCGCGGCGCCGATGCGCGCGCCGTACTCGAGCTCGGCGATCGCTGGCGCGTCCGCGTCACCCCTGACCTGCTCGACGCGCTCGCCGACGATCCGATCGTGGCCGACTTCGAGCTCATCGGATCGTCCTCGTCGGCGCCCGCCGCCGCCGCGGCCTGATGCCCGGCGGTCGGCCGTTTGTCAGCGACCTGCCGTTCGCTTTCACGGCTTCCTGCACTTCCCTCGACGACGCATTAACATCACCGGCGAAACACTGAGCGCCAGTTCGGCCACGGTCAAGGTAAATCGAATGCGGCTCAGTCAATGCGTGCTGGTCATGGCCGACATCAGCGGCTACACCAACTTCGTCACGCACCGCGCGGTGAGCCTCAAGCACGCGGAGCAGATCGTCACGGAACTGATGGAGTCGATCATCGACCGGGCAGAGCATCCGCTCTCGGTCAACAATCTCGAAGGCGATGCCGCCTTGCTGTTCGCCGAGACGGGCGGGTCGACACTAGCCGCCTGCGGCTCCGTGATGCATCAGGTGCAGGCACTGCAGGGCGCGTTCTCGCGCCAGATCCAGCGCATCCGCGTCGAGCGCCGCCATTGCGAGTGTTCGGCGTGCGCCAACGTCAGCGACCTCAAACTCAAGTTCGTGGTCCACGTCGACGACATCGCGATCAAGCAGGTGCGTCAGTTCGAGGAGCTCGCCGGCGAGGGCGTGATCCTGGTGCACCGCCTGCTCAAGAATTCCCTCGGGATGCGCGAGTACATTCTGCTCACCGAGGAATTCCGCGCAGCACTGGGGCACGTGGTTCCGGACGGTGACTGGCACTCCGAGGAAGTGGAGGGCATCGGCGAGCGGCTGCTGTTCGTCTGCGCACCGCGTCCGCTTGATCCGGGTGCAACCATCGAGACGCCGATCAAGGGCATCGCCCGGCAGAAGCCGTTCGTCTCGACACCCGTGTTCCAGCACCTTCCGGAAGGCGCGCGCGGATTCCGGCCGTGGCTTCGGGACGCGATCGCCTTGACGCCGCGCTTCCTCGGCAGTGCGATGCGCGAGTGGACCGCGCCCCGCGAAACTGCTGCGCCGCGCGCGGAGAAGCCGTCGAAACCTGCCTGACGCTGCGTTGGCGCCATTCCGGCGCGGCGCGGTTCTCCGGGGCTCTACGCAGGCCAAGTCCATGGTGGCGGTCCATTGCAAGCGCTGAAATCGACGAGTTCCCATCCCGAAGTCCCGCACCCGATGACCCAGGTTCGCCGCTGCGTCGCCAACCTGCTCGCTGCCCTGTTGCTGTCGATCGCGCTCAACCTGCTGCTCGGCGCCGCACTCGCCGCCGGCTGGTGGCAACACGGCCACGGCCACGGTCGCGGATTCGGCGGCGCAGTGCGCATGCCACGCGCGGAGACGCTGGCGCGCGTGCCGCCGGAGTCCGACCACGCCGCGCTCGACGCGGCCTATGCGCGTCACCGTGCGAAGGTACGCGCCGGTTTCGGAGGCATGCGCGAGGCCAGGCAGGACGTGCGCGACGCCCTGGCCGCGGAGCCGTTCGACGCAGCGCGACTGGACGCGGCCCTCGCCGATATGCGCGAGCGCGAGCGCGTGGTCGCGAAGGAGGTGCACGCATTGCTCACCGACGTGAGCAGCAACGTGTCGGAGGAAGGTCGCGCGGCCGTCGCGAAGCTGGTAACCAGCCATCGCGCGCGGCGCGGAACGCACCATCGACGTGACGACCGCGCACGCAACGAAACCGCGCCGACACCCGCACGTTAGATCGTGTCAGTGGCGCGGAAACCGCAGCGCCCGGCCTCGCGAGCCCGGAACCACGGTATCGCAGCCATGCCGTGCGCGGCCCCGGCGCGGCGCGACGGGCAGGTCCTGCCGCGCCCGCCGGTATACTTTCACGTTGGCGGGTAGCGGGTTGCGCATGAGCACGCAGTTTCTGGATTTCGAACAGCCGATCGCGGAGCTCGAGGCGAAACTCGTCGAGCTGCGCGCGGCGAGCCATGGCAATGCGCTCAACATCGACGACGAAGTGGCGAAGCTGCGCGAAAAGCTCGCGACCAAGACCGAGCAGATCTTCGCCGGCCTCAACGCCTGGCAGGTCACGCAGATCGCGCGGCACCCGCAGCGTCCCTACACGCTCGACTACATCGCCGCGCTGTTCGAGGACTTCCACGAACTCGCGGGCGATCGCGCGTTCGGCGAGGACGCCGCGATTGTCGCGGGCCTCGCGCGATTCGACGGCAAGCCGATCATGGTCATCGGCCAGCAGAAAGGACGCGACACCAAACAGAAGATCCGCCGGAATTTCGGCATGCCGCGCCCCGAGGGCTATCGCAAGGCGTTGCGCCTGATGCGCATGGCGGAGCGTTTCGAGTTGCCGCTCGTGTGCCTGATCGACACGCCCGGCGCGTATCCGGGCGTCGGCGCGGAGGAGCGCGGTCAGTCCGAAGCGATCGCACGCAACCTCATGGAAATGTCGCGCCTGCGCGTGCCCATCGTATGCAACGTGATCGGCGAGGGCGGCTCGGGCGGTGCGCTGGCGATCGGCGTCGGCGACCGCACGTTGATGCAGCGCTATGCGGAGTATTCGGTGATTACGCCCGAGGGCTGCGCCTCGATCCTGTGGAAGAGCGCCGAGCGCGCGCGCGACGCTGCGGAAGCACTCGGCATGACCGCACCGCGCCTGCTGGAACTCGGCCTCATCGACCGCATCATCGAGGAACCGCTCGGCGGCGCGCATCGGGATCACGCCGCGACCGCACGCAATGTGCGCGTGGCGCTGGCGGAAGCGCTGGCGGATCTCGAACCGATCCCGACGTCGGAGCGCGTCGATCTTCGCTACGCGAGGCTCCGCAAGCTCGGCGCCTTCGCGGGCGAATAACGTCGTTGACGTCGCGCAGATCGCGGTGAACGTGCCGCCCTTCGCACGACGGGGCGAGCTGCTGGCCCCGGTGCATGCCGCGCTCGCGCGCGCGCCGACGAACGGCACGATTGTCGTTGCTTTCAGCGGCGGCGGCGATTCGAGCGCGCTGCTGCACCTGCTGGCGAGCGACGACGCGACGCGCGCACGCGGGCTGCGTGCACTGCACGTGGACCATGGCCTCTCCGCGCACAGCCACGAATGGGCCCGGCGCTGCGCCGATACCTGCGCTCGAATCGACGTGCCGCTGCGCGTGCTGCAGGCGACTGTCCAGCGCGAGGGCGAAGGCCTGGAAGCCGCGGCGCGGCGCGCGCGCTACGCGGCCCTGGCGAGCGCAATGGACGAAGGATGCCTGCTGCTCACCGCGCACCATGCCGATGACCAGGCCGAGACGCTGCTGCTGCGCCTGATGCGTGGTGCGGGCGTGCACGGCCTCGCGGCAATGCGCGAGTGGCGAGAGCTCGCTCCGGGATGGCTGGGGCGTCCCTGGCTGCAGGTGCCGAAGTTTACGATCGATGCGTATGCCCACGCCGAGGGATTGAGCACCATCGCGGACCCCTCGAATGCCGATCCCCGCCACGACCGCAATTACCTGCGCCTCGAAGTCCTGCCGCGCCTCGCCGCGCGCTGGCCGCAGTTCGGCGCAGCACTCGCTCAAAGCGCGCACCTGATCGAAGGCGCGAGCCAGGCGTTGGCCAAACGCAATCGCGGATTGCTCGACTCGATGCGGCGCGATGGGCCGAGCCTCGACTGCGCGGTGCTGAGGACGCTGGATCCGTTCGACCTCGAGGAATCGGTGCGGGCGTGGATCGAGGAGTCCGGGATGCCGCCGCCGCCCGGTCGTGTACTGGAGCTGTTGCGCGCCGAACTGCTGCATGCGCCGGAGGACGCCTCGCCCGCGCTCATGTGGCGGGGCTTCGCGCTGCGGCGCTTTCGCGATCGCCTGTACCTGACGTCGCCCCTGCCGCCTATCCCACCGGACTGGTCTTCGCCCTGGGACGGTCGTTGCGCCCTCATGTTGCCGCCAGGCATCGGCAGCCTGCACGCCAACGCGCGTTCGCCGCTTGCCCTCACCGTCGCATTCCGCCACGGCGGCGAGCGCATGCGCGTGCACGCCGACGGCCCCAACCGGCCGGTGCGACTCCTGCTGCAGGAACTGGGCATCACGCCCTGGCAACGCGATCGCATCCCTCTGATCTTCGACGCCCAGGGCGTCGCGGCAATCGGCGACGCGCTGGTCAGCGAGCGACTTCGCGAAGCACTGGCCGCGGTTGACGCGCAGCTGCGCTGGGAGCGCTGAGGAGTTGGAGCAGTGGACGGCGCTCGAAATCGGACGCGAACTGGCACGCGGGCGTGTTCAGTCGTAGCGGGCCTGCACCGTGGTCAGCGCGTGGTAGAGGCCAGCCACGCGCAACTGGCACTGAGTCGCCTTGTCCCCATCACGGCCAAAGCACTCTGCCGCTGCAGCGGCGGCCGGGAAAGGCAACGACAACATGCCCGCCAGCAGCCCCGCAGTCATGACTTTTCGAATGTTGCGCAGGTGGCCCCCGCTCGCGTTCGTCGGCATGCCCGAGGATAGACACGCTGCCGCACCCGGTCGAGGTGCACGCCTGCGCTCAATCACCCACGACTTGCACTTGCCGGTAGTCACCTGAGTCGCTTGCCGAGAGCCGCTGCTACATTGGTCAGAAACGAGCGCTCGGTGGCACGCGCTTGCGGACGAAGATCGCTGCGGCAATTGGTCGGGGCGCCGCCGAGGCAGACCATCGAGGAATGTCTCTGACCCATTTTTTGCGCTTCGCGGCGCGGCTTGATTCGGGTCGTTCGCCGCCCTAAGGAGCAAGTACATGAGATCAGTAGCATCAAGATTGCCCGAGTGGGCAAAGCGACCTCTCCGGGATTTCAGGGACGTGGTGAGGGGAGTGCCATTCTATGGCAAGCGAAGAATTTGCCCTGTGTGTGGCAAGTCGTCCCGTCGATTCCGTCAGTTTGGGATCGTGCCGCGTGAAGACGCTCAATGTGTTCACTGCGGGGCTCTCGAGCGACACCGTCTTATATGGTTGTTCCTGCAACAAAAGACCGACCTTTTTGACGGCAAGTCAAAAACGATGCTTCACGTGGCACCCGAACCTTGTTTTGAGTCAAGATTCAGGGAGCGACTGGGCGGCGGTTACCTTACGGCTGACCTATTTAACCCACGTGCCATGGTAAAAATGGATATCACCAATATTCAATATGCCGAACAATCATTTGATGTGATTTATTGTAGTCATGTGCTGGAGCACGTCGTTGATGATAAACAGGCAATGAGGGAGTTGTTCCGGGTTCTAAAGAACGACGGGTGGGCAGTACTGGTTGTTCCGATCACCAGTGAGAAAACATTCGAGGATCCATCAATAGTCGATCCTCACGAACGATTACATGCTTTTGGTCAGATGGATCACGTCCGGCGTTATGGCCCAGATTATATTGAACGGCTTCGCGGCGCGGGATTCACAGTGGACATGACCCATGCAGGCGATCTCGCAAGCAGCCACGAAACCATCACGATGGGATTAACGGCGGCTAGTGGTGAGATTTACTATTGCACAAAGCAGCATGGCCGCTGACAAGGCAATTCAAGCGCTGGACCCAAGGAGGACGCTTTCGTGGCACTGCCAATACTTCCCTCAGCTCCCACTGATTTCGATTTCGTACTGGGTGACTGGCACGTAAAGCATCGCCGACTGAGCGAGCGCCTCGTCAATTGCCAAGACTGGATCGAGTTTGAAGGTGCAATGTCCACCCGCAGGATTCTTGGTGGCTTTGGCAACATTGAAGACAACTGGCTCAATTTTCCGGAGGGTGAATTCCGCGCTATGGCGATGCGCTCCTTCGATAGCAGTACGGAAACCTGGGCAATCTGGTGGCTGGACGGACGCTTCCCCGGCCAGTTGGACTTGCCTGTAAAGGGTCGCTTTAAAGACGGTGTTGGTAGCTTCTACGCAGAAGACACGTTCAAAGGCGTCGCGATCAAGGTCCGCTTACTTTGGTCACGTCTGGACCCGCACACGCTTCGCTGGGAGCAGGCATTTTCAGCAGACAACGGAACCACCTGGGAGACCAACTGGACAATGGAGTTTACGCGGGAGTCTTCGGTCCAACCATGTGGAGCCGACGCTGGGAGAGTCTTGGATGTTTCCTGATCACCGGTCGCGCGGCGGCCGCTTGCCACGGCGTTGGGGAGCCTCTGAACGAGTCGCGTGAAATTGCTTTGAACTGCCATGTCTTTCGTGGAGGCTGTCAGGAGTCACGCTGCCGTCGGGACGCCGTCGTGACCGCCCGAGCATTGACCAAGGCCAGGGGTGTGGAATTCCCGGAGGCGTTCCATCGAGAAGTCACGCGTCATCCAACCCCGCTCGGCAGGCTGCGGTCGACCACGCAGCCGGCGCGTGCCTGTCTGCGCGCGCACGTTGACCGCGGTGGCGGGCAACGACTAACGTGCCGGCATGAGCAAGATGCCCGCCGCACCGCCACCGCCGCAAGCTGATCGATCACCCGTGGCCGACTTCGAATCCTCGCTCGAGGAGCTCGAGCGGCTGGTCGCGAAACTCGAGCAGGGCGAGCAGCCGCTCGAGCAGTCCCTGCTCGATTTCGAGCGCGGCGTGACGTTGTTCCGGCGTTGCGAGCAGGCACTCCAGCACGCCGAGCTGCGCGTGCAGCAATTGCTCGATCCTGCCGATCCGGCATCGGCGCGGCCGTTTGAACCCGACGCCACCTGACCCTACGCGGCCGGGGCTGACGCCGCCACTGATCGAGTTTGCGGCGCGCGCCGAATCGGTTCTCGCCGCACGCTTGCCGCCACCCTCGCAGCCACCGACGCTGCTGCACGAGGCGATGCGCTACAGCGTGCTCGGCGGCGGCAAGCGATTGCGTCCGCTGCTCACGTACGCCACCGGGACGGCGCTCGGTGCAACGCTCGACTCGCTGGACTCGCCCGCTGCCGCGGTCGAGGTCATCCATGCATACTCGCTGGTACACGACGACCTGCCGGCGATGGACGACGATGCGTTGCGGCGCGGGCAACCGACCTGCCACGTGGCATTTGGTGAAGCCACTGCGATCCTGGCCGGCGACGCGCTGCAGGCGTTCGCTTTCGAGCTGGTCGCCAACTGCGGCCTCACCGCGCCGAACCAGTGCAGCCACATGCTGAAGCTGCTGGCGCAGGCGTGCGGATCCGAGGGCATGGCCGGCGGACAGGCGCTCGACCTCGATGCGGTGGGTCGCGAGCTCAGTCTGGCTGAACTCGAGCGCATGCACACCCTCAAGACCGGCGCCCTGATCCGCGCCAGCGTGCTGCTCGGTGCGGCCGCGGCGCACTGCTCTGAGCGCTCCACGCTGGATGCGCTCGCGCGCTACGGGCTCGCGGTGGGGCTCGCGTTCCAGATCCGTGACGACATCCTCGACGTCGAGGGAGAGACTGGCATCATCGGCAAGACCCGCGGCAAGGACGCCGCAGCGTCAAAGCCCACCTATCCTCGATTGCTCGGCATGGACGGCGCCCGCGAACACGCCCGGCATCACCGCGCCACGGCGCTCGCCGCACTTGCCGAATCCGGCATCGTGTCGGAGCCGCTGGCCGACCTCGCGCGATACGCGGTCGATCGTCCGAGCTGAATTCTTTCAGCGCTTCTCGCAGACGAAGCCACCGGCGCGGTGCCGGCTGAGCATCGTTTCCGCGTGCCTCGCCAGGTCATCGTTGCCGCTGGTCAGGCCCGCAAGCTTGTCCGCACGATCGAGCAAGCGACGGCGCGTTACGCACTGGTGGAACGACAGGTCATCGCGAGCACCGAGGATGCCAAGGTAGGTCTGTGCCTCGCGGCGCAGGGAGTCCCTCACGGAGTTGCCTCCCTGCGGAAGCCTTTCGAGCAGCGACAGGTTCAACTCGGCGTGCGCTGCATTCAGCCGGATTTCCTCGGCCTTCCAGCGATGGGTCCAGTAAGCCGCGGTCGCCAGCGCGCCGATGAGCGCTCCGAGCAACAGGAACAGCCAATGGTTTCTGGTCGGAGTCAATTTGATAGCCCGGTTCGAGCACTGCTCGGTCGGGAGAGCTTGGGACCGCACGCGAATTGCGGGGTGGAAGCGGCGTGAACCCGCTTCGCCACGTTCAGCGGCGCGCCAACCTCGTCAAAGTTTCTTGAGTTCCGGGTCGACT
>JBBRIE010000011.1:0-27860 GCA_038221545.1 Lysobacterales bacterium
CGAGAGCTTCGTCGATCACGCGCTGGGGGCTTTCAGCAGCGCGCTGACGCGTTCCAGTTGCTGTTGAATTCTCGGTGCTGGTCTGCGCTTCTTCACCGCTGGCGGTTCACAGAGTGGGCCAAGAGCTGTCACCGGCGCCCAGAGCCACTTTTGGGCGCTACCGACTACTTCGCGGCGCCTTCTTGCGCACCTGCGAAAGCATGTCTTGTATCGCCGCGATAACCGCATCGGGCTGCGAAAGCATGAGTAGATGATCGGAATTGGGCACGACGCGGTGTTCTCCGACGCTCGACGAGTCGGCCATCGACAAGGGCCATCACTTCCGTTCGCCGATGCCGAATGGGGGCGCGCGAAACTCGCCCGCGGCGACGCCGAAGGCGCGATCGCGTTGTTCGGGCAGGCCCACCGGAAAAGCCCGCGATGGGCGGACCCGCTGAAATTCTGGGGTGATGCTCTGGCGCGCACCGGCGACCTTGTCGAAGCAGAGCGCAAGTACGCCGCGGCCGTTGAACGCGCGCCGCGCTGGGGCGCGCTGCACCTTGCATGGGGGCAAACCCTGGCAAAAAACGGAAAGACTGAGCGGGCTGAAGTTGCCTACGGCGCCGCAGCCGGCATGCACCTTTCAATCGCCGATCGCAAACTGCTGCGACAAGTTAGAGGGCCGATTTAGCACTAGCGCGAAGAACGGCCCGCATCTAGGCGGCTAGCCGTCGGTTCGCATGCTCAATTAGTGAATCACGAAGCGAGCCGGCGAAAGCGACTGAGCAAGAAAACAACGATCTGCGGCACGCTCCTGCGTTGTGAAGCCGTAGTGCTTCTTCGCTATCGATATCGGCTGCAGCCTGATGTCCGCTTTGGGTCGATAGCCGCCGGTCAAGTTGTCGCCGGCCGTGGGCAGTTCCGACGGCGAGGCTGGTCAGTCCGTCTGGCGAAGCTGGTCACCGCTGCTGGCAAACGATGGTCAGTTCGTTGGCAATACGCACGTGACCTCCGCAGCGGGACGATCCGCGCCGGCGCTCGCAGAGCATGCGCTGTTCTTCATGATGGCATTGACTTACGACCACGCGGGACTCACCGCCCTGCGGCGCTGGCGGCAATGGCTGGCGCCGCCGGCCACGCGACGCCGTGCGCTGTGCGGGCGTACGCTCGGCATCGTGGGCGTCGGCCATGTTGGCGGCACCCTCGCGCGCTACGCACAGACCCTCGGAATGACACTGCTGGGGTGGCGTCGTCGCCGCGAAGCCATGCCCGATGGATTCAACCGCGTTGCCTGCGCCGCGGACGGGGAACGGCTGGAGGCGATGCTGACGCAGTGCGAATTTCTGGTGCTTGCCTGCCCGCTCAACGACGCGACGCGTGGGTTGCCGGGTAAAACCCAACTGGCGGCATTGCCGCGCGGCGCGTTCGTCATCAACGTCGCGCGCGGGGGAGTGGTCGACGAGCACGCCCTGCTCGCAGCGCTCCGCAGCGGGCACGTCGCGGGCGCGGGGCTCGACGTATTCGCAGTCGAGCCCTTGCCGGCCGACAGTCCGTTCTGGTCGATGCCGCAGGTCCTGCTGAGTCCCCACAACACGCCGCGCCTCGACGACTGCGGCGAGCGACACCTTGCACTGTTCGAGGAGAACCTGCGCCGGTACGTCGCGGACGAACGCCTGCTCAACCAACAGGAATTGGACGACGCGATCGAGGGCGTGGGCCCTGAACCCGCACGCCTGCGCGAGCGATGCCTCAGGACGGTGTGGAGGATCCTGTACCGCCTGCAGCGGGGTCTGCGATCAGTGCATTGAACTCGTCCTCGATGAAGCGCGCGATGGCATCGACGACTTCCTGCGGAATCTCCAGCTCGGAAACCGATGGGCTCCAGTTGCAGGCCGCTGCATTTCGCAGGTTCGCGCGCAACTGTGCGACCGCTTCGGTCGCCTGCTGCTCCACGTGTCGCGCGAGGAAAGCAATGCGGGGAATCCTTCCACCCGCGATGAACCTCGACTGCGCAAAATTGATGTGGAAATGCCCCCTTGCGCCGAAGCAATCGAAGCGCATGAGTTCCTCGCCGCGCGCATACACCGACGCACCGACGCCAGCCGCGCCCCGGACGCACAGTCGATAGGCTTCGGCCTCGAGGGGGCCTGCGCGGAAGCGGCGGACCGAAGTAGTGCTGGGCAGTTCGCCTCGACGAGCGCCGCGATGTCGCGACCGACGTAGTTCGAACCACGCATGCCGCAGTCCCCTTCGCAACTTCGACCACCAGGTACGCGGTGCAATCGCCCCACAGATCCGCCAATAGGCCGCGGGCACGGAAGGATGCCAGAACAGCCAACTTCGCGCCGCGTGCAGCGCCCGCTGCCAGGGTCGCCTGAGCAGCGCTTCGGCATGCTGGCGGTACTTGAGCTGCGCTGCCACGTCGCCGAGAATCCGGTGCCAGCGCCGAAGTTCTTCCGCACGGGCCGCGCTCGGCCATCCCGGGTGGTCGCCCCGATTGAAGTAGAGGACGGTCGGGTCTGCGACGCTCGTCGCGCGCAGTCGGCCATCCGCCAGGAACTGCGCCCACATGTACTGGTCGGTCTTGGACTGCGCCGGCGTCGTGCGCCAACCGAAGGGGAGTTCTCGATAGCTGGCCATGCTGTGTCCCACGGTCGACATGGCCACCGCGAGCTTTCGCCGCTGGAAGATCGCGCGTTGCGTCGGGTCCTGGAGCGAGACCTCGATCTTGTACGAAACGATGCCGCGAGGATCGATGGCGATCGCCTGTGAATGCGCGAAATCGACGTGCTCGAGCGCCGCGGAAAGGGTCTCGAGGTGATCGAACAGCCAGAGGTCCCGGTCGCAGAGATACGCGACGTTGCGTCCTCGCGCCTGCGCCAGGGCCGCGTGCCGGTAGGTCTCGCCGCGGCGCGTGTGCTTCGGATGGTCGAAGAACCGCATGCGCGTATCGTCGCGGCACCAGCGTTCGATCGTGTCGCGGGTTTCGGCGGTCACGCCATCCCCGATGATGAAGAGTTCCCAGTCTGTCACTGTCTGCAGCTGCACGTGGCGCAGCACGGGGTCGAGGACCGGGGCGCGATCCTTCGTCGTCGGCAGGACGATCGTGAACGCGGTCACGGCGGCGTCGATGCCATCGCGTACATGCGTTCGACCCGTGTCACGACCTCAACGGCATGCGCGAGGTCGGAGCGCGGCTCGGCGCCGCCGCTCACGAAACCAAGCCAGTCCCGCAATTGGCGCATGAGCGCGGTCTCGGGATCGAGGATCTGCTCGCGACGTTCCGTCGCTTCGAGCTTGTTGTCGGAACAGCCACCCGCGATCTCGATCACCTGTGGCTTCGCTCCGTCGAAGGACGCCACGCCGCGCTCGCAATGCAGTCGGAGCTCGCGTCGGCGGTTCGCGTGCCTGTTCGACAGTTCGGACGCCATCCATGGTTGTGGCCCCCAGCGTATCCAGAGGCTGCGCACTTGCCCGTCGATGCGCTCGGCGAATGCGGAAATCGGTTCGGGCAGGGTGCCGAAGACCTGACGGTAGATGGAGACTTCGTGCGGCGCCAGATTCCACGCGGTGTCGACGTCCACTCGCGGACTGGTCCAGTTCGCACGCGTCGAGGCGAGCCCATGCACCGCGCCGAGCGGCCCGTCGTCCACGATGCGCTGCATCGCCTCGACCGCCGGGTGGTACCGCCACACGTCCATCACGTGGAGCGGGGACCGAAGGCCCGTCGCCAGTTCTGTCGCGGACGCCGCGGAAATCGTCAGCGGCTTCTCGCAGAGGATCGGCAGGCGCTGCCCGTCCACGGCGGCGATGCACGCGGCGTGGGTTCGCGCCGGCGTTGCGACGATCCAGCCATCCACGGCGACCCGTTCGCCCGGCTCGTGAAACGCGGCCGTCGCCCCGCATTCGAGCGCCCGCTCACGGGCAGCGGGGTCGACGTCCACGACCGTAACGCGGGCACCAAGACTCAGCAGGTCGCGGAGGATGTTGGATCCCCAGAGCCCGCAGCCGAAGAGGCCGATCATGGGTGCGCTGCCGGGACTCACGAGACCGCGATCAGGCGGCGATCAACCACATTTCGAGTAGCCGCAGGAAAGGCAGGTGGCGCACCCGTCCATCAAGATCACCGCGGTCGTGTGGCACTTGTTGCAAAGGGTGGCGCCGGGCGGAAAATCGCCGGCGTCGGATGACTGGACCGCGTCTTCGCCGGCACCGGCGCCCGAACCGGATCCCTGCCTCGCGGAACCAAGCGAACCCTCGGCCTGCGTTCCGGCGCGGCTGCGCGCAGCGGCACCGAGCTGGCTCATTTCAGAGTTTTTTTTTGCGCGGGCCTCGTAGGCGGTGCGCTTCTCGGCGATCAGGCGGCGCTGGTCGTCGTTGAGTTCGGGGTCGTGTATGAGGCCGATCGACTTCATGTGCTGTTCGATGACGGCGCCGATCTCGGCCACGATCGACGGCATGTACACGCCGCCGGCCTTGAAATAGCCGCCGCGCGGGTCGAACACGGCCTTGAGTTCCTCGACCAGGAACGTCACATCGCCGCCCTTGCGGAACACCGCGGACATGATGCGCGTGAGCGCCACGATCCACTGGAAGTGGTCCATGTTCTTGGAGTTGATGAAGATCTCGAAGGGCCGTCGCAATTCGTATTCGGTGCCCGCGTTCAGCACCACGTCGTTGATGGTGACGTAGAGCGCGTGTTCGAACAGCGGCGACTTGACCTTGTAGGTTGCGCCGACCAGCGTGTCGGGCCGCTCGAGCGCTTCGCTCATCTGGATGACTTCGGCGAGCGCGGAGGCCACGGGCAACGGCGTGGGCGCAGGCGCCGCGGGGGCGCTGGCATCGCCGGGCTTCTGCACGGAGTAACTCTTGATCTTGCGGTCGATTCTGATGGCCATCGCTGCGTTCCGGACGTCGTTGCATGCTGGGTGGGATGAAAACCGCGCCGGCCTTTTCAAGGCCGGCGCGAGTCTATGCGCCGCGCTGAAAGCCGGCCTACTTCCTGGCGGAATTCTTCTTGGCCGCCTTGGTGCGCGCGCCCTTCTTGGCCGCAGCCGAACGCGCAGTCTTCTTGACCGCCTTGGTCTTCGCGCCCTTCTTCGCCGCGACCTTGCGAACGGCGGTCTTCTTGGCGATCGTAGACCTGCGCTTGGCGTTCGCGACGACCGTCTTCGCGGTCTTCTTGACCGCACCGACCTTGCGCGTCGCCTTGGCCTTGGTGGCCGAGACCTTCTTCGCGGCGGACTTCTTCGCGACCGTCACCTTGCGCTTCACGTTCGACTTCGTCGTCTTCGCGGACTTCTTCGCCGCGGTGGCCTTGCGCTTGACGTTGGCGACGGCCTTGCCGGCGGCCTTCTTGGCCACGCCAGCCTGCTTCGCCACCGCCTTGCCGACGGTGCTTGCGCCCTTCTTGATCGCGCCTGCGGCGCTGGAGGCACCCGAGGCGATCGCGCTGCCCACGTCCTGCGCCTTGTGCACGACCACGTCGGCCGCATGGCCAATCGAGGCGATGACGCCCGTATCACTCTTCTTGCGTGTTGCCATTTCAGTTCTCCGGAGTTGGTTGATGCTGCTGGTTTGCCATTTGGCTGGGGTTTGGACGGCGGCGGAACGGAGGAAGCGCTTCCTCAGAACTTGCCGTAGTAACCCTCTTTGAGTGCATCGAAGAGATTGGCGGCGGTATGCATCTCACCGTCGTACTCGATCTCCTCGTTGCCCCGTGCCTCGACCACAGTGCCATCTTCCAGCTCGAAGCGATAGACGGTGTTCTCGAGGTCGGTTTCCTTCACCAGCACGCCCTGGAAGGCGGCCGGGTTGAAGCGGAATGTCGTGCAGCCCTTGAGGCCCTGGGCGTGGGCGTAGGTGTAGATGTCCTTGAAGTCGGCGAACGGGTAATCGGTAGGCACGTTGGCGGTCTTGGAGATCGAGGAATCGATCCATTTCTGCGCCGCCGCCTGGATGTCGACATGGGCCTTGGGAGTGATGTCGTCGGCGCAGTTGAAGTAGTCGGGGAGCTTGAGCGCGGCATCGTCCGTATGCGGCTGCGCCTTCGGATTCACGAGCGTGCGGTACGCGAGCAGCTCGTAGCTCAGTACGTCGACCTTCTCCTTCGACTTCTTGCCTTCGCGGATGATGTTGCGCGAGTACTGGTGCGCGAACGAAGGCTCGATGCCGTTGGAGGCGTTGTTGGCGAGGCTGAGCGAAATCGTCCCGGTCGGCGCGATCGAGGTGTGGTGCGTGAAACGCGCGCCGTGCGCGGCGATCTCGTCCACCAGCTCGGGCGCGACCGCCGCGACCCGCTGCATGTAGCGCGAATAGCGCGAGTGCAGGATCCGGCCCTTGATCGCGTCGCCCTTCTTGAAGCCGTCCGCTTCCATTTCCGGTCGCAAACGGAGCATCTCGGGGGTCACCTCGAATTCCTCGTCCATGATCGGGGCAGGACCTTTCTCCTTCGCGAGCTCCACTGCTTCGCGCCAGCCCGCCAGCGCCATCTCGCGCGAGACTTCCTCCGTGAACCTGAGCGACTCCGGCGATCCGTAGGGCATGCGCAGCATCGTGAGCGTCGAACCGAGACCGAGGTAGCCCATGCCATGGCGCCGCTTGCGGAGGATTTCCGCGCGCTGCTGCTCGAGCGGCAGGCCGTTGACCTCGACCACGTTGTCCAGCATGCGCGTGAACACCATCACCACTTCGCGATACTCATCCCAGTCGAAACGCGCGCGCGAAGTAAACGCGTCGCGCACGAAACTGGTGAGGTTGACCGAGCCGAGCAGGCATGCGCCGTACGCGGGCAGGGGTTGTTCGCCGCAGTTATGCGCATGCAGGCCGTTGGCATCGAAGGTGTTGATGCCGGGCACCCGGACGTCATAGACGTCCTCAATGCCCGCTTCGCTTACCGACGCCACCACCGCAGTGAAACGTTCGCGATTCGGGCGGCGGGCGTAGTCGCCGATCAGCCGTTCGAGTCGAGTCTGTTTATCGCTCTCGGCAAAACCAATCGCCTGCGCAAACAACATCACGTTGTCGCCGGCAATCGCGAGTTCGTGTTGCGCGCGAACCGCTGCCTCGCGCCGATCCCGATAAATCGTGGATCCGATGCCGAGCCGCAGCAACATGCGCTGCACGCTTTCAAGGCAAGGCAAGTCCGACTGCGCGAGGCGGATGCTCACGCCCTTGACTTGACTGCCCTGGACCGAGCCGTCGCTGTCGAACAATCCGCGCAGGAAGCCGCGATGAAAGTCGCTGGATGTGGATTCGAACGCCGGCCCAAGCGTCTTGTCGCCGGGAAGCATGCCGACCTCGAACGCTAAATCCCTGAGCGCGGACAACCCGAGGCGATACTCGTTACGTCCACTGACCGCGCTCCAACCTGCAAAATCGGCGCGGTGCGGCAAGGTTCTTGCAGCCGCCTCCGCTGCCGTCATCAGCGCCATCGCGCCTGCGGTCGGACCACCGGGGTCGCCATTGACCTCCGCCTGCGCGTGAAACACCGACAGCACCGCCTTGTCGGTCTTGAGTATGCCGTCGCCACGCAGGAGCCCCAGCAGAAACCCCTGATCGAAGTTGTAGCGGCCGGACCATTCGGACTGCTTGCGATGATCGTGCAGCAATACTTCGTCGCCCGGCAAGAGAGCGGACGCGGCGCACCACTCGGTCTCGAGCGACCAGCGCGTCTTGTGCGAGACCTTGCGCACTCGGTGATCGTGAGTCAGGCGCAGCGCGTAACCCTCGCGCGTATTCAACCGAACCACGGCCTTGCGCGCCGTGCGGAAAAAGCCTTCCGAACCGGTCGCGTGATCGACGCCGTCGACGCGGGCCTCGAACGCCGCACCCAGCAAATCCTGCACTTGTCGTGGACCGTTCGAGGTCTGCACCCAGGTGTCGGCGGTCACGCAAGGATTCGTGGCGCGGATGTTCTCGCACCACCAGTTGTTGTTCTGCTCGTTGACACGGTCGATCAGGATGAAGCCGGGCTCGGCGAAGTCGTAAGTCGACGACATGATCATCTCCCACAACCTGAGCGCGCGGATGTGGCCGTAGATCTTGCAGGCCACGAGGCCGTCCTCGCGGGAAACGTAGCCTTCCTTGATCGGCCATTCGCGCCAGATCACCCGGTCCGCGTCGACCAGGTCGACTTCGTGCTGCTCCTTGATGTGCACCGGGAACACCAGCGGCCAGTCGGCGTCGTCGGCGACGGCCTGCATGAAGGCGTCGGTGATGAGCAGGCTCAGGTTGAACTGACGCAGGCGCCCGTCCTCGCGCTTGGCGCGGATGAACTCCTTCACGTCCGGATGCGAAACGTCGAACGTGCCCATCTGCGCGCCGCGGCGGCCGCCGGCCGAGGACACGGTGAAGCACATCTTGTCGTAGATATCCATGAAGCTGAGCGGGCCGGACGTGTAGGCACCAGCGCCCGAGACGTAGGCGCCGCGGGGACGCAGCGTCGAGAACTCGTAGCCGATGCCGCAGCCCGCCTTGAGCGTCAGGCCGGCCTCATGCACGCGCTCCAGAATGCCGTCCATCGAGTCGGGGATGGCACCCGACACCGTGCAGTTGATGGTGCTGGTGGCCGGCTTGTGCGCGAGTGCACCGGCGTTGGACGTGATCCGGCCAGCCGGGATCGCCCCGCGCCGGAGCGCCCACAGGAACCGTTCGAACCACTTGCCGCGCAGCTCGGGCGTCGCCTCCGCATCGGCGAGCGCGCGCGCGATGCGCTTGTAGCTGTCGTCGATGGTGGCATCGACCGGCTCGCCGGTCTTGGTCTTGAGGCGGTACTTCTTGTCCCAGATGTCGTAGGACGCAGGCTGCAGCGGGATTTCCGTCACCGTCCGAACCGCTTCCAGCCGCACCGTATTCGTCACTGGTCTCTCTCCTTCGGGCCGCCCTCGCGTGCTGGCGGCATTCTTGTTTTGTGCAGTGTCGTACCTGCCTTCCAGACCCGGGTAGCGTTCGCGCCGTCGTCGCCCCCCGGTTCCCCCACCCCGCCCCGATTCGGCCCTCAAAACCCAATCCTTGGGGGTCCATGAAGGCCGCAGACCCAACATCTTGTGGCGGAGCCGTACCGTACGCGCTCGCGGGCGGGTCGTCAATCTTGCATTGCATCAAGTATTTGCCGCTCCTTTCTCGGCTCTGCCTCAGGTCCCTGCACAAATCGTGTACAGCTAGGCAAATGACCTTCGGGATCGGAATTCCGGCGTTGCGCTCGCTCGAAAGCTGGGCGTGAACGGGGCCCATCAGTGAAACTTCGGATAGGTGCCAGTGTCTATCGCGGCTCGCGCTAGCTTCCGCGCCGGCGGCATTCCTGCGGCGGACAGCCGGGCGCCTCTCCCGACGACATCCTGGATCCAGCCTGCATGCACCTCTCTCCCGCCCGCCTGACTTGCCTCGCATTGCTGCTCGCACTGTCCACGTTCGCGCGCGCCGCCCTGCCGCTCGCGGTCGAGGGCCAGGCGCTGCCGACGCTCGCGCCGATGATCGAGAAAGTGACCCCTGCCGTGGTCAACGTCCATTCCAAGACCCGCGTGCGCGTGTCGAATCCGTTCGCGAACGATCCCTACTACCGGCACTTCTTCGGGATCCCGGATGCGCCGCAGGAGCGCATGCAGCAGTCGCTCGGATCCGGGGTGGTGGTCGACGCCGCGCGCGGCTACGTCCTGACCAACAACCACGTGATCGAGGGCGCGGACGAGATCTCGGTGACCCTGGCCGACGGGCGCACGCTCGCCGCGCGCCGGGTCGGCGCCGATCCCGCCACGGACGTGGCGGTGATCCGCGTGCCGCCCGAAAAACTCACCGCGGTTCCGCTGGCGCGCTCGCGCGACCTGCGGGTCGGCGACTTCGTCGTCGCCGTCGGCAACCCGTTCGGACTGGGACAGACGGTGACCTCAGGGATCGTCTCGGCACTCGGCCGCGCGGGCCTCTCCGGGGTGGGAGTGCAGAATTTCATCCAGACCGACGCCGCGATCAACATGGGCAACTCGGGCGGCGCGCTCGTCAACCTGCGCGGGGAACTGATCGGCATCAACACCCTCATTTTCTCGCCTTCGGGCGGCAACGTCGGCATTGGATTCGCGATCCCGAGCGACCTTGCGGCAAACGTGATGCAGCAGCTGATCGCGGGCGGACAGGTTCGGCGCGGATCGCTCGGCATCGAGGCGCAGGACTTGGACGAAGCGCTCGCGGGCATCATCGGGGTGCGCCCGGGCCGTGGCGCAGTGGTCACCCGCATCAACCAGGGTTCGCCGGCCGAGCGCGCCGGGGTCCGGGTCGGAGACGCCATCGTCAGCATCAATGGCAGCAAGGTGACGGGCGCGCGCGACCTCGCCAACCAGGAAGCACTGCTACCGGTGGGAGCGAAGATCGCGCTCGGCATGGTGCGCAACGGACAACCCCTCGTCGCGTCGACCGTCCTCAATGCGGATCCGCGGCAACGGGCGGACGGCGGCGTACTCGACGCGCGCGTCAACGGCGCGACTTTCGTCGACCTGCCGGCGGAATACTCCGAACGTGGCATCGCGGGCGTCCAGGTGGCACGCGTGGCCAGCGGCAGCCGCGCGGCGCAGAACGGCCTGCGGGCCAACGACGTCGTGTTGTCCGTCAACGGCAGTGCGGCCGCGGACGTCGCGGCGTTCAACCGGTTGTTGTCGCGGAAGCCGGCGCAGCTGGTGCTCGGCATCGCGCGCGGAAGTCGCTCCGGCAAGCTCGCGTTCGAGTGAGCCCGGGCGCCGGGACCGGGCCGCTACCGGCCCGAACGGCGATGCCGTAAGATTCTGATAATTCACTTTTTGTATGCTGGGCAACAATACGATTGCTCAACTATTTTTGCAGCACAGCATGGGTCGTTCGCGGTTGCTCGCCGGGCTCCTGCTGGGTGCCGCGCTGCAGGCCGGTGCCGCCGCGGCCGTGACCTGCAAGAGTGACCATGTATCGGCCCGCGCGTTCGGGGCGGAGGGCAGCAAAGCCTGGGGTCTGGCAACCAATGATTCGGTCGCGATCAATCCCTTCGGCACGGTCAGCGCCCTCGACGATCTCGGCCAGGGCAAGGTTGACATCGCGTTCAGCGCGCGCGGCGCAGCGACGCCGCTGGAGGCAGAGCTGCGCTTCACGCCGATCGCGTGGGACGCGATGGTGCTGGTCGTGCACCCGAACAATCCGGTGAGCCAGTTGTCGCTCGCGCAGGTGCTCGCGGTGTACGCAGGGCGCGCCCGCAACTGGTCCGCCGTCAACGGCGCGGACAAGGCCATCAATCTCTACGCGGTGGCGGGACCGCTGGACGGGGTTGAATACGAACTCCGGCGCGCCCTGTTCGGCAACGGCGCGCTCAATGTCGCGGCCGGCCGCCGGTACCTCAACACCCAGCAGCTCGAGGACGCGATCGCGATCGACCCCGCCGCGCTCGGCGTGACCACGCTGTCGGCAGTGCATGCCAACAAGAAGCTCAAGCTCGTCACCATCGAAGGCGTCGCGCCGTCCCTCGCAACGCTCGAGGACGGCAGCTACCTCCTCGTCGCGCCCCTGTACGCGGTCAAACGCGCCGACCAGGCGGAGACGGCGCCCACCTCGCAACTCGCCGCGTATCTCGCGGGGCCGGAAATGGCGCCGCGGCTGCGCGCGAAGCAGATGGTGCCAGCCGCAGAGGCTGCCGCGCTCCTGGCCGCCCTGCCGGCGCGCGAGATCCGGGTGGCTTCGCTGGTGGGCCGCAAGCCACCGGTACCACCACCGCCGCCGATCGCCAAGACCACGGTCAACGAGCTGGCCCCGGCGAGTGCGGGCTCGTGGCTCAAGTCGGTGGCGGCCAAGCCCCCCGTCTTGAAGTCGGGAGCCGTGAACGCGGTTCGCGTCGCCGACCAGACGCGCGCGGCAGCCAAGCAGACCTTTCGTTGATCAAGGCGCTGAGCCTCGATCTCGACGACACGCTGTGGCCGATCGAACCCTGCATCGTCAGGGCCGAGGCCGCGCTCGACGAGTGGTTGCGGCAGCACTGCCCGGCGGTCGCGGCGGGGTTTCCGCCGGCCGCGATGCGGGCCGAGCGCGACCGGGTGTGGCAGGCGAATCCCCACCTGACGCATGACCTGTCGGCGCTCAGGCGAATGTCGCTTGCGGACGTGTTCACGCCGTTCGGCTTCGGCGAGGATTTCGTCGAACGTGCCATGACCGCGTTCAGCGCCGCGCGCAACCTCGTCGATTTCTACCCGGAGTCGCTCCGGGTGCTGGACATGCTGGCCTCCCGCTACCCGATTGCCAGCCTGACCAACGGCAATGCGGACCTCGACGCGATCGGCATCGGACGTCACTTCCGCGTCCGCATTTACTCCCGTGACGTGGGTTGCGCCAAGCCCGACCCGCGCATCTTCGCGCGGGCGGCGGCAGACCTCGGTGTCGCGGTGCACGAGCTGTTACATGTCGGCGACGACCCCCTCATGGATGTCGAGGGCGCGCGTGCCGCAGGGTGCGCAGTGGTCTGGCTCGATCGGGGAACCGTGCGCTGGCCCAACGCGCTTGCGCCGCCCAGTCATCGGATCGAAGCTCTCGATGCGCTGCCGGCGATGCTGGCAGACTGGCGCTGATCCTTCCGCGAGAATCCCGATGACTGCGTACCTGACCGAGGCGCACCCGGCGTCCATCCCGATTACCGCCCTCCGCGCCGCCGACCTGCCGGCATGGCGACTGGGGTGCGACCTCTCGACGCAGGCGTGGCTTGCCGCGAGCGCGTTCGAGGCGCCGGCCTGCGCGGTCAGCCTGGTGCCGTCACGCGCGGGCGGCATCGAGCGGATCCTGGTGGGTGTCGGCCCCGGGGAATCGCTGGCTGCACTGGCGGGGCTGCCGTATGCACTGCCTCCGGGCGACTACCACGTCGAGTCATTGCCTCAGGATTGCGATCCCTACCTCGCAGCACTCGGATTCGGGCTCGGTTCGTACCGGTTCACACGCTACAAGAAATTGCCGCGCCCTCCGGCACGATTGCTACCTTCCCCCGGGGTCGACCTCGTGCGACTCGAGCGCGAACTCGCCGCGAGCTGCTGGGTACGCGATCTCATCAACACGCCGACGGAGGACATGGGACCGCAGCACCTTGAACAGGCGGCGCGCGAACTCGCCGATGCGCACTCGGCGGACTTCCGAAGCGTTGTGGGTGCGGAATTGCTGGCCGGCAACTTCCCCTCCATCCACGCGGTGGGGCGCGCCTCGCATCGCCCGCCACGCTTGATCGAGCTCAATTGGGGCGATCCGTCGCATCCCCGCGTCGCGATCGTCGGCAAGGGCGTGTGCTTCGACACCGGTGGCCTCGACGTCAAGTCGGCGGAGGGTATGCGCTGGATGAAGAAGGACATGGGCGGCGCGGCGCACGCGCTGGCCTTGACCCGCCTGGTACTGGAGGCAAAGCTGCCCGTGCGGGTGCAGATGCTCGTGCCCGCGGTCGAGAACGCGCTGGCCGGCAACGCCTACCGGCCGGGCGAGGTGATCGCCACGCGCGCGGGCCTGTCCGTCGAGATCGACAACACCGATGCCGAAGGCCGCGTGGTGCTGGCCGACGCGCTGACCTATGCGGGCGAGCAGTCGCCCGAACTCATCATCGACTTCGCGACGCTGACCGGCGCCGCCCGCGTCGCGCTGGGACCGGACCTCCCGGCGCTGTTTACCAACCGGGTGCCACTGGCCGCGGCACTGACCGCGATCGGCGCCAGGCTGGCGGATCCCCTGTGGCCGATGCCGCTCTGGGCGGGCTATCGCGGCATGCTCGACTCGCACGTCGCCGACCTGTCCAACGGCTCGCCCAGCAAGCACGGGGGGGCGATCGTCGCGGCGCTTTACCTGTCCCGATTCGTGCCCGATCGGATCGACTGGTGCCACTTCGACGTGTACAGCTGGAACGACGCCGACCGCCCGGGGCGCCCACGCGGCGGCGAGGCGCAGTCCTTGCGGGCCACCTTCGCCCTGCTCGAGGAACGGTTCCAGCCCGGCTGAGCTTGCCTGGGCGGAGCAAAACCGCTATAAAGCGCGGCTCGCCGACGCTTGCGTCCGACCCTGCTGCGCGCTGCCGGGTCGCCAGGGCGATACCCCGATTTCCTTCCAGCGCGCGCGACAGCGACGAATCATCGTCACTGCCGAGGAGCCGATTCCGCCCGGGCCACGGGCGGTCAGACCCGATACGACGAGGTGATCCATGGCGCGTACGTGCCAAGTTTCAGGAAAACGCACAACGAGCGGCAACAACGTCTCGCATGCGAACAACAGGACCAAGCGCCGCTGGCAGGTGAACCTGCATGAGCGCCGCTTCTGGGTGGCGAGCGAAAAGCGCTGGGTAAAGCTCCGCGTATCGGCGCATGCACTGCGTACCATCGACAAGAACGGCATCGACGCCATCCTGGCCGATCTGCGCAAGCGCGGCGAAAAAGTCTGAGCAGGAGGAACTGAACATGGCATCCAAACGCGACAAGATCCGCCTCATCTCGACCGCCGGCACCGGTCACTTCTACACGACCGACAAGAACAAGAAGTCGACGCCGGACAAGATGCTGATCAAGAAGTACGACCCGGTCGTGCGCAAGCACGTCGACTACAAGGAAGGCAAGATCAAGTAGGTGCCATCACGCACCCGCTTGCGGCAGTCGATCCAGTAGCCCGAAAACCCGCCCTCAAGGCGGGCTTTTTCGTGGGCCCGTGCGATCGCCCTGCCGCACGCCGCACGTCGGGACGACGACTTCAGCCCCGCTCCCGCCTGCGCTGTCTTGCCCTCGCGCCGAGCAATGCAGCGACGACAGACGGGTCGGCGAGTGTCGAGGTGTCCCCCAACGTCTCTGCGGCGATCGGATCGTCGCCCGCCTCCGCGATCTTGCGCAGGATGCGCCGCATGATCTTGCCGGATCGCGTCTTGGGCAGCGCGGGCGCCCACTGCACGCGATCTGGCGTCGCGAACGGCCCGATGTCGCGCCGCACGACCTTGATGAGCTCCGAACGCAATGCATCGCTCGGCGTCGCGTCGGCGTTGAGGGTCACATACGCGTGAATGCCCTGGCCCTTGAGGTCGTGCGGGAACCCCACGACCGCCGCTTCGGCGACGTGCGTGTGCGCGACCAGCGCACTCTCGACTTCGGCGGTGCCGATGCGATGGCCGCTGACGTTGATGACGTCGTCCACCCGGCCGGTGATCCAGTAGTCGCCGTCCGCATCGCGGCGGCAGCCGTCGCCGGTGAAGTAGTAGCCCGGGTACGTCTTGAAATACGGATCGAAAAAGCGCTGCGGCTCGCCGTACACGCCGCGCATCTGGCCCGGCCACGAGTCGGTGAGAACCAGGTTGCCCGTCGCCTCGCCCTCGAGTACAACGCCGTTTGCGTCGACCAGCGCGGGCACGACGCCCGGCAGCGGCTGCATTGCCGCGCCCGGCTTCAACGCGCGGCTACCGGGCAAAGGCGAGATCAATACGCCACCGGTTTCGGTTTGCCACCACGTGTCGACGATGGGACAGCGCGATTCGCCCACGACCTCGAAGTACCAGCGCCACGCTTCGGGATTGATCGGCTCACCGACCGTGCCCAGCAGGCGCAGCGAACGCCGCGACGTGGAGCGCACCGGTTCGTCGCCTTCGCGCATGAGCGATCGAAGCGCCGTCGGAGCGGTGTAGAAAATGCTGACGCGGTGGCGGTCGATGACCTCCCAGAAACGCGCGACGGTCGGGTATGTCGGCACGCCTTCGAAGATCAGCGTACGCGCGCCGTTTGCGAGCGGGCCGTACACGATGTAGCTGTGGCCGGTGACCCAGCCGATGTCGGCGGTGCACCAGAACACATCGTCCTTGCGCAAGTCGAACACGCGCTCGTGCGTGTAGGCCGCGTACACGAGGTAACCCGCAGTCGTATGCAGCACACCCTTGGGCTTGCCGGTCGATCCCGAGGTGTAGAGGATGAAGAGCGGATCCTCGGCATCCATGCGTTCGGGTTTGCATGTGATCGGCTGCGCATCGACGAGTGGCGCCAGATATTGATCGCGCGGCGCGCGCATGGGCACCCTGGTGCCAGTGCGGCGCACCACGAGCACCGACTCGACGCAACTCGTGCCCGGCAGCTCGAGCGCGGCATCGACGTTGGCCTTGAGCGGAACGACCCTGCCGCCCCGCATGCCTTCATCGGCGGTGATGACGAGTTTCGAGCCGGAGTCCAGAATTCGATCGGCGATTGAGCGCGCAGCGAAGCCGCCGAATATGACGGAGTGCACCGCGCCGATCCGCGCGCACGCCAGCATCGAGGCGATGGCGGCGGGAATCATCGGCAGGTAGATCGTGACGCGGTCGCCTTTTCGGATGCCCTGCGCACGCAGCACATTGGCAAGCTGGCAGACCCGCGCATGCAGTTCGCCATACGTCACGGTCTGCGCGGGTTGCGCCGGGTCGTCCTGCTCGAAGATCAGCGCGGGCTGGTCGCCCCGTGTGGCCAGGTGTCGGTCGAGGCAATTGACGCTGACGTTGAGCACGCCGTCCTCGAACCAGCGGATATGAAAATCCGCGGCTTCGAAGGACGTGTCCTTGATCCGCGTCGGTTTGCGATGCCAGTCGATCCGTTCGGCAATCCCGGCCCAGAATTTCTCCGGATCCGCAATCGACGCCGCGTACTCGCGGCGCGCTTGCGACGCGCTCACGCGTGCGCGGCGAGCGTTGGGGTTGGGAACGGTATCGGACATCACTGACTCCGCGCGTCTGGCGAGGGCAAAGTGTCGCAAATTGCGGGACGGCCGGACGGAAGGTCGCCTGGCCTCGCTGCTTCTCGCCCGCGTGCGGGGAGCACTCAGCTCAATGGCGCTCAGGAATCGCGCGTTATGCCCCTATCCGGCCCTCCGCCCCACCTCCTCCCCGCGTGCGGGGAGAAGGAGCGAACTCAATGCGCGGCGACGAGCTGGTAGCCGCGCAGGCGAGCTGCGAAGGTCTGCAAGGCCGCGACGCCGGACGCTTCCGCTTCGGCGCACCACTGCTGAACGGCGGCAAGCGTTGCATCGGCGGAACGGCCCGAACGCTCGATCGCCACCTGCAAGCGCCGGCGGTGCTCGACGACCAGGGCCACCTGGGGTCGTTCGGCGAGCCATGCGCGCAGGCGCTCGCGGGCGCCGCCGTCGAGCCAGCGGCCGTCATCGAGCAGGGCCTTGCGCATCGGGCGGCGCAGCGTGCGCTTCGCGGCGCGCGATCGCTCGAACTCGGCGCGCAGGACCGGCTTGATCACCTCGCGGAAGTATCCCGTCATGACGCCCACGCGGTGGCCGACCAGCGCCTTGAGCGTCTCCGCGTCCGGCAACGTCACGTTGGCTCGGATCTCGAGGTGTGGGGCCTCTCTCAGTACGCGCGCCAGCCCGAACATGCGAAGCGCGCGAATCGCGATCCAGCCGATGTCGAATTCCCACTTGCGCAATGCGAACTTGGCCGAACTCGGGAAGGCGTGGTGGTTGTTGTGGAGCTCCTCGCCACCGAGGATGAGCGCTACCGGCGTCAGGTTGGTGGCGGTGTCGGGCGTCTCGAAGTTGCGATATCCCCACCAGTGGCCGAGGCCGTTGATGAAACCGGCCGCGCCGACCGGGATCACCAGCATCAGCAGCGCCCACATCGCCAGCCCGACGAAACCGAACGCCACCACCATCGCGATCGCGAGCGTGGTCGGACCAAGCGCAGGCAGCGGCGCGTACAGCTTGCGTTCAATCCAGTCGTCCGGCGTGCCCTGGCCGTACTGCTCGATCATCGCGCGGTCCTTGCAGGCTTCCTGGTAGAGCACCACCCCGTGGAAGAACACCTTGCCGATGCCGTGGAAGCGCGGACTGTGCGGATCTTCCTCGGTCTCGCAGCGCGCGTGGTGCTTGCGATGGATCGCCACCCATTCCTTGGTCACCATCGCGGTGGTGAGCCAGAGCCAGAAGCGCATCAGGTGCGCGATGGCGGGGTGGAAGTCGACGCCGCGATGGGTCGCGGAGCGGTGCAGGAACAAGGTGACGGACAGGATGGTGAGCTGTGCGATCACCACGAACGTGACCACGACCGCGAGCCAGGGCGATCCGGTCAGTCCGAAGGCGGCCAGGTCGGCCAGGGAAGTTTGCATGGAGGGCATCGCGCAAGGAGCAGGCGCACAGTGTACTGGGGCCTCCCTGACCGGGGGAAAGACAGGCGCCGCGCAGCGGTTCAGGCGTTCGCTGCGTGCGTGGCACAATCGGGTCAATGTCGGCAGCCGTCCAGTGACCTCCATCCTCGAAGTCGAACACCTCGCGCGTCGATTCGGTCGCGTCGAGGCCGTGCGCGACATCAATTTCTCGCTCGCGCGCGGGCGTGTCCTCGGGCTGCTCGGCATCAATGGCGCGGGCAAGACGACGACGCTCAAGCTGCTCGCCGGCATTCTCTCTCCGGATCGCGGACGTGTCCGCGTCGCGGGTCGGGACATCGCGCGCGAACCGCGCGCCCAGCGCGATCTGGTCGCGTACGCCCCCGAGCATCCCGCGCTGCACCGCGACGCGACGCCCCGCGAAGCGCTGGCCTATGCCGCACGACTGCGCGGGCTGCGCGCGCCCGCCGCGCGCGCGGCCGTGGCTTCGGCGCTGGCGCGCGGCGACATCGTGGCCGTCGCCGATCGCCTCATCGGCAAGCTGTCGCGCGGCCAGCAGCAGCGCGTCGGCCTCGCGCAGGCGCTCGTCCACGACCCCGCCCTGGTGCTGCTCGACGAACCGACCGCAGGGCTCGATCCAGTGCAGGCCGCACAGACCCGCGCGTGGATCGCGTCGCTGCGGGAGCAGGCGGCGGTGATCGTCTCGACGCATCTCCTCGGCGACGTGCGTGCGTGCTGCGACGAAGTCGCGGTCCTGCACCAGGGCGCGGTCGCCTTCAGCGGACCGCTCGACGAATGGCTTGCCGATGACGCGATCGAGGTTCGCCTTGATCGACCCGTCGATGTGGAATTCTTTCGCCCGCTGGAGGCGTCGAAGGTCGTCGCGGGCGTCGATGGCAGCCACTGGTGGGTCACGCTGGAAGCGAGCCGCATCGCAACGATCTCGCAACTGGCGGCGACGCACGGCATCGGCCTGCTGCTGCTGCGCCCGCGCGAGGATGCGCTGGAGCGGCGCTTCGCGGAACTGGTCGCGGGTCGCGACAGCATGGCGCCCGCTGCTCCCAAAGGCGCCCGGTCATGAGAAACGTGCTGGCGATCGCCGCATTCGACTTTCGCAGCAGCTGGCGCAACGGGTCGGCGTGGCTGCTGCTCGCGTTTGCGGTCGCCATGCTCGCATGGGGCTTCCTGCACAGGATCGACGCCTTCACCGACGGTGCCGAACAGCGTGCCGCGCACGCGGACGCACCCGGTGTCGGCGAACTGGTGACAGCGCCGCATCTCGCCAACACCGCGTGGATCCTGCTCCTGCTGGCTCCGCTCCTGTCCCTCCGCAGCATCGGCGAGGAACACCGCCGCGGCACGCTCGACGCGCTGCATGCGGCGGGTGTACGACCGCTCGCGGTGGTACTCGGAAAGTGGCTGGGCGCATGCGTGCTGCTGTGGCTGGTCGCAGCCGTGGCGTTGGCGATGGCCACCTCGCTGGCGGCAGGCAGCGCAATGGATGCCGGGCGCCTGGTGGCCGCGGCGTGCGGGCTGTCGCTGCTTGCGGCGAGTCTCGCCGCCATCGGCGTCGCCGCTTCGGCGGTGTTCCGCCAACCGGCGCTCGCGGCGGCGGCGGCCTATGCGCTCCAGTTCTTTCTCTGGCTGGTCGACGCACCGGCGCGCGCGCGCGGCGTGACCGACGGCCTGATCAATTTCCTTGCGTTGCCTACGCACATCGGGCCGTTCCTGCGCGGCGTCGTCAGCGGGGGGGACGCGATCTGGCTCGCGACCCTGACGCTCGGCATGCTGGCCATCGCGTGGCGACGCGTGGCCTGGCTCAAGGCACGCGGCTGATGCGCGTCCTGCGCGAAGTGACGGTGTGGCTGATGCTGCTGGCATTGCTTGCCGCGCTGCTCACGGCAGCGTGGGTCGTGACGGCACGGCGCGACCTCACGCTCGGCACTCGAGCGGAACTCAGCGCCGCGAGCCGCGCGGCGCTCGCCGCCATGCCGGAGTCCCTCGAAGTCGTCGCCCACCTGCCTGCCTCGAGTCCGCTGCGCGAACCGGTCGCCAAGTTCGTGGAACGCTATCGGCGCGCCAAGCCCACGCTGCGTCTCACGTTCGACGAGAAGCAGGCCAGTGGCGACCTCGAAATCCGGTACGGACAGCGTACGCAGCGCCTGACCCAGCTCGACGAGCGCAGCTTCACCGCCGCACTGCTGCAACTGGCGCGCAGCGGCGAAAGGCTCATCGGCTTCGTCGCAGGACATGGAGAACGCCGCTTCGACGGCGAAGCCAACCACGATTTCGGCAAGTTCGGGGAAGCGTTGAACGCGCGCGGCGACAAGCTGATCGCGCTGTCGCTCGCGGCGCCGGTGCCCGAGGGCCTGGCGCTGCTCGTGCTCGCGTCGCCGTCGGCGGCGCTGCTGCCCTCCGAACACGCGCACATCGGGCGTTTCGTCGCCGATGGCGGCGCGCTGCTCTGGTTCCAGGACCCGGACGCGCTCGGCGTCGACGGCCTGATGGACGCGCTCGGCCTGCTGCGCTTGCCCGGGACGATCGCCGACGCCGGGGGCAAGGCGCTCGAGTTGCCCGATCTCCGCTTCATCGCGGTCGACCAGTATCCGGCGCACCCCATCAGCCGGGACTTCACGGTCATCACGTTGTTCCCGAAGGCCGTGGCGCTCGCCGCGCGGCCGAATGGCGCCTTCGCCGCGTCGCCGCTGCTGCGCTCCGGCGCCGCCTCGTGGAACGAGACGGGGGCGGAGCCCGAACCCGTGTTCGATGCGGGTGCAAACGAACTGCCAGGACCGCTCGATCTCGGCTTTGCCCTGACCCGTCTGTCGCCGGGCCCGACGCGCCAGGAACAACGGGTGGTTGTCATCGGCGATGGTGACTTCCTCGCGAACCAGTTCCTCGGCAACGGCGGCAATCGGGAGTTCGGATTGCGCGTGGTCGACTGGCTGCTGGAAGACGACACCACGCTCGGGCTCGAGCTGCCGCGCGCGCCCGATGCGACGCTCGCCCTCTCGAAGCGTGCAGCGGCGTTCATCAGCGTCGGCTGGCTCATCGCGTTGCCGCTGCTGCTGCTCGTCGGCGGTGCCCTCACCGTCGCGCGCCGGCGACGACGCTGAGGCCAGGCGATGCCCGAGCTGCCGGAGGTCGAGACCACGCGCCGCGGCATCGCACCGCACCTGCTCGGCCGGGAGATTGCCGGGCTGGTGGTTCGCCAACCGAACCTGCGCTGGCCGATCGCGCACGAACTCGCCGCGCAGCTGCCCGGTCGCGTGATCGAGCGGGTTTCGCGCAGGGCGAAATACCTGTTGCTCGGCATCGCCGATGGCGACGTACTGGTGCACCTCGGCATGTCGGGTTCGCTGCGCGTAGTCGACGCCGCCGCCGCGCCGGGCGCGCACGACCACGTCGACCTGACGATGCGCGGCGGGAGCGTGTTGCGCTTCCACGACCCGCGCCGATTTGGCAGCTGGCTGTGGCAGGCGCGTGGAACACTGCATCCATTGCTCGCCCACCTCGGCCCCGAGCCACTGGACGGGACCTTCGACGACGATCACCTCTGGCGAGCCAGCCGCGGACGCTCGGCATCTGTCAAGTCGTTCCTGATGGATCAGCGGATCGTGGTCGGCGTGGGCAACATCTATGCCGCCGAAGCCTTGTTCCAGGCCGGGATCCATCCGGCGCGGGCTGCCGGCCGGGTTTCCCGCGAGCGCTATCGGGCCCTCACCGCGGCAGTGCGCGCGGTGCTCGCCAGCGCCATCGAGCGGGGTGGCACCACGCTCCGCGACTACGTCAACGCGGTCGGAGAGCCGGGGTACTTCGAGCTCGAGCTCAGCGCGTATGGCCGCGCCGGAGAGCCTTGCAAGCGTTGCATCACTCCGCTCCGCCACGCGGTGATCGGACAACGTGCCAGCGTCTACTGCCCGCGCTGCCAGCGATGAAAGGATCCGGAACGGAGCGGAGTCGATCCGGGCCCGCCGGACTCAGTCGTAGCAGCGGGGATCGCCGAGCCAGAGACCTTCGTCGGCATTGAGCATCACCACGCGTGGCCGCGTGGTCGCGACCCGGTAAACCGGTTTCGGGTTGTCGCGCTCGGCAAGGTCGGGTGCATAGCGGCTGGGCACGTAGGTGCTGGCGGGCAGGCGCTGCTTCAGCCGCGCGATTTGTTCGATCTGGGGAAGGTCGCCCTGGAGCGCGATGAACAGGTGCTCGAGCGGCGCATCGACGCCCTCGTCCGCGAATTCGAAAGTGATCCGCATGTCGCCGAGCGCGCGCGTCGCAACGAAGCTTGCGCAGATCTCGTTCGCGTCGAGCGGGCCGATGCGCATCGCGAGAAGTTTCTCCAGTTCGGCGCGTGGCGTGCCGATGCGGATGCCCGACCACGCCAGCTCACCCTGATCAAGCGAGAGGCCCTCGACCGCGTACGCCGGCAGCGACAGGGCATGCGCGGGAGAGACACCGGAGCTGGGCCCGCGGGTCACGCCCGAAGGCCCGGGAATGCAGGCCGCCAGCCCCAGCAGGATGCCGAGGCCCAGGACACCGATGCTCCGACCGCTGTTCCAGCAACGCATGCCATTCCCCAGGTGCGGCGCCTCGCACAGCCGCACCTGCTATGTATCAGCGGGAACATGAATCCGGAGGCGAACGCGTGAACTGCCCGCGATTCGCCATTCAGTGGACGCCGGTCGCCGACGGCCGTCAGGGCGGCAGCGGCAACTCGCCCTGCTTGAGCTCAAGCCGACCCCTGCCCTCGAACACGAGCTTGAACTCTGCGCGGCTGACGGAAACGTAGCGATCGTTGCCGCCGATCTCGACTTGGGCCCCTTGCGTGACGGCACGCCCGGACTCGTCGACGCGGACGACCATGGTGGCTTTCTTGCCCGTGTGGCAGATGGTCTTGATCTCGATGAGCTCGTCGGCCCACGCCAGCAGGTACTGGCTGCCTTCGAACAGCTCGCCCTGGAAATCGGTGCGGAGTCCGTAGGCGAGCACCGGGATGCGCAGGGCGTCGACCACATCGGTCAGTTGCCATACCTGGGCCTTGGTCAGGAACTGGGCTTCGTCCAGCAGCACACAGTGCAGCGTGCCCTCGCGCTCGATGTCGGCGCGCAGCAGCGCCGCGAGATCGGTTCCAGCGTCGAACACGGTGGCGGTGGCGGAAAGCCCGATACGGGAGGCCACCACGCCGCTGCCCGCGCGCTGGTCGAGCTGCGGCGTCAGGATCGCGACCCGCATGCCGCGCTCGCGGTAGTTGTGCGCGCTCTGCAGCAGGGTGGTGGTCTTGCCGGCGTTCATCGCCGAAAAATAGAAGTAGAGCTTGGCCATGGGCTTCGAGCGACGAAGGCAAACTGATCGAGGGCGACATCGTCGCATTGACGGGTGCACGCGCGCGAGGCCGGGTTCAAAGCGCGTCAATCGCGGCGCACCCGGGTGCAGATAGCGCTTTTCCTGCGCCGCGCATGGAAGGCGTGTCAGTTGACCTCCTCGCATTGCAAAGCCCCATGCCAACGGCCGTCTCGCCGGGGCGCCCGGATCGGCGCGCCCGCGCAGCCCAAATGCCGCAGCCAGACCCGACTGCCGAGTAGAATCGCGCGCCCTGCCCAAATCGGATCCGATGTCGCTCAATCCCGCCCAGCGCGCCGCCGTCCGTTATGTCGACGGACCCTTGCTGGTGCTCGCGGGCGCGGGATCGGGCAAGACGCGCGTCATCACCGACAAGATCGCGCACCTGGTCGCGTCGGGGCTGGCCCCGCACAGGATCACCGCGATCACCTTCACCAACCGGGCCGCGCGCGAGATGCGCGAGCGCGCCAGCAGGCGCCTTCCGCGCAGCGACGACGCCACGCGCCAGCCGTCCATCTCGACCTTCCACGCGCTGGGGCTCAAGTTCCTGCAGGTCGAATGCGCAAAAGTCGGCCTGCGCAGCGGCTTCAGCGTATTCGGCGCGGACGACAGCCTCGCGGTGCTGCGCGAGTTGGCGCCCGCCGCCACGCGCCCCGACGCGCTCGAGGCACTGCGTTCGTTGATCGGCCGCGCCAAGAACGAAGCCCTGGCTCCCGCCGAGGCCGAAGCAGGCGCCGCGACGGCGCGCGAACGGGAGGCCGCGGCGCTCTACATCGCCTACCAGCGGCGGCTGGCCGCGTTCAATGCGGTCGACTTCGACGACCTGATCCGACTCCCGGTGCGGCTGCTGGAAGAGCGGGCCGATGTCGCGTCCGCGTGGCGCGAGCGCATCCGCTACCTGCTCGTGGACGAGTACCAGGACAGCAACCGCGCCCAGTACCGCTTGCTCAAGGCGCTGGCGGGTGAGCGCGGGGCATTCACGGCGGTGGGCGACGACGACCAGAGCATCTACGCGTGGCGCGGTGCGGCGCCGGAGAACCTCGACGAACTCGCGCGCGACTTCCCCGCGTTGAAAGTCATCAAGCTCGAACAGAACTACCGTTGCAGCGGACGCATCCTGCGCGCCGCGAACGCGCTCATCGCGAACAATCCGCACAAGCTTGCCAAGACGCTGTGGAGCGAACATCCGGACGGTGCTCCGATCCGCGTGCTGGCCTGTGCCGACGTCGACGTCGAGGCGGCACGCGTGGCCGGCGAGATCTGGCAGCGCGGCAGATCGACGGGCCAGCCGCTGTGGCACGAATGCGCGGTGCTGTACCGCGGCAACCACCAGTCGCGCGTGCTGGAGAAGGCACTACGCGCGGTGGGGGTGCCGTACCACCTCAGCGGTGGCCAGTCGTTTTTCGAACGCACCGAAGTTCGCGACCTGCTTGCGTGGCTCCGCCTCGTCGCCAATCCCGACGACGACGCCGCCTTCCTGCGCGCGGTCGCCGCGCCGCGACGCGACGTGGGCTCGCAGACGCTGGAGCGGCTGGGGCTTGTCGCCGGCGAGGCGCGCCTGTCGCTCGCACGCGCCGCGACACAGGCGGCGCTCGTGCAGACGCTCGGTGCACGGCCCGCGGCGGCACTCTCGGGTTTCGCCACGGTCCTCGCCGGACTGCGTGAACTCGTCACTCTCAAGGGAGTCGCGGCGCTCGCGGCGGAGCTCGCCGATCGCACCGGCTACCGGGCGGCGCTCGGGCATGCTGCGGACGCGGCGATGCGCGCACGCCGGCTGGCCAACGTGGACGAGTTCGTGCTGTGGCTCGGCTCGCAGGGCTCGCGAGCCAGCACTGGCGGGCTCGCGCAACTGAACGCGCAGCTGGCCCTGCTCGACTACGGCGAACGCGACGACCCCGGCAACCAGGCGCGGCTCATGACCCTGCATGGCGCCAAGGGACTCGAATTCCGCCACGTCTGGATGATCGGCGTGGAAGACGGCGTGCTGCCCCATGATGCGGCGATCGACGCCGGGACGCTTGAGGAGGAGCGCCGCCTGTTCTACGTCGGCATGACCCGCGCGCGCGAGACACTGACGCTGTCCCACGTCGAATACCGCTCGCGCTTCGGGGAACGCAACCGCGCGCGACCCAGCCGCTTCCTCGACGAACTCCCCGCGGCCGAACTGCGGCGCGAGGGTGACGATCCCGAACACGACGCGTCGGAGTTGCGCGAACGCAATCGCGACCAGTTCGCGCGACTCGCCCGCCTGCTCGGCTAGTCGCCCGCGACGCGGGACCGCTCTGACCCGTCATCAACACGGCGCGGGGCGCTTGTAGACTCCACCGCGGTCGAAACGGAAGGAGCTCACATGCGCGCGGCTTGGCTGGGATTGGGTGCATCGCTGCTGTGGCTGGTCGGCTGCGGGAGTCAGCAAGTGCGGGACGCGGCGACCACGCCCGAGGTCGCCATCGCCGGCCCTGCCGCCAACGACAAGCTGGATGCGGTCGCCTGGACGCAAGCCTCGGCGGAGTTCCGCGCTGCGAGCCTCGGCGCGTTCGCCGGTGCATGGCGAGCGGTCGATGCCGGCATCGACGATCCGGCGTGGGACGCGTTGCCGCCCGACGAGCGGGATGCGATCGGCAACCGTGAGCAACTCGGTTCGCTGCCGCTCGCAATCATCGCCGACGTCGACGAGACCCTGCTCGACAACACACCGTTCAACGCACGCCTGATCGTCGAACCCATCCCCGCGGACCTGGTCGCAGGCGACTCGCGCGCGGCTTTCAAGCGCCGTTGGCAGGAGTGGGTGTTCGACGAGCGGGCGCGGGCCTTGCCGGGCGCCGCCGCATTCGCCAAGCGCCTCGCCGAGGGCGGGATCGCGTTCTACTACGTCACCAACCGCGACGACGACGAACGCGACGCGACCTGCCGCAACCTGGTCGCGACGGGTTTCCCGGTGCCGGATTGCGCTCGTTTCGTGCTCACGCGCAACGCGGAACAGGGTCGCCCGAGCGAGAAACTGTCGCGACGCGAGCTGGTCGGTCGCAGCCACCGGGTGCTCGCGATGCTCGGCGACAACCTCGGCGATTTCGTCGACGGCGTGGAATCGTCGCGCGCCGTCCGTGACTCGCTGGTGGACGCGCGCGAGGGCTGGTGGGGCGAGCGCTGGTTCATGCTGCCGAACCCGATGTATGGCTCCTGGGAGACCGCGGCCGGACCGCTGCCGCGCGACGCCAATCCCGCGACGCTCGCCGAGCGCGATGCACGCATCCGCGCGTCGAAGATCGGGGAGCTGGACCAGAAACGTGACGAGAAATCCAATTAATTCAAGCACATAACGTGTTATGTTTAAGGTATTGCAATAACTTTGCGCTGTAGGTTATTATTCCACCTGCCGATTCATCGGCGATTGCTGATACGCCTTGCAACAAGTTTTCGTTCCGGCGATCCGGACTGCAGTATTTC
This sequence comes from Lysobacterales bacterium, assembly GCA_038221545.1. Lineage (GTDB taxonomy): Bacteria > Pseudomonadota > Gammaproteobacteria > Xanthomonadales > Ahniellaceae > JBBQNY01. The sequence goes on from JBBRIE010000011.1 coordinate 26,835, forward strand.
CAATGGCCCCCTCGAGGGCCATTTTTTTGCTCCGGATCCGCCCACGTCGCGATGGCCCGCGTTGCCGCACTTGCCGCACCGCCGGGCGACCCCTAGGCTCACCGGCTCTCCCGTTCAACCGGAATGCCTTCGATGCCGCGTCTTTCATTTCGCAATGCCAGCCTGATGCTGGCAGTGCTGTTGCTGGCCCTGTCCGTCGCGTCCTGCAAGCGCGATCCGGTCGCACTGACCAGGACCCCTGAAGGCTCCATCAAGGCCGGTGCAGAGGCACTCGGCAAAGGCGACCTGCGCGCGTTCGTGCTGTCGCAGGTTCCCCCCAAGGACCTCGAGAAGCTCCGCTCCGAGTGGAAGGCGGAGGCCGCCAAGCCCCTCGATCCGGCAGAGGCGCAGCGCTTCTCCGAGCAGTTGGCCAAGTTCGCGGATCCGGCCGCCGTCGACAACATGATGAAGGAGTTCGAGCCGAAGCTTGCCGAGTTCGATCGCGAAGGCGCGGCGCAGATGCCGATGCTGATCGGGATGATGACGGGCATGGCACAGGCCAGCATCCAGCAAAACAAGGAGCTGGACGAAGCCGGCAAGGCGCAGGCGATGCAGATGGTGAACGTGCTGACGCGCTGGATCAGCAGCGCCAAGTTCACGGACCGTGCGAAGGTGCGCGCATCGCTCCAGGCGCTTGCCGCGGCAGCCAACGATTCCAAGGTGCGGACGCTGGAGCAACTGCGGGCGTTGCCATTCGAAGCTGCCCTCGACGAGTACAGTCGTGCCTTCCGCGCATTCAAGACGGTGCTGGCGACGTACGGACTGCCGCTCGATCCCGTGTTCGCCAGCGTCAAGACAAAGGTGATCTCGAAGACCGATACCACGGCAAAGGTGCGATTGAGCTACCGCATGCTCGAGACCGATTTCACCCAGGACCTCGACATGGTCAGAATCGACGACCGCTGGTACGGCAGCAAGACCGCCGCGCAGGTCGGCGGGATGCTGAACGATGAAGACGACGAAGATGCCGCTTCGCCGTTGCCGATG
>JBBRIE010000012.1:0-27160 GCA_038221545.1 Lysobacterales bacterium
ATTCAACTCATCGATTGCCGTGCATCTGGTTTTCGTCGGGGCGATCGCAACCCCGGACTGCGCGTGGCACCTGCGCAATACAGTCATCCTGGGCGCCGATTCCAGCCTCGATGTCGTCGAGCACTACATCGCGGCCGGCAACCACGCCCACTTCGGCAACAGCGCCACACGGATCGAGCTGGGTGATCGCGCGCGACTCACGCATGCGCGCGTGCAGCGGGAATCTCCCGGGGCCACGTGCATGCTGCGGACCGATGCCACGCTGGGCGAACTCGCCCACTACGAACGCCTCGACCTGGAACTCGGCTCGGGCCTGTCCCGCCATGAGCTCAACGTCCGGCTCGCCGGCGACGGCGCTGCGATGGTCGCGAACGGCGTGCAGCTGGCGCAGGGCCGCAGCCATCTGGACACGCGTCTGGGCATCGAGCATGCCGGGCGTGATACCTCCTGCCAGCTGACATGGCGCGGGCTTGCCGCAGGGCGGGGTCGCGTCGTATTCCATGGCGGCATCACCATCCACGTGGGCGCCGACGGCAGCGACGCCAGCTTGTCGAGCAGGAACCTGCTGCTGTCGGAGGGCGCAGAGGTGGACACCCAGCCGGTGCTCGAGATTCACGCCGACGAGGTCAAGGCGGCGCATGGCGCCACGGTGGGGCAACTCGACGCGAACGCGATCTTCTACCTGCGCTCGCGCGGGCTGCCGGAGTCGGATGCACGGTGCCTGCTCACGGCGGCGTTCTGTCGCGAACCGCTTGGCATCCTCGCGCAGGATGCGTTGCGCTCATCGTTCGCACTGGCACTCGACGCCGCGCTGTCCGGGTTGCCGGCCGAATGAACGCGCACTCCCTGCCCGGCCAGGCGCCCGGACTGCCCTCGGGTCCCGTTCCGGCGCCGGATTGGGAAGTCGTCCGGGAACAATTCCCGGCGCTCGCCCGATCGGTGCACGGCAAGCCGCTGGTCTATTTCGACAACGCCAATACCGCGCAGAAGCCGCAGCGCGTGATCGACGCAGTGAACGGGTACTACACGCTGCACAACGCCAACATCTCGCGCGCAGTGCACACTCTGGGTGCGGAGGCGACGGAGCTGTTCGAGGCGACGCGCACCCGGCTGCAGGGCTTCATCCGCGCGCCGCGCCGCGAGGACGTGGTGCTGACCCGCGGCACCACCGAGTCGATCAACCTGGTCGCATACAGCTGGGCGTTGCCGCGACTGCGGCCGGGCGACGAGATCCTGGTGCCGGTGATGGAGCACCACGCCAACATCGTGCCCTGGCAACTCGTTGCGGAACGCACGGGCGCCAGCGTGCGCGCCGTCCCTGTTTCGGACCGGGGCGACATCGACATCGATGCACTGCGCCGTCTGCTGGACGGCCCCGTGCGCCTGCTCGCGCTCGGGCATGTCTCGAATGCGCTGGGCACCATCAACCCGGTCCGCGAGATCTGCGCGCTGGCGCGCGCCCGCGGCGTCCCGGTGCTGGTCGACGGCTCGCAAGCCGCCCCGCACATCGCAATAGACGTCGCGCGCATCGGCTGCGATTTCTACGCGTTCACCGGGCACAAGATGTTCGGACCCACCGGGACCGGCGCGTTGTGGGCGAAGCGCGAGTGGCTGGATGCGATGCCTCCCTTCATGGGCGGGGGCGACATGATCCGCACGGTGAGCTTCGAAGGCACGACCTATGCCGATCCGCCGCAACGCTTCGAAGCAGGGACCCCTAACATCGCCGGGATCATCGGACTCGGGGCCGCCGTCGACATGCTGCGCGAACTGCCCTGGCCCGCGCTGGTGGCAGGCGAGGCCGAACTGCTCTCGCACCTGATGGAAGTATTGCGGCCGGTGGCGGGATTGCGCGTACTCGGTGATGCGGCGGACAAGGTGCCGGTGGTTTCGTTCGTGGTGGAGGGCGTGCACGCGCACGACCTGGCGACGATCCTCGACACCCACGGCATCGCGGTACGCTCGGGACATCACTGCGCGTATCCGCTGATGCAGCGTTTCGGCATAACGTCATCGTGTCGGGCGTCGCTCGCGTTCTACAACACGCACGCGGAGATCGAGCGCTTTCGCGACGCCCTGACGGCGTCGCTCGGTCTGCTGCGATGAGCCGGGTGTGGCCTGGTGGGAAACGATGAACGACGACGTCAAGCCGGCTGAACTGTCCTTTCGCACCGCGGCGGTTGCCGACGTCGACGCGATCGTCGCGCTGGTCGAGTCGGCGTATCGCGGCGATGCCAGCCGTGTGGGCTGGACGACGGAAGCGGACATCCTCGACGGGCAGCGGACCGACGCCGCGGGCATTCGCGAGCTGCTGCATTCGCGGGACGACCGGCTGCTGCTGGCAGAGCAGGAGGGGTCGCTGGTCGCCAGTTGCCACCTTCGGCGTGAGGGCGAGTCGGTATACTTCGGCATGTTCGCGGTTGCGCCGACCCTGCAGGCCAAAGGTCTGGGCAGGCGCGTGCTTGCCGAGGCCGAGCGCCTTGCCGATGTGCAGCTCGGTGCGACGGACATGCGCATGACGGTAATCGATTGCCGCGAAGAACTCATCGCCTGGTACGAACGTCGCGGCTATTCACGGACCGGCGAGCACTCGCCGTTCCCCTACGGCGACGAGCGCTTCGGTCAGCCACGCCGCGACGACCTGCGCTTCGAGGCGCTGCGCAAGCGGCTGCGGGGGGCCGCCGCATGAGTCGCTGGGTTCGGGTGGCCGAACGCTACGAACTGGCGCCAGGCGAATTTCGCGTCGTCTTCGATGGCAACACGCCGATCGCCGTGTTCAACATCGACGGTGCATTCCATGCGGTCGAAGACGTGTGTACGCATGATGGTGGCGATCTGGCCGGTGGCTGCGTCGACGGCTTTGCCGTCGAATGCCCGCGTCACGGCGCGCGTTTCGACCTGCGCACCGGCGAAGTCCTTGCCCCGCCCGCCGTGGTGCCCATCAGGGTGATGCCGGTACGCGTCGAAGACGACGGCATCTGGACGCGTGATCCGCGGGAAGACTGACGCAGGCAGGAACCTCCCGTCCTCGCGGACGGGAGGTTGCACATTCCATCGCGCGGTGATTTCTTCAGCGTTTCGCGACGGGCTTCGCCGCGGCCGGCGTCGCACCGCCGACGTTGATCAGGTCGCGGTTCTTCTCGATGGTCTTGAGGCCAATGCCCTTGACGTCCGCCAGCTGGTCGATGCTGCGGAAAGGTCCGTGCTCCTTGCGGTAGGCCACGATGGCTTCGGCCTTGGCCAGGCCGACGCCATTCATGGCGGCCGCGAGGGCGGCCGCATCGGCGGTGTTGACGTTGACGGGCGCGGCGAACGCGCCGAACGAAGTGGCGAGCAGCAGCGAAAGCATCAGGGACTTGAAGACGTTCATGGCAATACTCCATTGGTTGGGGGCGCCCGACCCGCAGCGGGCCGGTGTGTTCAAGCTAGCCGCCGGGCGATCGCGGGAAATGGGCATCCGTGCGCATCCACACGTGCGATGCCGCCTGCGTTTCCGGTCCGAAATTTCGCAGCAGAGGCGCGTGCAGTCGACCTCTGGCGGCGCCGCGTTAGACTTGACGGCTCGGAAACAGCCGGATTGCCGCTATGCACAACGACAAGATCTACGACTTCGTCAGCGACATGTGGGATAGCCAGATCGTCCCGCAGCTGAGCGAGTACATCCGCATTCCCAACAAGTCACCGATGTTCGACGCCGACTGGGTCAAGCATGGCTACATGAAGGAAGCGATGGATCTCATCGAATCCTGGGTGCGTTCGCAACCGATCACGGGCATGCAGGTCGAGCGCATCCAGCTGGAAGGGCGAACACCACTGCTGCTGATCGAGATCCCCGGCAAGGGCGACGATACGGTGCTGCTGTACGGGCACATGGACAAGCAGCCGGAAATGGTTGGCTGGGCGACGGACCTCGGCCCGTGGAAGCCCGTGATCTCCGACGACAAGCTCTACGGTCGCGGCGGTGCCGACGACGGCTACGCGACGTTCGCCTCGCTCACCGCGATCATGGCGCTGGCCGAGCGCGGGCTGCCGCACTCGCGCTGCGTGGTGCTGATCGAAGGCTGCGAGGAGTCTGGCTCCTACGACTTGCCCTTCTACATCAACCACCTCGCGCAGCGCATCGGCACGCCGTCGCTCGTCGTATGCCTGGACTCGGGCGCGGGCAACTACGACCAGCTGTGGCTCACGACCTCGTTGCGGGGGATCGCGGGCGGTACGCTCAAAGTCAACGTGCTGGAGGAGGGCGTACATTCGGGCGACGCATCCGGACTGGTGCCCTCGAGCTTCCGCATCCTGCGCGGACTGCTCGATCGACTGGAGGACGCGCAGACCGGGCGCATCCGGCCGGAAGTGCTGTACGTGGATATCCCGTCGGAGCGCATCAACCAGGCACGCGAGGTCGCGCAGGTGATGGGTTCCACGGTGTATGACAAGTATCCGTGGGCCGGCTCGACCCAACCCATGGTGAGCGATCCCGTCGAGATGCTGCTCAACCGTACGTGGCGCCCGGCGCTGTCCATCACTGGCGCGGAAGGGCTGCCCAAGCTCGAGGACGCCGGCAACGTGCTGCGGCCCTACACATCGGTGAAGGTGTCGCTGCGCCTGCCGCCGACGCTCGATCCGAACGTCGCGTCCGCGCGCCTCAAGGAAATCCTCGAGAAAGAGCCGCCGTACGGGGCGCGGGTCGAGTTCGAAGTCGAAAAGTCTTCGCAGGGATGGGCAGCGCCCTCGCTGCATCACTGGCTCGCCGACTCGATCAACACCGCGTCCAAGGATTTCTTCGGGCCGAAGGCCGCCGCGATGGGCGAGGGCGGCACGATTCCCTTCATGGGCATGTTGCAGGAGCGCTTTCCCCAGGCGCAGTTCATGGTCACCGGCCTTCTGGGCCCGCATTCGAACGCCCACGGACCCAACGAATTCCTGCACATCCCGACGGGCAAGAAACTCACCGCTGCAGTCGCGAAGGTGCTGACCGACCACTACTCGAACCGGGGCGACACGACCGCCACTGCCGCGAATGACGCGCACTAGCTAGCCGCGCGGACCCTCGAGGGTGGGCATCGCCTCGCGCGCGGTGGAGCGAGGGGCGCTCGCGGCCTGACGCCAGAGCGCGGGCAGGCCAACCTGCAATGCCTGCCACGAGAGCCACAGGAACAGCAGCGGGAATACCAGTGTCTGGATGATGAAGATCGCGATCAGTTCGATGATCTTTTCGGTCATCTCGCTCGCGATCTCCTTCAAGTGCTGCATCTTGCGTTCCAGCGCCGCGCGCACGTCGACCTTGTTGACGATGGCCTCGCGGGCGTCGCCGAACCATTGCCGCGTGCGCTCGAGCAACGTCGGTGGTGCGGCGGGTTGCGTTGGCCGGGTTGCCGGCGGCGGAGGAACCGCATGGTCCTCGCCCTTGGCCGCCTTGCCGATTGCCTCTCCCTCTGACTTGAGCAACGCGCTGGCCTGTTCGTACTCGTCGGCCAGGAACGCGCGATAGGCAGCCTCCGAAGCGAGGGCGGAAAGCGGCACCGCAAAACGCACGATCAGCAGCACGAGCAGCAAGGGCCGCAGCCAGTCGAGCCCCACGAGCGCACCACGGCGGCCATCCATCCTGAGTAGCAGGTATGCAGCGATGGCGATGCTGAGCACGATCCAGAGCGGCGTCCATCCGCTGACGTTGAGCAGCAGCTTCTGCAAGCCGAGCGAGGCGGATGCCATCAGCATGATGCCGGAGAAGCGTTCGACCAGATCGTTGACCGGATCGAGCAGCTCGCCCGGCGACAATGTCAGGCCGACCCCCGCGGGTTGCAGCGCGAGCTCGGTTCCCTGCGCGGCGGAGATGACCGCGTCGATGCCACGCGCGATGGCAAAGGCGGCCAGCGCGCGCTTGAGCGAGGCATCGATGCGCGCTTCCGCGGCCGCATCGAGCGCGGGCCACCAGCACAGCAGGAGCAGCGCGAAGCCGAACGCTATCTGCACCCAGAGCGGTACGGAATGACGCATGGGCCCCGGATGCGAATCCATCGGGCGATGGTAACCCGCGCCGCGAGGTGGCGATTCTCCCGGAAGACGGTTCGTCAGCACCGGGTCAACTCCAGGTCCTGGAATCGGAGGTCTTACACAACTCCCGGAGCGGACCATTGAGCATTCTGGTGACCCTCCTCATCGGATTCGTCGTCGGCCTGCTGGCGCGTTTGCTCAAACCCGGCAACGATCGCATGGGGATCATCTTCACGACGCTGCTGGGAGTCGCAGGCTCGTTCGCGGCGACCTACGTCGGCCAGGCCGCTGGTTGGTACAAGGCGGGCGAGACGGCAGGATTCATCGGTGCCTTGATCGGCGCAATCGTGTTGCTGGTGATCGTGCAGCTCTTCCGGTCCAGGCGCCGTTCAAACTGACCGGATTTTTACCGCAGCATCGCAGTGGCCTGGAGTTGCCGACCGTTGCGTTCGCCAACGCGCGCGCCAGTGGCGCGCAAGCGCGTTGGATCATTCCACGAAACGGTCGCCGTTCCAGTTGAGCCGGACCTTGAGCTGGCCCGCCTCGTTGTAGACGTCAAGCGCGTTGCCGCTTGCGACGGGGATGTACTGGTGGTCGGCCCGATAGTCATCGATGAGATCACAGCCCACCTTCTGCCAACCGGTCGCATCGGAACGCCATATGCCCTGCTTCGCAGCGGTGGCGCTTATGGTGGATACCGCGACCACAGTGCGGCCCGAGCTGTCATGGAATGTGCCAATCAGGTAACCATCCGCATCGTCTGGGTCCTCGAAGCTCCGGAGTTCGCGTTCGATGGACAGGAATCCGGCCGCCGGATCGAGTTGCTGCAGTCGGGCGCCGCCTGCCGCGAGGACCGCCTCGCGACGCTCGAGGCTCATGCCGATGATGCCTTCGGGCAGTTCGCGGAATAGGGCCGCCGGATCCTTGGACCTTGAAGGCGCGATGGCGACTTCGATGCGCTCGGGAGCGCACGCCGACAGCTGACGTGCGTCCGCTTCGTTTGCCGAGGATGCGATGCCTCCTCGAGCCGTGAGGGAACATTCCTGCCCGGGGCGACCGGTAAGGATCATGAGGTTCGGTGGCGGAGTCCGAAAACACTGTCCCATCTTTGGCTCTGCGACGATCTGGACACGCCAGCCTCCCGCTTCGGGCGCCAGCGCAAAGCGTGCGGCGCCCGCCGTCGATGCATCCCTGATTTCCACCGTCAGGCTGCCGTCGTCGGCGCGCTGCCATGTCGACGTTGCATCGCCTTCGCTCGCGATGTAGCGACAGATGATCGAGCGATCCGCCGGATTGCTGCTGGCATACTCGAATGCATTCGGAGCGCCCGCGCTGAAGTCGAGCGCGAAGCGGATCCCGCCGGCTCCCATGCAATCCATGCGATTCGAGGGCGCGCCTTGCGTTGGCGGGGGCGCGGGTGTCGCCGCCACCACAGGTGCAGGGGACGGGGGCGGCGCCGCGGCTTCCGGCGCGGGTTCCCGCGAGCATGCGGCGAGCAGCGCAAGCGGCAGCCACGCGAGCACTGCTGGTGCATGGCTGGGGCGACGCGAAGTGAGATCGGTCATGTGGAAACTCCGGTTTCGAAAGGCTGCAGCGCGAGCTGGCCGTCACGCGGGCGCGCAGTATGCCCAAGGCGATGTTCGAAGTTGGTCAAGCCGGCACAGGGCGTTCAGTTTGACCCTCTCGCGCCCGCGGATTCGATCTCCGCTGTGACGCAGCCGCCGGCCGAGAACGCCCTGCGCGCCCGGCCTGCCGTGACAGAATCCTGGCATGCGCATTCCCCGTGTGTTGCTGCCCACCGTGCTGCGTGCCGGCGACGAGCACGAGCTGCCGCCGGGAGCGTTCGACCACCTGGTGCGCGTGCTCCGGCTCGCCGTCGGACGTCCCTTGCGTGTGTTCGACGGGCGCGGTGTCGAGTTCCACGCGACCCTGGTCGAGGTCGGCAAGCGCGGCGCTCGCGTTTGCCTCGGGGACGCAGCGGCTGCCCTCGCGCCTTCGCCTTTGCGGATCACCCTTGCGCAGGGACTGGCGCGCGGCGAGAAGATGGACTGGATCCTGCAGAAGGCCACCGAAACAGGCGTGGCGGCGATACAGCCACTTCAGACCGAACGCACCGAAGTCCGGCTGGACGAGGAGCGCGGCGAGCGGCGCATGGCGCACTGGCGTGGCGTGGTGATCGGCGCCTGCGAGCAGTGCGGCCGCGCCGAGCTGCCGGAACTGTCGCCTCCAATGGCGCTGGTCGACTGGCTGGCGCTGAAGCTCGCCGAGCCCGTGGCGGGACAAGTGCGCGTGTTCCTGGATCCCGAAGGCAGCGTCGGCATGGACTCCTGCAAGGTTGTGCCTGCTTCGCTGCTGGCGGTGGTGGGTCCCGAAGGAGGGTTCAGTGAGCGCGAGCGATCGCTGTTCACCCGCGCCGGATTCACGGGTTGGCGGCTCGGTCCGCGCATTCTGAGGACCGAAACCGCAGGCATCGCCCTGTTGGCGGTGGCGCAGGCGAAGTGGGGCGATCTCGCGAACTAGCGAGCGTGGATCGCCCGCCGGCGCTTTCCGGGAACATACGAGCGGGCCTCGCGACCGCGCGGCTAGAATCGCGTGTCGTCCCAAGAATCCCGCGCATGCCCGATCGGTTGCTGATTCGCTATTCCGGACCGGACGCGCTCCTGCGTGGCTGGAGGATCGGCGACGCGGGAGCGACTTCGCTCGGCGCCGTCGACAGCGCGGCCGCATGGCCGCGCGAACTGCCGGCATGGGTGGTCGTGCCGGCGGAATATGTGGGATTCGCGCGCACCGCGCTGGGCGTGCGCAATCGCGAACAGCTCGTCAAGGCCGTTCCCTTCGCTCTGGAGGATCAGCTGGCCGAGCCCGTCGAACAGTTGCATTTCGTCATCGCGCAGCGCCCCGACGGAATGCAGGACGCGTGGTGGATCGCGGCTGCGCGCCTTCGTGCGTGGATCGCGGATCTCTCCCTGCGTGGCGTCTCGCCGTTCGTGCTGCTTTCCGACAGCGCCCTTTTATGCGAACAGCCCGGAGCCCCTGCAGGCTTTCTCGACGGCGAACGTGCCCTCTGGATGCGTGACGACTTCCGGTCCAGCGTGCCAGTCGCCGCGCTGGACGGCTTTGGCTCCGATCCCTCGTTCGAACAAGGCGCACTCGCAACGCCTGCCTCGCCCGCTTCGCTCGACGACGCGCTGCTTGCGGCGGCAGCCCGCGCGTCGGCTCGGCCTTCCTCCAATCTCCTGACCGAGGACTACGCGGCGCGGCACGCCACTGCGCCAATGCGCACCTTGTGGCGGATGGCCGCGATGCTCGCGCTCGCCGCAATCGTCCTCTCGATCGGCTGGCTCTTCGCCGACACGGTGCGCCTCGAAGCCAGGCGTGCGGAACTCTTCGAACAGCAGCGGCTCGTCTATCGCAGCGTGGCGCCTGATGCCAGGCAGATTCCCGATCCGGTAGGACAGCTGCGTGCGCTCGAGCGAAGGAGCGGCACCGATGGCGGTTCCTTCACGGCGCTGGCCGCGGATGTAGCCGCGCTGCTGGGCTCGAATCCGCAGGTGCGTCTGCAGCAACTCGATTGGCGGGACGATACGCTCGAGCTGACGCTGATCGGCCCCGACGTGGCGGCCCTTGACGCGTTCCGCGAGCAGTGCGCGCAGTTGCCGGGAGTTCAGGCCGAAATGGATTCGATCGGCAGCATCGCCGGCGGCAGCGAAGGCAGGCTCGAGCTGCGCCGGAGGCCCCTATGAAGTCGTGGTGGCGCGCGCGGGCCCCGCGCGAACAGCGTTTGTTGAGGATCGGCGGGGTCGTGGGCGGCCTTCTGCTGGCGTGGGCGTTCGTTGTTTACCCGCAGCAACGCGCGCACCGGGCGGCGCAGGATGCGGTCAGCGCAGCAGAGCGCGACCTCGCCTGGATGCGCCAGGTCGCGCCGGCACTGCGCGCGCGGGTAGGGACCACCCCCAATCCCGCGGGCGGAAGCCGTTCGCTGCTCGTGCAGGTCGATGCGACCGCTCGCGCAGCCGGGCTCGCCGCGGCGATCGGCAATGTCGAACCGCAACCGGATGGTCGCGTGGGAGTCAGTTTCAATGATGTGTCGTTCGACGCACTCATGCGCTGGCTCGAACCGTTCGCCGCCCAGCACGGCGCGCGCATCGAATCGTTTTCGGCACAGCGCACCCCAACCAATGGTCTGGTCGACGCGCGCCTGACGCTCATCGAAGCCGGGCGCGGATGAGACGCAGCCGGTGGTTGCGCGCCTCGGGCATTTCGCTGCTCGCGTTGTGCTTCGTGGTGCTCGCGCTGCTCTGGACCGCGCCAGCGGACGTCGCGTATCGGGTGCTGCGGCCACGACTCGACGGATGGCAGGCGCAGGGACTCAGCGGCAGCCTGTGGCGGGGGCGAGCAGAGCAGGTTGCCTTGCACGGCATGCCGCTCGGCGCCCTCGAATGGAACGTGTCGCGACCCGCTTTTTTCAGTGGTACCACTCGCGGCACGGCCTCTCTTCAGGGCAACGGCCTGGCCCTCACCCTCGCTTTCGAGAAGCGGGGGAGCAAGGCTGCATTGAGGGACGTGCAGCTCAGACTGCCGGCGCAGTGGCTCGCACCTGCGATGGCGCTGCCGGGCCTCGTGCCGCTCGGTGAAGTCGAGGCGACGCTGCCGGAACTGACCCTGGTGGATGGCTATCTCGCGCACGCCGTCGGCGAGCTCGTATGGCGTGGCGTGGGGGTCAGTGGTGCCGCCGAGGGTTCGATCGGCGACGTCGATGCCCGGTTCGCGGATGCAGAAGCAGGGACCGTGACGCTGGTCGTTCGCGATCTCGACGCACGCCTGGGGATTTCCGGCCGTGTTGTCTTCAACGGGCCCGCGTTCGAACTGGAGGTCACGCTGACGCCTCGCGAACCGAATCTCCAGCTCTTCGAAGTACTGCGGCTCGTAGGGCAACGAACCGCCGACGGCGGGACGTTTCTGCGCGCGCGCGGCCAGATGCAACCGCTGTTCTGACCATGGATCGCGAATTTCTCCTGCAAGCGCTGGAAGTCGCACGCGCTGCCGCCGAGGCAGGCGCCGTCGAGATCGCGAAGTTCTACCGCCGCGGCGCCGCAGTTGAGTGGAAGTCGGACGCGACACCGGTGACCCTTGCGGATCGCGAAGCGGAGCGAGTCATCCGCCGGGTGCTCGGCGCCCGCTTTCCCGACCACGCCATCTTCGGCGAAGAAGAAGGCGGCGAGTGTGCGGATGCAGAATTCCTGTGGCTGGTCGATCCGCTCGACGGGACACGCGCGTTCGTGCGCAACTATCCGCTGTTCTCGACGCAGATCGCGCTGCGCGCGCGCGGCGAGCTGGTAGTCGGCGTCTCGCACGCACCGCTGTTCGGCGAAACCGCGTGGGCCATGCGCGGCGGCGGCGCCTTCCTGAATGGCGATCGCGTGCAGGTCGGGCGTCCAGACGGACTGGCACGCGCCCAACTGTCGTTCGGCAATCTCAAGTCCCTCGCCGCGGACGCATTGCGCTGGCAGCGCCTCGGCGGCTTGCTGGCTGTCGCCGAACGCACCCGCGGATACGGGGACTTCTATCATTACCACCTGCTCGCCAGCGGTGCGGTCGACGCCGTGGTCGAGTCGGACGTGAGCATCCTCGACATCGCGGCGTTGAGCGTGATCGTTGCCGAGGCGGGTGGCACCTTCACCGACCTCGAAGGCGGCGCAGTCGACCTCGGCACCCGCTCGGTGCTGGCCAGCGTGCCCTCGCTGCACGAGCAATTGCTGGACGCTCTGCGGGGGTAGCAGCGCGGGGGGCGGCTACAATTGGCGCATGCCAAAACTTCCCGCGATCCACCACCGCCGAATGCTGCACGAAGGTACGCGGTTCCCCGTCGAAGAGCTGGAACTCGAGTTCAGCAACGGCGTCCGCCGGACTTACGAGCGCGTACCGGGAAGCGGCCGCGGTGCGGTGCTGGTCGTGCCGCTGCTCGACGACAACACCGTGCTCCTCCTGCGCGAATATGCGGCTGGACTGCACGTATACGAACTCGGATTGCCCAAGGGACGGCTCGACCTGGGCGAGACCGCGCTCGAGGGCGCCAACCGTGAACTCAAGGAAGAGGCGGGCTACGGCGCGCATCGACTGCGCTTGCTCGGCAAGCTGTCACTGGCCCCGAGTTACATGGCACACCAGATCAGCGTGGTGCTGGCGCAGGATCTCTATCCGGAGCGGCTGCCCGGCGACGAACCCGAGCTGCCCGAAGTGGTGCCGTGGAAACTCGACAGGCTGCACGAACTCGTGCAGCGCGACGATTGCACCGAAGGCCGCTCGCTCGCAGCTTTGTTCATGGCGCGCGAACTGCTTCGATACGGTGTGATGTGACCGCCGGACCCGCGCAGGATGCAGAGGCTTCGGCGCCTTGTCCGAATTCGGCCGGCGCTGCAACCGAGCCACTGGATGCCTTGCTGCTGGAGTCAATCGTGCGCCTGGCCGAGGACGCGGGGCGAGCGATCCTGGAGGTGTACGCGGGCGATTTCTCGGTCGACCTCAAGGATGACGCGTCGCCGCTGACCGCCGCGGACCTCGCTGCCCAGCGGATCATCAGCGTGGGGCTCGCACGCATCGCGCCACACATCCCGGTGCTTTCCGAGGAGGCGCGCGAAGTGCCCTGGTCGGAGCGCCGCGACTGGCAGCGGTTCTGGCTGGTGGATCCGCTGGACGGTACGCGCGAGTTCGTCAAGCGCAACGGCGAGTTCACGGTAAACATCGCGCTCATCGAGTTGCATCGTCCGCGCCTTGGCGTGGTGCATGCGCCGGTGACGGGTCGCACTGCGTGGGCCGAGCGCGGCGAAGGTGCCTGGCATCGCGCAGGCACCGGTGCTCCGATCCAGGCACTCGCGGTATCCCCGCGCTCCGCACCGCCGTGGCGCGTGCTCGGCAGCCGCTCGCACCGTGATCCGGAAACCGAGCGCTTCCTCGCCGCGCAGGGGCCGGTGGAGGTCAAAGGCCTTGGTTCATCGCTCAAGTTCATCGCGATAGCGGCCGGCGACGCCGACCTCTATGCGCGCTTCGGCCCCACGTCCGAGTGGGACACGGCGGCGGGCCAATGCGTTCTCGAAGCGGCGGGAGGGGCCGTAGTGGGCCTCGATGGCCGGTCCCTCGACTACAACGCGCGCGAAACCCTGCTCAATCCCTCGTTCATCGCTTGCGCCGGCGATCCTGCCCGGTGGCTGACGCCGCCGTGAGCCAGCAAGACTCGCCGATCGGATCACTGCGCAGCCTCATGGCGCGCCTGCGAGACCCCGAGCGAGGCTGCCCGTGGGACGTGCAACAGACCTTCGACTCGATCGCGCCGTACACCATCGAGGAAGCGTACGAAGTCGCGGACGCGATCGCGCGACGCGATCTCGACGATTTGCGCGATGAACTGGGCGATCTTTTGCTCCAGGTGGTCTTCCATTCACGCATGGCCGAAGAACAGGGCGCCTTCGATTTCGACGACGTGGCGCGCGGTATCGCGGCGAAGCTGGAACGACGGCACCCGCACGTGTTCGGCGACGTGACCCACGCCGACGACGCGGAGCGCAGCGCGGCGTGGGACGCGCACAAGCGCGCGGAGCGTGACTCGCGCGGTGATGCCGATCCGAGTGCGCTGGCCGGAATCGCGGCCGGGATTCCCGAGTGGTTGCGGGCCACCAAGCTCCAGTCGCGCGCCGCCCGCGTCGGCTTCGACTGGCCCGCGATCGAGCCGGTGTTCGAGAAGCTGCACGAGGAAATCGACGAGGTCCGCGCCGAGTTCGCGCGCACGCCACGCTCGCCGGAAAGGCTGGCGGACGAGATCGGCGATCTGCTCTTCGTATGCGTCAACATCGCCCGTCATGCGCGGGTCGACACAGGCGCCGCGCTGCGTGCCGCCAACTCGAAGTTCGAACGCCGCTTCCGGCGCATGGAAGCGCTCGCCACGGACCGCGCAGTCCGGCTGGAGGATCTCGCGCTGGCGGCGCAGGATGCCCTCTGGGACGAGGCCAAGCGCGAGGAGCGCCGCGATTGCACAAGGGTTCCGAATAGGTAGGATGCGAACGGACGCGGGCCTCAGCAACGAACCTCTGGCGAGCGAAGGCGTATCGCAGACCCCATGCCCAGGACCGACGCGACCGACATGAGCGCAGAAGAATCCGGCAAGACCTTCGCGAATTTCCGCGACTTCTATCCGTTCTACCTGGCAGAGCACGCCAATCGCACGTCCAGGCGGCTGCATTTCGCAGGTACGTCGCTGGTGATCGGATGCCTCTTCGCCGCCCTCCTCACGCGCAATGCCTGGTGGCTGCTGGCAATGCCGCTCGCGGGCTACGGATTCGCCTGGATTGGGCACTTCTGCTTCGAGCACAACCGGCCCGCGACGTTCAAGCACCCGCTGTGGTCACTTCGCGGCGACTGGGTGATGTACCGCGACATGCTCGTCGGCCGCATCCCCTTCTGAATTCGTTGTCGGCCGCGACCATGAATGCCCTGCAAGCGGCGCATGCGCGCCGTCAGTAGCGCGCGCCGCCGGAAAGCGCATAGGCGGCAAGCACCGCCCGTGCATCGTCGCGCAGGATGTCGCGACGCACCGCGATGCCACGCCGCTCGAGTTCACCGGCCCAGTTGGCGGGCAGGGGGCCTTCGTCAAACTCGGTCAACTCCTCGACGTCTTCCGAACGTGCCGCGATGAGCAGCGTGTCGACCCCCGACCAGACGGTGGCGCCGTAGCACTGGCAGCAGGGTTGCGCACTGGTTGCGAGCGTGAAGGATTCCCCCGCCTCGTCGAGTCGCGCGCGTTGCAGTCGCTGCTGCGCAAGCATGAAGGCCATGATTTCGGCGTGCGCGAGGGAGCAGAACTGTGGCAACACCCGGTTCACGCCGACTGCGATGATCCTGCCCGTCGCATTGAACACCGCCGCGCCGAATGGGCCGCCAGTGGAGTGTTCGACGTTGGCGCGGGCCAGGGCGATTGCCAGCGCGACCTTGGCCTCATCGTCCACGTACCGTGCACTTTCATCCACCGCGTCGGCGATCCAGACCGGTAAAACCAGGTGAACCTGCGCCAGGAGCATCGGACCGGCCTCAGCGCACGTCGCCACCGGTGCCGGCGGGAATACCGACGCACCGTTCCTCGACGCACTGGCAACCGGACAACTCCTGGAACCCGCAGATTCCCGCCCTGCCCTCCTTGGCGCACTCGGCCTGCAACCCGGCGTGGTCGGGCTGCACCGCGCGATTGACGCAGGCAGGCATCCGGCCGCAGCAGTTGCCAACGTCCTTCACCTGGCAATCGGCCGCAACCGTGCACGAGTCATCGAGTAGCCGTGGTTCCTCGACTGGTGGAGGCGCAGGCTGGGCCTTGAGCGCGCTCGCGTCAGGCAGGGTCTCGAGTTCGCGCGTTCGTGCCTCGTTCGAACAGGCCGCGAGCCACAGGACAAGCAACGCTGCACACCAGGCGAGGCGGGGCTTCGTGAACATGGGGGATCCTTCAGTCCGTGACGCGGTTGGCCCACACATCGCGCAGTGTGACGGTTCGATTGAACACCGGTGACTCGCGACGGTGATCGTGGCGGTCGGTGACGAAAAAGCCCAGTCGCTCGAACTGCATGTGCGTCTCGGGCGGCACGTCTGCCGCGAGCGGTTCGACCCAGCCCTGCACGACGCGCCTCGACTCCGGATTCAACTCTGCCGGATCGGTGCCGCCCTCCGCGGTGCCGGCAGGCTCGGGAACCGCGAACAGGCGCTCGAAGATGCGGATTTCCGCGCGCGCGGCGTGGCGGGCGCTGACCCAGTGGAGGGTGCCCTTGATCCTGCGATCGGCGCCCGGCATCCCGGGACGAGACTCGGGGTCCAGCGTGCAGCGCAATTCCACGATCGCGCCCGTCGCGTCCTTCACCACTTCATCGCAGCGCACGATGCCGGCACCGCGCAGGCGCGCTTCGCCGCCAGCAACGAGCCGCTTCCAGCCCTTCGGCGGGACCTCGGCGAAATCCTCGCGCTCGATCCAGAGATCGCGCGCGAAAGGTACCTCGCGCGAGCCGAATGACTCGTCCTTGGGATGGTTGGCGAAGGAGAGTCGTTCTTCGTGTTCGACAGGGACGTTGGTGAGGACCATGCGCAGCGGATCGACAACGCCCATGCGACGGGGGGCGCGCGCATCGAGGTCTTCGCGAACGCATCCTTCCAGCACCGAGAAATCGATCAGTGAATTCTGTTTGCTGACGCCCAGGCGCTCGATGAGCAGCCGCAATCCGCCAGGCGTGTAGCCGCGGCGCCGGACGCCCTGGAGTGTGTTGAGCCGCGGATCGTCCCAGCCATCCACCGCGCCCTGTTCCACCAGTGAGCGCAGGCGGCGCTTCGAGGTGACCATGTAGTTGATGTTGAGCCGCGAGAATTCGATCTGGCGCGGCTTGGACGCCTGCATCGGCAGGCCGCGCGCGCGCAGGGATTCGAGCAGGTCGGCGTTGCCCGCGATGTCCACGCGATCCACGCACCAGTCGTACAGCGGCCGGTGGTCCTCGAACTCGAGCGTGCACAGCGAATGCGTGATGCCTTCGATCGCATCGCTCAGGGAATGCGCGAAGTCGTACATCGGGTAGATCGGCCACGCGTCGCCGGTGTTCTGGTGCGCGACCCGCTTGATCCGGTAAAGCGCGGGGTCGCGCAGGTTGATGTTGCCGTGCCGCATGTCGATCTTCGCCCGCAGCGTACGTGCGCCATCCGCGAACTCGCCCGCGCGCATCCGCCGGAACAGGTCGAGGTTCTCGCTCACGCCGCGAGTGCGGAACGGCGAGTCGCGCCCGGGTTCGGTCAGCGTTCCCCTATACGCGCGGACGTCGTCGGCGGACAGGTCGCAGACGAATGCATCTTCCTGGCGGATGAGTTTTTCCGCCGCGGCGTAGAACACGTCGAAATAATCCGAGGCGTGACGAAGCTCGGCCCACTCGAAGCCGAGCCAGCGCACGTCCTCCTCGATCGCCGCGACATACTCCGGATCCTCCTTCGCAGGATTGGTGTCGTCGAAGCGCAGGTTGCAGCTGCCGCCGAATTCGCTGGCGAGGCCGAAATCCACGCAGATCGCCTTGGCATGGCCAATATGCAGGTAACCGTTCGGCTCGGGTGGAAAGCGGGTTCGGATCCGCGCGTGCCGACCGCTGGCCAGGTCGTCGATGACAATCTGGCGAATGAAATTGTTGGACGGAAGGGCGTCGGCGGACATGCGGTGGCGAGGGTCGTGGCGGGTGCGGAAGTGTAGTCGATGCGTCGGAATGGACCGTCGCGGGCGCCTGATCGCGTAAAATTGCGCAGCGCGGGGGTAAGCTCGGATCGGGCCTGGGAGCACGCATGCGAACCGTCTACGAAGCCGAGAGCATCATCGACGCGATGCTCGTCAGCCATGCGCTCGAGGCGGCGGAGATTCCCGCGTTCGTCGCGGGCGCGCATCTTTCAGGCGCTATTGGCGAACTGCCGATGGGCGGGCTCATCCGCGTGCAGGTGCCCGACAGCGCCGGCGTCGAGGCCGACCGCATCGTCGCGTCCCTGGGACTCGGCGTAGAGGCGGACGCCGGAGTCGTTGAAGACGCAGTTCCGGGCGTCGTTCCCGCGCTGCATGGAGTGAGCTGACATGACCAACCCTGCTGGCGTTGGAGGCCTTCCGCGGCTCGTGATCGGCAACAAGCGCTACTCGTCCTGGTCGCTGCGGCCCTGGCTGCTCATGCGCCACTTCGACTTGCCGTTCGAGGAGATCCGGCTGGCGCTGGACACGCCGGGTTTCGCTGCTTCGATCGGCGATCTGTCGCCGAGTCGGCGCGTGCCCGCATTGCACCACGACGGCGTGGTGATCTGGGATTCGCTGGCGATCTGCGAGTACGTCAACGATTGTTTCCTTGGCGGGCGCGGCTGGCCGAGGGCGATCGCGTCACGCGCGCAGGCCCGCGCCGCGGCGTGCGAGATGCACGCCGGATTCGTGTCCCTCCGCTCCCAGCTGCCGATGCATGTCACGCGCGAGCCCGGCGGCGCAAAGTGGCAGGACGACGCCCAGGCCGACATCGATCGCATCCAGGAGCTGTGGCGGTGGCTGCGCGGCAAGCTCGGCGGCGGCGGGGATTTCCTGTGTGGCGAGTTCGGCATCATCGATGCGATGTTCGCGCCCGTGGCGATCCGCTTCCGTGGTTATGGCGTGCGGTGCGAAGGCGCGGCCGCGGCGTATGTCGACACGCTCTACGCGATGCCCGCGCTCCAGCAGTGGATCGCCGGCGGGGCGGCCGAAGTCGAACGCCTCGAGAAATACGAAGTTTCCCGGTGACCCGCGGCAGGTGTCGACTGAACAGGCGCGCCGGTTGAGTCTGCGCACGCCGGCCACACTTCTGAGCGATCGAGGAGTGGGTGGAGATGACCATGCTGGGTATTGGCGCGTTCAAGCAACGGATCCCTGACCCGTCACGGGCGCTGCCCGGTCGCGATACGCCGATGGCGCTGCGGGTCAATCGGCACCTGGTGCTGGGAACGCCTTTGCGCGATGCGTTCGCCGGCTTGACGCAGGTCCAGTTCGGCATGGGCTGCTTCTGGGGTGCCGAGCGCAAGTTCTGGCAGGTGCCCGGGGTCGTGAGCACGGCAGTCGGCTATGCAGGCGGATCGACGCCCAATCCGACCTCTCGGGAGGTGTGTTCCGGCGAGACGGGGCACACGGAAGTCGTGCAGGTGGTGTTCGATCCGTCGCTGGTCGGATTCGGATCCCTGCTCGCCACGTTCTGGGACAACCACAACCCGACGCAGGGCATGCGCCAGGGCAACGACACCGGCACGCAATATCGGTCGGCGATCTACTGCGACGAAGGAGAACAGTTCGATCTTGCATCGCACAGCCGCGATGCATTCAATGAACGCCTGCGGGCGGCTGGCTTTCCCGACATCACGACCGAGATCGAGGCGCCGCAACCGGCGTTCTACTTCGCCGAGGACGAGCACCAGCAATACCTTGCGAAGCATCCGACGGGGTACTGCGGGCTCGGCGGCACCGGCGTGTGCAGCATCTAGCCGGTTTCAGGGAATCGCGGTAAGCGCGCACACGTAGACAAGTTCGCACGCACCGTCGCCGGTGTCCTCGCGCGTGATCGAGCTGCGCCATGTGTCGTCGCCGATCCTGGCTTCGACCAGCCAGCCGTCTATCCGCACCCGCTGGTCATTGCGTACCCGGGCCAAAGACTGCGCGACCCGGCGGCTTGCGGGGATCAGGTGCATGTTTGCGCTGCGACTCGCGATCGTGGCCGGTGGTAGCGGTGGCTCGCCTCGCCAGCGGTACTGGTACCAGCGACTGGACTGGCTGATCGACAGACGCTCGAGGATTTCGTCGCGCGCCATTTCCTGCCATCCGAGCGCGAGGTCGGTAGGCGAAAGCCGGGCGGCCGCACCAATTCGGTAATTGCGCCGAGACAGCACGCGCGCATCGATCGAGATGCCGGCGAGCGGCGTCAGCGTCGCGCCCTCCAACGCGAAGGGTGCCAGCGTCGACGGTGCGGGTGTCTGCAACGGTGCCCCCCCGGGCTGGACCGGGGGCGGTTGCGGGCAGCCTGGAGCGGCGCGCCCATCGTGCAGACGCGCCGGCTCCGGCACGCGCGGGGAGACATCCGAGTACCACCAGCCCACGACGATCGCGAGCATGGCCACTACGAGCCACCCTCGCGAAGTCATCGCGGTGACCGGGATTTCCGGGCGGGCGTGCGGCGCGTGGGCGTGCGCGTGGCCGCGACCTTGCCGAGAGGAGCTGCCGTCGCCGCCATCGCCACCCTGGCAGCGGCGGCGAACTCGAGCCCGATCTTGCGCAGCAACTCGCCCATCGCACTCGAATTCCGCCAGAGCATCCCGATCCGGCGACTCGGGGCGCGCCCACTGAAGGGAATGACGCAGACAGCCCGTGAGGCCGGTACCGGGGCAGCGACCGCGAGTTGCGGCAGCAGGGTGCACCCCACGCCCGCTGCGACCATCTGGCGGAGCGTTTCAAGGCTGGTCGCGCGAAATCCCGCCCGCTCGTCCGCTCCCGCGTTCCCGCACACCTCCAGCGCCTGTTCGCGCAGGCAATGGCCTTCCTCCAGCAGCAGCAGCGACTCCTCGCGCAGGTCGCTCACCCGCAAGGTCACGCGGCCGGCGCTGGGGTGGTCCCACGGCGCCACGAACACAAACGGTTCGTGGAACAGGGGCTCGACGTGCAGCTGCGAATCCTCGACGGGCAACGCGAGCAATGCCGCATCGAGCCGGCCGTCGCGAAGCCGGCGCAGCAACTCGTCGCTTTTCTCCTCGACGAGCAACAATTCCAGGGCAGGGAACCGCGCATGCAGGCGGGGCACGGCGTGCGGCAGGAGATAGGGACCCAGCGTGGGAAACAGGCCCAACCGCACGCTTCCCGTTTCCGGGTCGTGTGTCCTGCGCGCTGCATCCCTGAGCTGCTCGACGTCGCGGACGATCGCGCGCGCCCGCGCGGCAATATCCTCGCCGGCCGGCGTGAGCATGACCTTGCGGGGAGCACGCTCGACGAGCGTGACGCCCAGTTCCTCCTCCAGTTTGCGCAACTGCGTCGAGAGCGTGGGTTGCGACACGAAGCAGGCAGCAGCCGCCCTGCCGAAGTGGCGATGCTCGGCCAGCGCAACCAGGTAGCGGAGGTCCCTGAGGTTCACTTTAATAGCTTAACTCAATCGAAATGATGAACACGAATGATTTGGTGAATCGGAGAGCTGCTGCGATACTGGCCCGGTGCTTCCAGGGGCCAGCCGGTTCCCGATCCCATCGACTATTTTCAAGGAGATTTTCCATGCTTACCGTCGGCAACAAACTCCCGCCTTTCAAGTTGAAGGCCACCGTTTCCAACGACCTCGATACTGCATTCGCGGACATCGACAACGACACCTACGCTGGCAAGTGGCTGGTGCTGTTTTTCTATCCCAAGGATTTCACGTTCGTGTGCCCCACCGAGCTTTCGGGCTTCGCGCGCCTCAACCAGGCGTTCCTTGATCGGGACGCACAGCTGCTGACCGGCTCGACCGACAGCGAATTCGTGCATCACGCCTGGCGGACGCACCACAAGGATCTCAACAGCCTGCCGTTCCCGATGCTGTCGGACATCAAGCGCGAGCTGGTCTCTGCTCTCGGCGTACTGGGCGAGGACGGCGTGGCGCAACGCGCCACCTTCATCGTCGATCCCGATGGCGTGATCCAGTTCGTCTACGTCACTTCCGGTTCGGTTGGCCGCAGCCCCGAGGAAGTGCTGCGAGTGCTCGACGCACTGCAGACCGACGAGCTGTGCCCGTGCAACTGGAAGAAGGGCGACGCAATCCTCAAGGCGGCCTGACCCTTCCGGCCGGAAGCGGGCGGGCTGCTCCGCGCTTCGCCCGCATCCCGCCGGGACCCGAACTTCAACTCCCGCGCCGACTTCGACTGGAGCCGGCAACGGCGTTGCACGCCTGTCGGAAAAGACGGCACACCTCGCAGGACCCCATTTCATGTCTGTCACTGAACTACGCAACCAGCTTCCGGATTTCGCCAGGGATCTCCGGCTCAACCTCGATTCCGTACTGAGCGAGCCGGGGTCACCTGGCCTCACCAGCGCGCAGATCGCCTCTATCGCACTCGCGTCGGCAATCGCTTCGCGCCATGCCCCGTTGCGGGTGGCGCTCGAGGCACACACGCGCGAACTACTGACGCCGCAACAGATCGATGGCACTCGCGCTGCCGCCGCGATCATGGCGATGAACAACATCTACTACCGGGCGACGCACCTGATCGGCAACGATGAATACGGCAAGATGCGCGCGGGCCTGCGGATGAACGTCATGGCCAATCCCGGACTCGACAAGGCCACGTTCGAACTGGCATCGCTCGCGGTGTCGGCCATCAACGGTTGCGGCAGCTGCCTTGACTCCCACGAAAAGGTCCTTCGCCAGCACGACGTCAGTGCGCAGGGCGTGCAGTCCGCGCTAAGGATCGCCGCGGTCGTCCACGCCATCGCCGTCACGCTTGAGCAGTCGGTCTAGTTCGCTGCGCTTCGATTCGTGCGTGCGGGTGGGTTGTGCAGGAACGCCAGCAGCGAACGCGTGATCTCGTTGTCCTCGCGCCGCGCGAAGTTGACCGCCGAGGCGTAGTGGCCAAGGTCATCGCGCAGCAGCAGCTCGACCGGTACGTGGTGCGCGCGCAGTGCGCGGGAAAGCGATTCGCTGTTCCTCGGCCAGACGACTCGGTCGTTGCGGCCGTGCACCAGGAAAAACGGCGGCTCGTCGCCGTCGATGAAATTGACGGGCTGCGACGCGGCCCACAGGTCCGGTGTGCCGCCGAACGTGGCCTTGAGCGTATCGTCGGTCAACGGCAGGAAATCGTAGACGCCGGAATAACCGACCATGCCCGAAAGTTGGTCGATGGAGCCACCTGCGGATTGGAGGTACGTGCCGTCGGTCGCGACCAGCGCGGCGATGTGCGCGCCGGCGGAGTGGCCTGCCAAGAACAGCCGCTGCCCGTCGGCAGCGAAGTTTTGCCGTGCCCACACCACTGCGCGCGCCGCGTCGTCGATGAAGGCAGGGAACTGCACCTTGGGATACAGCCGGTAATCCGGCAGCACCGCGATCACGCCAAGAGCAGCCAGTCGTTCGCCGATGAAGCGGTACCACGCCTTCGAGCCGTTGCGCCAAGAACCTCCGTAGAAGAACACCACCACGGGCGTCGTCTGCTGGCGTAGGCGTGGCAGGAACACGTCGGCGTGCAGGTTGCGCTCGGCGTCGTAGACGAGGCCGTCGCGGATCTCGACGTCGCGCGCCGGCGTGATGGCGTTGAATGTCGAAAACATCGCGTTCTGGCACCCCGCCAGCAGCCAGACCGCGCCGCCGAGGAATACAGTCCGTAACCAGCTGGCCATTTATTGGACCCTTGTCGCGAAAAGGTGGCGCAGCGTCGCTTATGGATCGTGAAAATGCCGGCATGGACCGCCGTTCCGGCCACGCGCCGCTAAACTGCGTCGTCCCCGTTGTGGAGCACTGCGCCGATGATCGAACCACAGATTCCGGTGGCCAATGTCTTTGGCGGCGTGCCAGAGCGCAACACGGGCGACAACCTGATCCGCACGTCCCAGCAACACCATGTGCAGCTTTCGGCGATGGCGGATCTCAAGGCCAACATCGTCATCACCGTCTCGTCGGTGATCCTGACCTTCACCATGGGGCGCATCAACGACCCGCAGCTCAAGGTCAGCGCGATCATCCTGCTGTGCTTCACCTCGGTCGCGCTGATCCTGGCAATTCTCGCGGTGCTGCCGAAGTACCGGCCCTTGCGCCTGAACGGGCACGAGCTGCCACCGCATTTCAACCTGCTGTTCTTCGGGCACTTCGCCGAATTGCCGAGGGAACGGTTTCTCGAGGACATGGCGCGAGCGATGCGCAACGATGGCTCCGCCTACGAGGCCATGGCGAAGGACCTGTACTCGCTGGGCGTGTATCTCGCCCATTACAAGTATCCCTACCTGCGCGCTGCCTACCTGTTTTTCCTGACCGGGTTCCTGCTGGCGGGTCTCGAACAGCTTTGGCGCCTGACGACGCATTGATGGTGAAGAGGGCGGACTCGAGATCCTCCGGGGAATCGCGTACCCGCCACGACGCAGTTGGCGCCCGCGACCCGGAACGACCGTCGCGGCGGTGATCGACGACGACGATGGCACGAGCGTAGGGCGATTGCTGCGCGCGGCGGTGGAACGCCTCGGCGGCGATCCGGACGCGCGTGTCGACGCGCAGGTGTTGCTGGCGTTCGCACTGCAGCGCGACCGCGGCTGGCTCATCGCCCACCACGGCGACCTGTTGCCGGCGCCCACGCGGCAGGCGTTCGGGAGACTGGTCGACCGGCGCGCAGCGGGCCATCCGGTCGCTTACCTCACCGGCCGCCGGGGATTCCGCAACCTGGACCTTGAAGTGGAGCCGGGAGTGCTGATCCCCAGGCCGGAAACGGAGCAGCTCGTGGATCTCGCGCTTGACCTCATCCCCGCGGCGAACGCGGCGCGCATCGCCGATCTCGGAACCGGGTCCGGTGCGATCGCGCTGGCACTGGCCTCCGAGCGGCCGCTGGCGTGGGTCGTCGCCGTTGATGCGAGCGCGCAGGCGCTCCGGATCGCGGCAGCCAACGCGCGTCGCCTCGGTTTGCGCAACGTGGCCTTCGCCCAATGCAACTGGCTCGACGCCTTCCAGGGGGCCGACACTTTCGACCTCATCGCCACCAATCCTCCGTACCTCGCGGAGGCAGATGAACACCTGTCACGGGGCGACCTCCGGTTCGAGCCGCGCATGGCGCTTGCAAGCGGCGCGGATGGCCTCGATGCGATACGCAGCATCGTGCAGGGCGCGGGCGGCCGGCTGCGGCCGGCCGGACACCTGCTGGTCGAGCACGGAGCGACGCAAGCAGGAGAGGTGAGGGGCCTGCTGCAAGGCGCCGGCTTCCTCGGCGTGCAGACATGGACGGATCTTGCCGGCCACGAACGCGTGAGCGGCGGTTCGTCAGCCGGTTGAGAGCTGCGCGTTCGCCGAGACCGGAGGCGATCCGGCCAGGCAAGGCCAGCGCGCATGCACGGAGGCAGCGATTCCGGATTCGTCCAGTCCGCACTCCGACAGCAATTGTTCGCGAGACGCGTGCTCCAGGAAAGCATCCGGCAAGCCGAGCATCAGGGTCGGCAGCTCGATGCCACCGGCCAACAGCAGTTCGCTGACCGCGGAACCGGCTCCGCCCATCAACGCATTGTCTTCCACCGTCACCAGGTGTCGATGGTGCGCCGCGAGCGCGAGGAGCAGGTCCCCATCGAGTGGCTTGACGAAACGCAGATTGACGAGCGTCGCATCGTGCGTCTCCGCGAACGCCTGCGCGGCTGCCACGACGGCACCCACGGCCACCACCAGCAGTCCCGAATCCCCGTGCCTGCGCACCTCCGACTTGCCGATCGGCAGCGTTGACAGGTCTGCGGGCACCGCGACGCCGGGGCCAGCGCCGCGCGGGTAGCGCACCGCGGCGGGGCCGGGGTATGCATGCGCAGTCGACAACATGCGGCGGCATTCGGCTTCGTCGGCTGGGGCCATCACCACCATGTTGGGCACGCAGCGCAGGTAGGCCAGGTCGAAACTGCCGGCGTGGGTGGCGCCGTCCGGCCCCACGAGTCCGGCGCGATCGATCGCGAACGTGACGTCGAGGTTCTGCAGTGCGACGTCATGGATGACCTGGTCGTAAGCGCGTTGCAGGAAGGTCGAATAGATCGCGACCACCGGCTTCCAGCCCTCGCAGGCCATGCCCGCGGCGACCGTGACGGCGTGCTGCTCGGCGATGCCTACATCGAAATAACGCTGGGGATACTCGCGCGAAAAACGCACCAGACCCGAGCCTTCGCGCATCGCCGGCGTGATGCCCACCAGCATGGAGTCGCTGGCGGCCATGTCGCACAACCAGTCGCCGAAGATCTGGGTGTAGGTCGGCTTGGGAGCGGTGGGGGCCGCGGCCTTCACGATGCCCGACTGCGGGTCGAACGGCGACACCGCGTGGTACTCGATCTGGTCCGCCTCCGCCTGCGCGTAGCCCTTGCCCTTGGTGGTGACCACGTGCAGGAGCTGCGGTCCGCGCAGGTCCTTCAGTGTCTTGAAGCTGTGCAGCAGCGCTCCGAGATCGTTGCCGTCGATGGGCCCCGAATAGCGGAATCCGAATTCTTCGAAGATCGTCGAAGGGACGAACATTCCCTTCGCATGCTCTTCCCATCGCTTGAGGAAACGCCACAGCACCCCACCGCGCGGCATCTGCTGCTTCGCACGCTCGCGCAGCGCGTTGAGCCGACGGCTGAGGAACAGCCGTGCCAGCATCTTGGTGAGCGAGCCGACGTTCTCCGAAATCGACATGCCGTTGTCGTTGAGCACGACCAGCAGGTCGGGTTCGGGATCAAGGTCGCCACCATGGTTGAGCGCCTCGAACGCCATGCCCGCGGTCATCGCGCCATCGCCGATGATCGCAACGATCCTGCGCGCGTCACCCTGACGCTGCGCCGCGATCGCCATGCCGAGTGCGGCGGAGATCGACGTCGAGGAGTGACCCACGCCGAACGTGTCGTACGGACTCTCGTCGCGGCGAGGGAAGGGGGCGAGCCCGTCCTTGCGCTTGATGGACTCGATGCGGTCGCGACGTCCGGTGAGGATCTTGTGCGGATAGCACTGGTGGCCCACGTCCCACACCAGGCGGTCCCGCGGGGTATCGAACAGGTAGTGCAGCGCGACCGTCAACTCGATCACGCCAAGCCCCGCCGCGAAGTGCCCGCCCGCGCGCCCTACCGAATGGATCAGGAACCGCCGCAGTTCTTCCGCGACTTCGGTCAGCTCCGCCTCCGGAACGAGGCGCAGGTCTTGCGGAGTCGCAATTCGGGCGAGGCGAGGAAATTGTTGCGCGTCGATCATCGGTAGTCCGGGCACGGCCGCCCATTGTCGCGAGCCAATAGTGTGCCCACAAGCATCATTCTGACCGGTAGCCGTCCGTCGCGAGGCTTTTCAATGCACCATGGGCGAGCCGCGAGTCTTCTGCTCCTACGCCCGTCGAACCCCGCGCGATGCTCCGGGCCAACCCCTGTCAGGCCGCGCGACGGTCGCGCGGCAGGTGGTGGCGCAGGAACTCCATCTGGTCCGCGAGGATGTTGCGATTGGACAGGATGAGGTGCTCCACCCAGCTCGGGCGGTACGGGACCGCGAGCAATGGCATCGACGCCTGCTGCGGCGTGCGCGAGCCCTTGCGGGTATTGCAGGAGATGCATGCCGAAACCACGTTTTCCCAGCTGTCGCGACCTCCGCGCGAAGTGGGCACCACGTGATCGCGTGTCAGATCCGCCCGTGCAAACAGATCACCGCAGTAGAGGCACAGCATGCGGTCCCGGGAGAACAACGCGGCGTTGGTCAGTGCAGGCGAAGGATCGAACCGGCCAGGGCGCGCATGTCCGCGCGAGGCCACGATCGGGTGAAGGTCGAGACTGCTCTGCACCCCGCTCAGGCGGTTGAAACCGCCATGGACCGTGAGGCAGGGATCGCCAAGGGTCCACGCGACGGCATCGCGCGCGTACAACGAGACGGTGTCCTGCCAGCTCATCCAGTCGAGGATGCGGCCATGCGCATCGAGCGAGAGGACCCGGGTCGCGTTC
>JBBRIE010000013.1:0-27141 GCA_038221545.1 Lysobacterales bacterium
CGCTCCTACAGAGGCCCGCTCCTGCGAATTCGCCTGCGGGCGGGCGGCCCTATGATGTCGCGCGATGAACCTGGCGACGAACTTCCCGTGGGCGATGCCATCGTCTGATGCAGCGCGATGCTGAGCGTCGGCGTCGTCGTATTCGCGGCGCTGTGCTGGCTCGGGCTGCTGTTCGGCACCGCGATCTACGCCGAGCGGCATCCGCGCGTGCTCACCGCGCAGTGGCCTTACGTCTACTCGCTGTCGCTCGCGGTGTACTGCACCTCGTGGACCTTCTTCGGCACGGTCACGCAGGCCGCGCGCTACGGCTGGCCGCTGCCGCCGACCTTCGTCGGCACGATCCTGCTGTACGTATTTGCCGCCGCTGCGCTGGTCAAACTGGTGCAGCTCGCGCGCGAGTCACATGCCACGTCGCTTGCGGATTTCATCGCGACGCGGCTCGGCAAGGACTCGTGGCTCGCGGCGACCGTGACGCTCGTCGTCGCGCTCGGGCTGGTTCCCTACATCGCGCTGCAGCTCAAGGCTGTGGCGATGAGCTACGCGCTGCTCACGCGCTCGGCGAGCGCAGGTTCCGGATCTGTCTGGCAGGACAGCGCGCTGTACGTGACGCTGGCGATGGTGGTGTTCGCCATCGCGTTCGGCACGCGCCGCGTCAGCGCGGCCGAGCACAACCGCGGACTGGTGCTGGCGATCGCCTTCGAAGCCCTGTTCAAGCTCGCGGCAATGCTCGCGCTCGGCGCATTCGTGTGGTTCGGCCTCGATCTTCCGGCGGTCGCCGCACAGGCGCCGGCGCGTGCACCCACGCCGAGCGGCTTCGCGCCGCTGGTGCTGCTCGGCGTGCTCGCCATGTTCACGCTGCCGCACCAGTTCCATGTCGGCGTCGTCGAGTGTCGCGACGAAAGCCACGTGCGCACGGCGCGCTGGCTGTTTCCGTTGTACCTCGTGCTCATCGCTTTGCCCTTGCTGCCACTGGCGCGCGCGGGCGAAGCGCTGCTCGGACCGAGCGGTGTGTCGGCCGATCTCTACGTGCTGGCGCTGCCGTTGTCGCAGGGCTTCGAGGGCCTCGCACTGCTGGTGTTCCTCGGAGGCTTGAGCGCCGCCACCGGCATGGTCGTCGTGAGTACGTTGACGCTGAGCCTCATGATCGGCAATCACTGGCTGGCACCGGGTCTCCTGCGCGGAGCGTGGCTCGCGAAGGGCGGCGGCGACCTGCGCGGGCAGGTGCTGTGGCTGCGGCGCCTCGGCATCTTCGGCATCATGTTGCTCGCGTGGGCGTACAGCCGCCTGATCGCGAGCAACGAGGCGTTGGCGGACGTGGGCGCGGTTTCGTTCTCGGCGCTGGCGACCTTGACGCCTGCGCTCGCGTTCGCGGTATGGCGGCCGCAGACGCCACCGCGCGCGGTGATCGCGGGGATCATCGCCGGTTTCGCCTGCTGGTGCTGGGCGCTGTTGCTGCCGATCGCGATGGAGGCACAGGGCGCATCGAGCGCCACGATCAACGCGCCATTCTTGTGGCTGCAGCCCGACGCACTGTTCGGGCTTACCGGCTGGAGCCGGCTCGGGCGCGCGGTTGGTGCGAGCCTGTTCCTCGGCAGCGTCGTCACGCTGCTGGTCGCGTCGCTCGGGCAATCGTCTCGTGGCCGCGACGCACGCGGGTTCGACGCGCGCACCTTGCGCAACGCCGGTCGCCGCTTCCTGCCCGCATCGGGTATCGACAACCTGCTGCGCGACGCGCCTTCGTCCGGCGATGTGTCGAGCGCGATCGAGGCGCGCTTCGAGCGCGAACTCGCGACCGTGCTCGGCGCGGCATCCGCGCGCTTGCTGCTCGACGCGGCGCGACGCGAGGTCGGGACGTCGCTCGATACCGTCGCCGCCATCGTTGGAGAAGCCTCGCAGGACCTGCGCTTCAACCAGCGCCTGCTCGAGGCTGCGCTGCAGAACATGAGCCAGGGCATCAGCGTGGTCGATGCAGACTTGCGGCTGGTGGCATGGAACCGTCGCTATGCGGAGATCTTCGGCTTTGACGACGAACTGTTGCGCGTCGGGCAACCAGTGGCGGACCTCAGCCGCTTCGCGCTCGAGCGCACGCGCCATCGCGGCGACATCGAGTCCGCGCTCGCTCGCCGCCTCGCCTACATGCGTGCGGGCACGCCGCATCTTTCCGAACTCGAGATGCCGGACGGCAGCACGCTCGAAATCCGCGGCAATCCGATGCCGGGCGGCGGGTTCGTCGCGACCTTCACCGACGTCACCGCGTTCCGCCAGGCCGAAGGCGCGTTGCGTGAAGTCAACGAGACGCTCGAGCAGCGCGTCGACGAGCGCACCGCGAGCCTCGACCAGGCACGGCTCGAAGCGGAGCGCGCCAACGAGGCCAAGAGCCGCTTCCTCGCGGCGATCGGCCACGACTTGCTGCAGCCGCTGCACGCCGCGCAATTGTTCACCGATGCGCTGGCGCAGCAGTCGCTGGCACAGGAGCAGGGCGCGTCGGTGCGACAGATTCGCGGCGCGCTCGATTCCACCACCGACCTGCTGACCGGCCTGCTCGACATGTCGCGGCTGGAAGCGGGGGGGCTGGTTCCCGAGGCGCGCAGCTTTCCGCTGGCGGAAGTCCTCGAGCCGCTGGCGTCCGAATTCCAGGCGCTCGCCGCCGAGCACGGCCTCGCGTTGCGCTACCGCCCCACGCGCGCATGGGTGCGCACCGATCCGCAACTTCTGCGCCGCGTGCTGCAGAACTTCCTCGCCAACGCGGTGCGCTACACCGCGCGCGGCGGCATCCTGCTCGGCGTCCGCCGCAGCGGTGCGCAGCTGCGCATCGAAGTGCACGACACCGGCACCGGCATCGCGCCCGATCAGCAGACACTGATCTTCGAAGAGTTCCGCCGCGGCGATGATGCCGCAGGGCAAGGCCTCGGCCTCGGCCTCGCCATCGCCGACCGCATCGCGCAACTGCTGGACGCACCGCTGACGCTGCGCAGCCAAACCGGCGTCGGCACCGTGTTCGCCGTGGAGATCGCGCGCGTGCCCGCGCCCACGCACGCAGCAGGCGAGGGACGTGCACCCGCGCTGGCTGGGCTACACGTGCTGGTCGTCGACAACGAACCGCTCGCGCTCGACGCACTGGTGCAGGTGCTGCGCGGCTGGGGCTGCCACGTCACGCCCGCCACGAACTTGCGCACCGCGCAAGAAGCGCTCGAACGCCAATTCGCCGACCTCTGGCTACTCGACTACCACCTCGACGACGGTGACACCGGAGTCGATCTGCACCAGCGCCTGTCCGCAACGCACAGCCCGCGCCCGACCCTGGTGTTGAGCGCCGACCCCGGCGAAACCGTCCGTCGCGCCGTGCACGAAGCCGGACTGCCGCTACTCCTGAAACCCGTCAAACCCCTCGCGCTGAAATCGGTGCTGGATCGATTGCTGGCGGCGCGGGGGGTGGGTTAGGCAAATCCGGGCAAATCCGGGTCAGAGTGCACTTTTCCAGCGCTACCACCGGGCGGACCCCAAACGGTTGATGGCCTCCGGTGAAACACCGCGAACTGGGCTGCGGTAGCGCTCTTGAAGGTGGGCCGCGTTTCAGCGCGGGCGAAGTAGGCGCCTTCGCGCCGGGAAGCGTTCCCGAAAGTTGTGCGGACCGTCAGGGTTCGAAGTCGTCGGCAAAGAGGACGTCGGCGTTCATCGCGAAGCTCCACACGCCGCGGCCGAGAGTGCCCGCGATCAGCATGCGCTGCTCCGCGATGTAGCGCAGGTCGAAGACCAGCACGTCCGGCAGGCCGGATCCCAGCAATGCCCAGGCGCTGGACGACGCGCCTGCCACATACACGCCCGAGCGTGTGCCGAGCGCGACACGATCGCCGCCCTCGTCCGCCATGAACTCGAGGGTGCGAAAATCGCGCGAGCTGATGCCAGGGAGATTACCGGTCACGTCCTGCCAGCTCGTCCCGCCATTGATGGAACGGAACACCTGGTTGTCGTCGATGGCGTACACCAGCATCGGATCGGCCGGGTCCATCGCGACGTCGGTGATAGTGGCCGCACCGGAAGGCAGTGCCGTGGTCGCAACGAACGCATTGCCCTGGCGCCGGAATACCGCCGCATTCTTGCCGACGTAGGCGGCTTCGGGATCGACCAGTGAACCGTATGCCATCGCATTTCGATTCGCGCCGGGTGTACCCAGCGACACCTGGGTCGGTGAGGCGGTGCTGATGTTGGTGGACTCGTAGACGGTGCCGAGCCCGCCGATCAGCATTCGGCCCGGGTTGGCCACATTGAGTTCGAGTGGAGTGACGAACTGCGGGTCGGGGATGCTGAAGAGCGAGCGGTTTGCGACCTGCGCGTTCGCTGCGCTGTATTGAGCCCGGCGGAAGGAGCCAAGGTTCTGCGAGCTGAGATAGCGATAACTGCCGGCGCCCGCAAGGGAAATATCGTCGATGGCCGCGTCGCCACCGTCGCCGCTGTTGATCCAGTTCCAGCGCAGGTCCGACGGCGTCGCCTGCTGGTGCATGCCGTTGTCCTGCGTGCCGATCAGGATGACATTGGCCACGCGGTCGTGGGCAAGGTCGTGGGTTTCAGACACGGAAAGATCGCCGATCATCGAGACCCAGGTGCCGGTCGGCAGCGTGGGCGACGTACGCCGATAGATGCCGCCATCGTCGGCCACCAGGAGATCGCCATTGGCATCGAAGGCCAGCGCGCGACTGTCGGCGTGCGGTGAAGTGTTGACGCCGCCCGATCCGTGCGTGATTGCGAACTGCGTGCCGGCGGGAAGCGTCGCATTGCCGCGCACGACGTTGCCGGTGAAGGGCGAGCTGGTGATGCGGTCGCCGGCGAGATACACGAGGTTGGCATTCAACGGATCGGCGACGATGGCGGTATTGACCGTCCCCTGGCCACCCGGATGGATTGCCGGCACGTCCATGGCCGTCCAGTTGCCGCCCTGATCGGTGGAGCGCGCGACAGCCGCCAGCGCACTGTTGTTGATGACCGTGGCATAGACCGTGCCCGCAGCGCCGACCGCGAGCCGCAGCGCAGTCGTGGTTCCGCCGAGACTGCCGATACCGGCCGTCACGTTGGTCCATCTCTGGCCGCCGTCGTCGCTGCGGAACACGCGTGGGGCGTCGCCGCGCACGGCCGCGTAGAAGCGCATCGGATCGGCAGGGCTTCCCACCAGATCGAAGATGCCGCCGGCCGGAAGATTGCCGGTGCCCGATGCAAGCGTAAAAAGCGTGCCATTGTCGACGCTGCGATAGAGTCCGCCCGTGGTCGTTGCTGCGAACAACAGCGGACCGCGCGCCGCCACCGCGATCACTTTCTGGCCCACGAGCGTGGGTGCACCCAGCATTGTCCAGCTATCGCCCCCGTCCGTCGTGCGATAGAGGCCGATCTCGTCGTCGCCTCGCTGGGCGAAGTTGCTCCAGCGGCCGGTGCCCGCCAGCAGTGTGAGCAAGTCCGGATCCAAGGGATCGAAGGCAAGCGCACCGATCGATTGCGAAGGCAGGCGATCCGTCAGCGCCGTCCACGTCGGCCGGGCTGCAGTGGCGTCGGCGGTGCGCCAGATGCCGCCGTTGACCGCACCGACGTACATGATGTCCGCATTGGTCGGGTGCGCCGCGATCGCCTGCACCGCACCGGTGACCTCGTTGTCCGGGGCTACGCGGACCTGTGCGCCCCGGGTCGGCGATGGGCCGCGTGCCACCCACGCATTGCCGCCCTGTGTGATATCCGTGCTGCGCAGCGCGCCTTCGGTATCCGGACGTGGTGGAGGAAAGATCGCGACACGCTGCTCGAGCGGATCGACGGGTTCGGCGTCGCCGAGCGGAGCGACCTTCTCCGATGCTGACGTATCCAGCGCGTTGCGCAACGCGGCGTCGCCCGTGGCACATCCCGACAAACAAAAGAGACCAGCAACGGTGCAGACAGCGATCGCGACCGACGCGGAGCGGCGATTGGACATTGGAGATCCGGTGGCGTGCACGCAGGGCGATGCGAAGCGCGCGAGTATGCCCGACGTGTCCGCGTCACGGGAACATTGAACAAGGTGTCAGTGACAGGTCTCGCCCTGCGCCGCTAGACCTGCCGCGAAGGATCGGTGATCTCGAGTTCGCGCAGGATGACGCTGGCCTGCGTGCGGTTGCGCGCGCCGAGCTTCTCGAAGATCGCGGACAGGTGCGCCTTGATGGTGCGCTCCTGCACGTCGAGGCGATCCGCGATCTGCTTGTTGAGCAGGCCCTCGGCGACCAGCACCAGCACGCGGAACTGCTGCGGCGTGAGGCTGGCGAGGCGCGCGGCGAGGTTGGCATCGGCGGGCGTCGACGGCGCGCGTGTCACCGCGGCGCGCAGTGCGGGCGGCAGCCACTGCTCGCACGCGAGCACCGCGCGGATCGCGCCGCGCAACTCGTCGAGTCCCGCGCTTTTCGGGATGTAGCCGGCGGCGCCGTGGTCGAGCGCGCGCCGCACGATCTGCGGATCCTCGTTGGCGGAGACGAGCACGACTGCGACCGCGGGGAACTGCGCGCGGATCGCGGCGAGACCCGCGAGCCCGTGGTTTCCCGGCATGTGCAGGTCGAGCAGCACGAGGTCGATCGCGGGTTCGGCCTCGAGCGCGGCGAGCACGCCCTCGAGCGAATCGGCTTCGCGGACTTCGACGTCCGCGACCGCGCCGACGGCGGCGCTACGCAGCGCCGCGCGGAACAGCGGGTGGTCGTCGGCGATCAGCAGCGAAGGCATGTCATGGACCGTGGCCTGGAGAGCAGGCAGGGCCTCGTCATGTGCGCCTGCGCGGCATGGGCGGATCGTCAGCGCGGACTACTGGATCGTCCAGCCGCCGTCGACATCGATGGTGTGGCCCGTGATGTTGCGCGCGGCGCGCGACATCAGGAACGCTGTGACGCCGGCCAGCTCGTCGAATTCGATGAACACGCCCTTCGGCATGGGCTTGAGCATCACTTCGGAAACCACGGCGGCTTCCGAGATGCCGCGCGTGCGCGCCTGGTCGGCGATCTGCTTGTCGACCAGCGGCGTCTTCACGTAGGTCGGGCAGATCGTGTTGATGGTGATGTCGGTGTCGTGGGTCTCGAGCGCCATGACCTTGGAGAAGCCGAGCAGGCCGTGCTTCGCCGCGACGTACGCGCTCTTGTAAGGGCTCGCGACCAGCGAGTGGATCGAACCGATGTTGACGATGCGGCCGAAGCCGCGCGCGCGCATGCCCGGCAGCACCGCGCGGGTCAGACGCGCCACGCCGATCAGCATCACCTGGACCAGCAGCTCCCACTTCTCCATTGGGAACTCTTCAAGCGGCGCGACGTGCTGGAGCCCCGCGTTGTTGACCAGTACCTCGACCGGGCGCGAGACCGCGCCCAGGCACGCCGCGATGCGGGTATCGGAGGTCACGTCGAGCGCGTGCGCCTCGGC
Source organism: Lysobacterales bacterium (assembly GCA_038221545.1). GTDB lineage: Bacteria > Pseudomonadota > Gammaproteobacteria > Xanthomonadales > Ahniellaceae > JBBQNY01. The sequence continues at coordinate 7,408 of JBBRIE010000013.1, forward strand.
CGAGCCGCCCGCGGCGCGGATGTCGGCGGCGACGCGTTCGGCCGGGGCCACGCCGATGTCGGTGGCAATCACATGATGGCCGGCGCGCGCCAGTTCGGCGGCGATGCCGGCGCCGATGCCGCTGCCGGCGCCGGTGATGAGGATGCAACGGGGTGTGGGTTCGTTCATGCGCGGCAGCGTATCAGCCTCGCGACCGCCGGCCGTGGTACGAAAGTACGATGCGGGCGCGGCGCAGGCTTGCTACGTTTGCGCAATGAAGCGATTCCTGTTGCCGCTGCTGCCCGCGTGCGCGCTCGTCGCGTGCACGACCACGCCCACTGCCTCGCCCATCGCGGAGCCGCCCCAGACCGTGTTCACCGCGCAACGCACCAGCGAGCATCGCGACGGCGACGACCTGCTGACGGCCGGCCTCGGCCTGGCCGGGCTGCGCGCGATGGTGCCGCCGGCATTCGGCGACGCCGCGCATCCCAGTGCGACGGAACTTCGACGACGCGCAGTCTGGAGCAACTGGCGCGGCATCGCGGACCTTTCGCCCACGGGCGGCTACGGCGACTGGTACGGCAGCGTCGCGGCGGTGCCCGGCCGCGAGTTCCATGCGCTGGCCACCGTGCCGGGTGCGCGGCATCCGCATCGCGTGTTCGCGCAGGTGCCGGATGCATTCGTGCAGGACAAACCCTGCCTGGTGGTGGCCGCCGCGTCGGGTTCGCGTGGCGTGTACGGCGCGATCGCGGTGGCGAGTGCGTGGGGCCTGCCGAAAGGCTGCGCCGTCGTGCACACGGACAAGGGCGCCGGTTCGGACTGGTTCGACCTCGACGCGGGCATCGGCGTGCGCGCCGACGGCACTGCGGGTCCGCGCGCGGAATCCGCGGCATTCGTGCCGGACGCCGGCACGACCGGCGTCGCGTTCAAGCACGCGCACTCGCGCGACAACCCGGAGGCCGACTGGGGGCTGCATGTCCGGCAGGCTGCGGAATTCGGCCTGCTCGCGCTCGGCGAGGCGTTCCCGCAACGGGCACCTTTCACCTTCGACAACACGCGGGTGATCGCGGTCGGCATCTCGAACGGCGGCGGCGCAGTGCTGCGTGCGCTCGAGGGCGACGGCGATTCCCTGTTCGACGCGGTGGTCGTGGGCGAGCCCAACATCACCGTCGAAGGCGCCCGTCCGCTCTACGACATCGCGACGGAAGCGGCGTTGCTGATGCCATGCGCGTTGCTGCATCTGGAGATCCTGCCGCAGCCGCCGATGGCAGCGCAGTTGGCACCGGTGTGGGCACTGCGCTGCGCATCGCTCAAGGCAACGGGCGCGATCGAGGGCGACGATACGGCTGCGCAGGCGCGTTCGGCTTACGACAAACTGATCGCGGGCGGCTGGACCGACGTCGCCCTGAGCGCCGGCGCATTGTCGGTGGGTTTCGATCTCTGGCGGGCGGTCGCGGTAACGTATGCATCGGCATACGGCCGCTACGGCGCGGGCGAGCATCCCTGCGGCTACGCGTTCGCCGCGCAGAATCCCGACTTCAGCGCGCGCCCCGCGACCGACGCCGAACGCGCGGCGTGGTGGAGCGATGCGAGCGGCGTGCCGCCGGGCAGTGGCGTCGGCATCGTCGATACGCGACTCGCGGGATCCGATCCGCTGTTGCCTGGCCTCGAATGCCTGCGCGCGCTGTGGGACGGCATCGGCTCCGACGCCGTCCGCGTGCGCCGGGGCGTGCGCGAGAGCCAGGCGTCGCTACCGCGTGCCGGCTTGCCGATCATCGTCGTGCATGGCGTCGACGACGGCCTCGTGCCGATGGCGTTCACCAGTGCGCCGTACGTCGCCGCCGCGAAGGCAGCGGGTCGCGACGTGCGCTTCTGGCAGGTACGCAACGCGCAGCACTTCGACGCGTTCCTCGCGTTTCCCGAGTACGGCGCTCGCTACGTACCGATGCTGCCGTACGTGTATGCCGCGCTGGACCGAGTTTGGGCGCATCTCGAAGCCGGCGCGGCGTTGCCCGGCGACGCGGTGGTCGACGCGCGCCCGCGCAGCGCCGACAAGCCCCTGTCGCCGGAAGGCCTCGCCATTCCCCGCTGACCTGGAAGCGTTGTTGTCCGCCCTGCGCTCCGCGCGAAACCGCCGCGGCTTTTCGCAGGAGCGCCGCAAGGCGCGATCCTGGTGCTTCGTATCGGCTCGTGACCGCGCATCCAGGCGCTCCTGCAGAGAGCAGCAGGGCCGGCATGGCGGAGATGCCAGTCGCCAACGGGTGCTGTTGCAGGAGCGCCCCAGGGCGCGATGCACCGATACTTCCAGCCTCGATCCCGCCTCGTGGCGCTCCTGCAGGGCCTGGTCGTTGCGGGAGTGCCGCCACGCGGCCGTGTAAGCTGCCGGCCGTTGTCCGCGGCGGTTTGCGCCCGGGCGTGCAGGGACAAGTTCGATGTTGACAAGGCCATCTCGGGAAACGGGGAGCCGCGCACGGCATGCGTGGGTCGCGATGTGGCTTGCCTGCATTGCGCTCGCCGCCAGTACGCTTTCGACCGGCGCATGGGCGCAGGAATCGCGCCGATACCGGCTCGACTACACCGCCGAGTTCCAGCCGGCGCGCAAGGGCGCGCGCGTGACACTGGCGGCAATGCCCGACGAAGGGCGCCTCAAGGTGCTCGACTTCTACATGCCGGCGACGCGCTACATCGACATACGCGGCGACGGGCGCATCACGCGCAACGGCGATCGCGTCGTCTGGGTCATCCCGCGCAAGGGCGGCAAGCTTTCGTTCCTGCATCTCATCGACCACCGGCGGGAGTCCGGCGCGTATGACGCGCGGATCACGGCGAATTGGGCGATCGTACGCGGCGATGACCTGTTTCCCGCCGCGGTCACCACCGCGACGCGCGGCACCGACGCGCGTGCGCGCCTGCATTTCAAGCTGCCGAAAGGCTGGAACGGCGTCGAGACGCCTTATCTGCCCACACGCAAGGAGGGCGGCGGACTGGTGGTGGTCAGTTCCGGACGGATCTTCGACAGGCCAACGGGCTGGATCGTCGCGGGCAGGATCGGCGCGCGTCGCGAGACCATTGAAGGCACCTCGGTGGTGGTGGCGGCGCCGGTAGGGCAGGGCATGCGTCGCATGGATGTCATGGCGATGGTGAGCTGGCACCTGCGCGAGATGGATTCCGCATTTTCGGGGTTGCCGCGCAAGATCCTCATCGCGGGTGCCGGCGATCCAATGTGGCGCGGCGCCCTGAGCGGGCCGCGCTCGCTGTGGATGCATTCGGATCTGCCACTGATCAGCGAGAACGGCACCAGTTCGCTGCTGCACGAACTGACCCACGTGATCACCGGCATCACCGGCACCGACGGCGCGGACTGGATCGCCGAGGGCATCGCGGAGTTCTACTCGATCGAAATCATGCGCCGCGCGGGCACGATCTCGCGACATCGGTACGACCGCGCGATGGATGGCCTGCGCAAGCGCTCCGCCGACATCAAGACCCTGCGCGCACCGCATTCGACGGGCGCCGTGACCGCGCGCGCGGTGCTGCTGTTCGCGCAACTCGACACCGAGGTCCGCAAGCGCACCGGCAACAAGAAGCGCCTCGACCATGTCGTGCGCCTGCTGCGTGAGCAGAATCGCGTCGGCATCGCCGAGCTGCGCAAGGCTGCGCGCACGGTGATCGGCGCGGAGTCCACCACGCTCGCTGCCAGCAGCCTCCTGCGCTGAGTCAGGCGAATGGACCCCGAGGTGCTCGCCGGGCATGGCGGCCGATTGCGCGCGCCGCGGTGCAGGGCACGCTTGCAGGAGTGACGTCAGTCGCGATGAGATTCGTCCCAGCGCCTCCGACGATCCGGCGTCGCCCGTTGCGGGCAGGGCATCATCGTCCGTCCGGCATCCGCTGACCGATGATTGGCGAACACCCCGCAGGCCCCAGGCCCGGCCGCCTGCGCTCGCTCGTTGGTGGCTCGATCGGCAACCTGGTCGAGTGGTACGACTGGTACGTCTACTCGGCGTTCGCGCTTTACTTCGCGAAGAGCTTCTTCCCGCAGGGCGACCGCACGGCGCAACTGCTCAACGTCGCCGCGGTGTTCGCTGTCGGCTTCCTGATGCGTCCGCTGGGCGGCTGGCTGCTGGGCTGGTACGCGGACCGGCATGGACGCCGCGCCGCGCTCACGCTGTCGGTGCTGATGATGTGCGCAGGTTCGCTCATGATCGCGCTGACTCCGGGTTACGCCACCATCGGCGTCGCGGCACCGGTGCTGCTGGTGGTCGCGCGGTTGCTGCAGGGCCTGTCGGTCGGCGGTGAGTACGCCGCGTCGGCGACCTACATGAGCGAGCTGGCTGGCGCGAAGCGCCGCGGCTTCGTTGCGAGCTTCCAGTACGTGACGCTGATCGCAGGCCAGCTGCTCGCGCTCGGCGTGCTGCTGGTGCTGCAGGCGACCCTAACGGAAGCGGACCTCGAGCACTGGGGCTGGCGCGTGCCGTTCGTGATTGGCGCGCTGTGTGCGGTGGTTGCGATGTTCCTGCGCCGCGGCATCCTTGAAACCGAGTCGTTCGAGGCGATTCCGCTGGCCGAACGCAAAGGCTCGCTGCGCGCGCTGCTCGCGTATCCGCGCGAGCTGCTGTTCGTGCTCGGGCTCGGCATGGGCGGCTCGCTTGCTTTCTACACCTTCACCACCTACGTGCAGAAGTTCCTGGTCAACACCGCGGGCTGGACCAAGCCCGCGGCGACGCAGCTGTCAACGCTTACGCTGGTCGCCTTCATGTTGCTGCAACCGTTGTTTGGAGCGCTGTCGGACCGCGTGGGCCGGCGGCCGCTCCTGATCGCGTTCGGTGCGCTCGGGGTCGTCGGCACGGTGCCGCTGATGGGCGCGCTCGCACGCGTGCAGGATTTCTGGACGGCCTTCGTGCTCGTCATGGCGGCGCTGACCGTGCTGAGCTGCTACACCTCGATCGCGGGCGTGTTCAAGGCGGAGCTGTTCCCGGCCCGCGTGCGCGCGCTCGGCGTGGGCCTGCCCTACGCCATTGGCGTCTCTGTTTTCGGCGGCACCGCTGAGTACCTCGCGCTCTGGCTCAAGTCCATCGGGCACGAGTCCTGGTTTTACTGGTACGTCACGTTCTGCATCAGTGTCGCGCTGTTCGTCGCGATCGTCATGCCCGATCCGCGCAAGCACTCGCGCATCACCGAATAGCCGCGGATGCAGTTGCGCCGCAAGGCGTGATGTGTGTGCTCCGTACCGGCTCGTGATCGCGCCTTGCGGCGCTCTTGCATAAAATCTTGCGGCGCATAAGACCTTGCGGCGCCGCGCGTGCAACGGTTTCGGGGCACGCGTCGCGCCTGCAGGCACGACGGTCAGCGTCTTGCGGCGGTCCCGGGTGCCGACGCTGGCGAAGCGGGCGCGGACTCCGCTGTCGGCGCGGGCGCGGGAACCGGAACTGGCGTTGGCGCGCGACCGAAGTCCACGTCGGCGCTGGCCGCGAGCCACAGCAGCGCAGCCCACGCCGCGACGTTCTGGTCGAGTGAGGGCTTGTCGATCTTGTCGAGCGTATCGTTGTCGGTGTGGTGGTGGTCGAAATACGTGCTGCCGTCCTGCGCCAGCGAGAACCACGGCACGCCCTGCGTCACCAGCGGCGTGACGTCGGCTCCCGCGCCTCCTTTGGTCTCCGACCACTCGACGCCGATCGGCGCGAGCACGGCGGCGATCTCGCGCATCAGCGCCTCCGCATCGGCGCCGACGCCGGCGCTCAGGGCATACACGCGCCCCGCGCCGAAATCGGACTCGCCCACGAGCACGTGCTTCTCGCCCTTGCGTCGTGCCTCCTCCGCATACGCGCGGCCGCCCCAGATGCCCTGCTCCTCGTTCGCGAACGCGACCACGCGGATGGTGCGCGCGGGCTTGTGCCCAAGCTTGTGGATGGCGAACGCCGCGCCCGCGGTGATGCCGATGCCCGCGGCGTCGTCGAGCGCGCCGGTGCCGAGGTCCCAAGAATCCAGGTGCGCACCCGCGACCAGGATTTCGTCGGCGCGCGTGCTGCCGGTGACCTCGGCGATCACGTTGTGCGATTGCGCCTCGCCGTCGAGGCCAACGTCGAGCGCGAGACGCAGGCGTACCGGCTGGCTGCGCTCGAGCATGTGCGACAGCAGGTCCGCGTCGGGATTGGACAATGCCGCGGCGGGGATCGGCGTCTCGACCAGCGGAATGCCGGAAGTCGAGCGTGGCGCGGTGGCGACGCGTTCGGCATCGGCCAGCGCGGCGCTGAGCGAAAGACCCATGCCCGTGTGCGGCAGCCGCGTGTCGTCGGTGCCGATCGAGCGGATCAGCAGGGCGACCGCGCCCAGCCTCGCTGCAGCGTCCGCGCCACCCGACCGCGCCGCGACTGCAACGCCGTAGCCGCCGCCGTCCTTCCGGCGCTGCATCCGATTGCCGATGAAAACGATGCGTCCGCGCACGTCTTCCGCGTCCGCAGCCTGCAATGCCGCGAGCGTCGTGAACTCGACCACCTCGGCCTCGATCGGCGTGCCATCCGTGCCACTCGAATAACCGAGGGCGCGCACGTGCAGCGGCTGCGGGTACGGCGCGAGCACTTCCGCGTGCTCCGAGCGCCGCACCCACTTCGGGTAGCTGACGGACTGCAACCACACGCGATCGAAGCCGAGCTCCGTGAACTTGGCCTGCGCCCATGCGACCGCGCGCGCATCATTGGCCGAGCCGGCCATGCGCGGGCCGACTTCAGTCGTCAGCGACTCGGCGATGAGGTAGGCCTCGCTGCCGGCGAGCGTGGAATCGCGAAGCCCGGTGGCGATTGCGATATCGCCGACCGACAGAGTGCGCCGCTGGGTATCTTGCTCCGCGGGATCCGCCGTAGCGGCGGCGCTCAGTGCCGCGCCCGATGCCGACGTATCACCGATGGCTGCTGACGGAGCCGCCACCGACGTTGCGGCCTCGTTCGGAGCGGCAACCCCGGCCGCCGCTTCCGCCGGTGCCAAAGTCCGAGCCGTCGTCCCGCTCGCCACCGCAGCCGGCACCTGCGCAAGTGCGGGGGGTGTCGCGACAAAGCAGGCGAGGCACGCAATGAAAGCCCGGCGTGCGGTCGCCGAAGCGCTGCCAGTGCGCCACGAATCGCGGCCCCCGGCTGGCGTCATGGTGCGCGCACGCGCAGCAGGTCGCGGATTTCGGTGAGCAGTGCGACCTCTTCCGGCGGCGCGGCGGGCGCGGCCTCCGGCTGGCGGCGCAAGCGGTTGACCGCCTTCACCACCAGGAAGATCGCGAATGCGACGATCGCGAAGTCGGCGACCGCCTGCAGCAGCAGGCCGTACTTGAGCAGCACCGGCGCGACGATTTCCTTGCCCGCTGCGTCGAGCTGCCCCCCCTTGAGTACCACCGCCGCCTCGGACAGGTCGAAGCCGCCGAGCAGCATGCCGACCAGCGGCATGACGATGCCGTCGACGAACGCCGTGACGATCTTGCCGAACGCGGCGCCGATGACCACCGCCACCGCGAGGTCGAGCACGTTGCCCCGTACCGCGAATTCGCGGAATTCCCCCATCATGGACATCGATCATGCTCCCCTGGGATTGAAGGAACCCGGAGTCTAGAGAGTCGCGAGCTGCGCGTCAGCGCCTTGCGTCCCGCGTCGCCGCGCCTGCGGCCGCTTCTCTCCGTGCAGGATGCCCTGTGCTTTCCGCGGTGGATCGCGGCCGCTGGCGTGCATGCGAAGGCCGGCGAAGCGCCCTACGGCGCGATGCGCAATTCGAGTCGCGCGAAACTGGAGAACGTGGCGACGGCATGGTCGCCGCGCACCAGTGGCCCGACCCCTGCAGGCGTGCCGGTGTAGATGAGATCGCCGGCCGCGAGTTCGAACAGTTTCGACAATTCGTGCACGATCGACGGGACGTCGAAGATCATGTCACCGATGTCGGTGCGCTGGCGGACTTCGCCATTGACCACGAGCGCGAGTTCGCCGTACGTCGGATGGCCCACGAGCGCCGCGCGATGGATCGCCGAGATCGGTGCCGAGTCGTCGAATCCCTTCGCCGTGTCCCAGGGCAGGCCCTTGGCCTTGGCCGCTGCCTGCAGGTCGCGTCGTGTGAGGTCGATACCGACCGCGTAGCCGAACACGTGCGCGAGCGCGTCGGCCGGTGCGATGTTGCTGCCACCGCTCGCCAGGGCGATCACCAGTTCGACCTCGTGGTGCAGGTTGGTCGTGCCGAGCGGATAGGCAATGGTCGCGCGATCGGCGACGACCGCATCGGCCGGCTTCATGAAGAAGGTCGGCGTCTCGCGCTCCACCGGCGCGCCCATCTCCTTCGCGTGCTCCGCGTAATTGCGGCCGACGCAGTAGATGCGATGCACCGGGAAGCGGGAAGTCGTACCCGCGACGGCGACGGTCGCAGAGGGCAGCTTCGGGATGGCGAAAATATCCGACATGGTTTCGATCAGGGCGTGCGGGACCCGGATTTTGCCACGCCCCGGGTCGGCCGCCCGTCCGCAGCCCCCGAAAGCCGCCGCCAGTCACTGCAGGAGCGACGCGGACCGCGACTGCAATCCCGAATCCGCGCCCAGGGCGCCGTTGATGAGGACCGACTGGGAGAGATCGATCGCGACGCGCGTCGCTGCTGCCGGTTCGGGGTGGCGCCAAAGGTCGCACCTGCAGGCCCGGAGCGGCGCCCGGCGTGGCGGGGGACCCCCGGGTGACGGCTGTCATGCCGGATCGGTGACGAAAGGCGGGGTGACGATGGCAGCATTGCCGGTCAGACTTGCGACCTCGATGCAGCCCGACGCGCCCATGCAATGAACGATTCCTCCGACCTGCTCAAGGAACTGCGCATCGACCGGAGCGCCCGCGCCCAGGCGGCGCCAACTGCCCGCCTGGCGGGCTGGATCGCAGGCGTGGTCGTCATGATCGCGCTGGCCGCGGCCGCGATCTGGTGGTTCGCCGGTCGCGGCGGCGTCGAGGTGCGCACCGCACCCGTGGTCGCGACCGCAACCAGCGGCGCGGGCGGCGCCAACTCCGTGCTCGACGCCACCGGCTACGTGACGGCACGCCGCCAGGCCACGGTGTCGGCCAAGATCACCGGCAAGGTCTCGGAGTTGCTGATCGAGGAAGGCCAGCGCGTCGAGGAAGGCCAGGTGCTTGCGCGCCTCGAGCCGATCGACGCCGAGGCACAGCGCAACCTGTCGCAATCGCAGCTCGCCGCCGCGCGCAGCGAGATAGCGCGCGTGCAGGTCCAATTGGCACTGGCCGAGAAGAACCTGCGCCGGCAGCGCGAGATGCGCTCGCGCAAGCTTGTCGCGCAGGCGACGCTCGACCAGGCGGAATCGGAGCGCGATGCGCTGCGCGCGACGGTCACCAGCGCGCAGCGCAACGCCGAAGTGGCCGCGGACAGCCTCAAGCTTTCCGACATCGGCGTCGACAACACGGTGGTGCGCGCGCCGTTCGCTGGCGTCATAGTCGCCAAGGCTGCACAGGAAGGCGAGATCGTGTCGCCGATCTCCGGCGGCGGCGGTTTCACGCGCACCGGCATCGGCACGCTGGTCGACATGGAGTCACTCGAGGTCCAGGTCGACGTCAACGAGGCATACATCGGTCGCGTCAAGCCGAAAATGCCGGTCGAGGCCGTGCTCAATGCCTATCCCGAATGGAAGATTCCCGCCGAAGTCATTGCCATCGTGCCAACCGCCGACCGCGGCAAGGCGACGGTGAAGGTGCGCATCGCACTGCTCGAAAAGGACCCGCGTATCGTCCCCGAGATGGGCGTCAAGGTCAGTTTCCTCGAAACCGCACCGCCGCCCGGCGCGGCCGCTGCGCGTCCGCGCAGCAAGCGGGTGCCCGAGGCGGCGATCGTGGAGCGCGATGGCAAGGAAGTGGCATTCGTCGTCGAAGACGGCGTTGCACGCCAGCGCGAGGTGAGCCTCGGTCGCACCGTGGGTGACGAACGCGAAGTGCAGGACGGCCTCGACGCTGGCGACGAGGTCGTGCTGTCGCCCACCGAAGCCCTGCAGGATGGCGCGCGCGTGCGCGTCGCCAACGCAGCCGAGGCCGCCGAGTAGGTCCATGGCCGCGAATTCACAAGCACTGCTGTTCCCTTCTCCCCGCAATGCGGGGAGAAGGATCCGCTGTCAGACCGGAACGAGAGGTAATCCCAGATGTCATCGCTAGTCAGCCTGCGCAAACTCACCAAGACCTACACGCGCGGCCCGGAGACGATCCAGGTGCTGCACGGCATCGACCTCGACATCGCCAAGGGCGATTTCATCGCGCTGATGGGTCCGTCGGGCTCCGGCAAGACCACGCTGCTCAACCTCATCGGCGGACTCGATTCCCCGACCTCGGGTGAGATTGAAGTCGGTGGCGAACGCATCGACCGCCTCAGCTCGGGCCAGCTCGCCAACTGGCGCAGCAACCACGTGGGCTTCGTGTTCCAGTTCTACAACCTGATGCCCATGCTCACCGCCCAGAGAAACGTCGAGCTGCCGCTGCTGCTCACGTCGCTCGGCGGCGCGCAGCGCAAGCGCAACGCCGAGATCGCACTGGAACTGGTCGGGCTGAAGGACCGCGGCAAGCACCGCCCGGCGGAGCTGTCCGGCGGCCAGCAGCAACGCGTGGCGATCGCGCGCGCAATCGTTTCCGATCCGACCTTGCTGATCTGCGACGAACCCACCGGCGATCTCGACCGTCATTCCGCTGAGGAAATCCTGTCGCTGCTGCAGACCCTCAATCGTGAGCACGGCAAGACCATCATCATGGTCACGCACGACCCGAAGGCCGCGGAATACGCCACGCACACGATCCACCTCGACAAGGGTGAGCTCGCCGAAGACGCGACCGACCTGGCGGCGCATTGATGCAGCAGGCAATTCCGCTCTTGTTTCGACAGGTTCGCCACGAACGGAATGTCTTCCGCAACCACCCCCCACGAACCTTGCCCGCAGTGCCCTGGATTCGAAGGCCATCGCCATGAAGTATTTCTCGTTGATCTGGGCCGCGTTGTTCCGCAGCAAGACGCGCACGCTGCTCACGCTGCTGTCGATTGTCGCGGCCTTCCTGCTGTTCGGCCTGCTCGACGCGGTGCGCGTCGCGTTCAATTCGAGCGCCGACGTGGCCGGCTACGCCCGCATGATCACGTCTTCCAAACTCTCGATCACGCAAAGCCTGCCGGCGCGGCTGACGACGCAGATCGAGGCGGTGCCGGGCGTGAAGCAGGTGGTCTGGGGCAACTGGTTCGGCGGCATCTACAAGGAGTCGAGCGGATTCTTCCCGAATTTCTCGGTCAGCAATGGCTACTTCGCGATGTACCCCGAGTACATCATCGACCCGAAGCAGGTGAAAGCCTTCGAGGCGGAGCGCACGGGCGCCGTGGTCGGCGCGGCGCTGGCGAAGCGGCACGGCTGGAAGATCGGCGACGTCATTCCACTCCAGGCCACGATCTTTCCCACCAAGGGCAGCAACAACTGGGCCTTCAAGCTCATGGGCATCTACGAGCTCAAGGACAAGAAACGCGCCGGCGAGGAGAACCAGCTGCTGTTCAACTGGAAATACTTCGACGAGGCCAACGATTACCTCAAGAGCCAGATCGGCTTCTACGTGGTCTCGCTCGACAATCCGGACCAGGCGGTGAAAGTCTCGCGGGCGATCGATGCCATCTCGGAAAACTCCGACCACGAGACCAAGACGCAGAGCGAGCAGGCCTTCAACCAGGCGTTCTTCAAGCAGTTCGCCGACATCGGCCTCATCGTCACCGCCATCATGGGCGCGGTGTTCTTCACGCTGCTGCTGCTCACCGGCAACACCATGTCGCAGGCGGTGCGCGAGCGCATCCCCGAGCTTGCGGTGCTGAAGACCATCGGCTTCTCCAACCGCGCGGTGCTGTGGCTGGTGCTCGGCGAGTCCATCCTGCTGGTGGTTCTCGGCGGCGCCATCGGTATCGGCATCGCGCAGTTGCTGGTGCCGATCATCAGCGCCACCAGCGGCGGCGCCATCGCGCTGTCGGCGGTGCCGGGCCTCACCTGGGCGCTCGGCTTCGGACTGATGCTCGTGATTGGCGTGGTCGTGGGCATCATGCCGGCGCTGCGCGCGATGCGGCTCAACATCGTCGATGCGCTGGCCGGGCGATGAACACCCATTCTGTTGAGCCGGAACACCGCGCACATGGGCACCACGTTGCAATGAGGACGGTTCGATGAGTCGAATGAAGAAAGCGCTTGCGAATGTCGGCGTGGTGCTCGCCCTCGTCGCCGGTCTCGTGGCCTGGATATTCCTGCCCTGGTACGCGGTGCTCGGGCTCGCCGTGGCATTGTTCGCTTGGCTTTTCCTCAGCCGGCGCGGTCGCCAGGCGCTCGCGGTCGCGGGTGTCGGCATCGCCAGCCTGCCGCAGCGCTGGGGCTCGTCGATGGTGATCATCGTCGGCATCGCCGGTGTCGTCACCGTGCTGGTCGCCATGCTCGCGATGGCCGAGGGGTTCTCGCAGACTCTAAAGGAGACCGGCAACACCGAGACAGCGATCGTGCTGCGCGGGGGTTCGCAGGCGGAAACCAACTCGGTGATCCTGCGCGACCAGGTGCCGTTGCTCGGAGGCCTGCCGGGCATCGCGCGTGCAGCGGACGGCAAGCCGCTGGTTTCGCCCGAACTCTCGCAGGTGGTCAACATGACCACGCGCAGCGACGGGCTCGATGCCAACGCGCAGTTGCGCGGCGTGGGCGCGCAGGCCTGGCTGCTGCGTCCGCAGGTCAAGGTCGTCGAAGGACGCAGGTTCACCCCGGGCCTGCGCGAACTGCTGGTGGGCAGGAAGGCGCAGCAGCAATACGTGGGCACCGAAGTCGGAAAAATGGTCGAGTTCGCGAACCAGCCGTGGACCGTGGTCGGCGTTTTCGAATCCGGCGACTCGCACGAGTCAGAGCTCTGGGCGGATGCGGAAGTCCTCGCGTCGACCTACAACCGCTCGGCCTTCCAGTCGGTCACGGTCAAGCTCGAAGGCAACAACGGCATCAAGGCGTTGAAGGCCGCGCTCGACGCTGATCCGCGCCTCAAACTCGACGCTTCGACCACGCGCGACTATTACGGCAAGCAGTCCGCAGGCCTCACCCAGGTCATCAAGGTGCTGGGCCTGGTGATCGGCACCATCATGGCGATCGGCGCGATGTTCGGCGCGCTCAATACGATGTACGCCGCAGTCGCGGGCCGCGCGCGCGAAATCGCGACCCTGCGCGCGCTGGGGTTTCGCGGCCTGCCCGTGGTCACGGCAGTGATGCTCGAAACCATGCTGCTCGCGCTGCTCGGTGGCCTCCTCGGCGCGGCGCTCGCGTGGATCATCTTCAACGGCTACACCGTGTCCACGCTCAGCGCGAATTTCAGCCAGGTCGTGTTCCAGTTCCGCGTGTCCCCGGAGCTGCTCTGGAGCGGCATCAAGTGGGCGCTCGGCATCGGCCTCGTCGGCGGCCTGTTCCCTGCACTGCGCGCCGCGACCTTGCCCGTAACCACTGCGCTGCGCGCCTCGTAAACCCATGCGCGCACGCCGGGTCGAAGGGCCCGCGAGCCGCGACTCGCGATGAGCTTCGGTGCCGGCCTCGCGGTCTGGGCCGCCGCGACGGCTCTGGTCGCCGCGCTTGGCGGTGACCGCAGCCGCGCACGGGCGGGACTCGCCCTCGCCTGCGCGTTGCTGGTACTGCCGTTCGTGCTGGCCGGCGAGCCAATGCTGCGCGCGCTGGTCGCCTATCTGGCGGTGGTGACGCTGGCCGCCGCAGTAGACTTCGCAGCAGCGCGCACGCATCCACGCTTCGCGGGACGCCTGTTGCACGTGCTGGCGCTGCCCGTGCTTGTCGACACGTTTACCGCGAAGTCCGTCCCGCGAACGTTCGACGCGCGTTCCGCGATCCGCACCGTGGTCGCCCTCGGCGTCGGTGCCGGCGCGATGCTGGCGTGGCGCGAAGTGGCCAGTTGGCCACAGGCAACGCGAGCTATTGCATGGAACCTCGCCGCCGTGGTCCTCGTGCTTGTGGTGGCTGAACTCATGACTTCGGTCGTGCGCGTCGTTACCGCCCCTTTCGGCATCTCGCTGCAGCCCGTCCATGACCGCCCGCACCTCGCGCGCACGGTCAGCGAGTTCTGGAGCAAGCGCTGGAACCTCATGACCGGCAGCTGGCTGCGCAAGTACTGCTTCCTGTCGCTCGTGCGGCATGGGCCCTTGCTCGCGATCCTCGCCACCTTCGCCGTCAGCGCCGCGATGCACGTCTATCTCATTCTCGTACCCGGCGACGCCTGGTCGTGGCTCATGTGGGCCGCGTTTTTCATGGTGCAGCCGCTGCTCCTCGTCGCCGAACGCAAACTCCACGTGCGCCACTGGCCGCCCTTCGCTGGACGCGCATGGACCATCGGCACGCTCGCCTTGCTGTCTCCATTGCTCTTCGTCCCGATCCTCAGGCTGGTCGACGTCTCCCATTGATCCGCGTGCGATCAAGTCGGGGGCGAGGAGCCCGAACTCCCAAGAACCGCCCTCTTTTCCATTGACCATGAGCGCTCGCCGGGTTCGGGTCCGCTCGACGAGGGGCGCCATCGGCGCCCGGCCGATGACCGGAGAGGGACCCTGCTTGCACCGGACATGATTTCACCGTGTCGCTGCCGCTGCGAGCCATTCGACAAAACGGCATGATGCCGCGATGCCGATTTCCATCATCCGGTCGATGCGTTACGCGCCAGCTAGGCAGGCGACAGCCTTCCTGGTGTTCCTGGTCTCCGCAATGCACGCCCAGGCTCAATCCACGACGCCGCAATCCGACCCGCTCGTCGATCGCATCCTGCAGCCGCCGCTGCGCAGCATGCCGCGCATCGAACGCGCGTGGGACGCGCTGTTGCCGCGCATCGGCTCGCGCCACGAAACCGTGCTGACCGAAGACGGCGTGCGCATCGCCTACACCGTGATAGAGCCGGGCGCGTTCGCACTGCGCCCGCGCCTCGCTTTCAGCCGCGAAACCTGGGATTTCGACGTGGTGCTCGAGCCCAAAGCCCGGGGATCGCGTGCGCCGCGCGTGGTGGGGACCGTCGTGGCAACGCATGGCTGGGGCCTCGACGCGCGCAGCGTGCTGCCGTGGGCCGTGATCTTCGGCCAGCGCGGCTACCGCACCGTGCTCGTCGACCTGCGCGGACATGGCCGCTCCGGTTCTTCGCCCATCACCTTCGGCCACCGCGAAGCGCTCGACCTTGCCGCCGTGATCAGCAACCTGCGCAAGCAGGAGCGCGTGCGCGAACCGCTCGCGTTGTTCGGTGTGTCCTATGGCGCGGTCGCCGCAATCCACACCGCAGCCGATCCCGCAGCCGGCGTCGACGCGCTGATCGCGATGGAACCCTTCACCAACGCCGGCGATGCCATCCGCCGCATGGGCGGCTTCGCGAAGGAGGGCGGCAGCGGCAGCTGGCGAAAGCGACTCGCCGCATGGTGGGCGCGCACGAAGATCTCGAGCGACGACTTCGAACGCGCCCTCGACCGCGCGTCCCGCACCATCGGCACCGACCTGCGCACCCACGACACCGCGCTGTTCCTCGCGCGCGTACCCGTCTGCACGCTGCTCCTCCAGGGCGGCGCCGACACTCTCGTGGACGTGAGCAAGGTGCGCGCCATGGCGCGCGCAAGCCGAGCGCGCGTCGTCTACGCGGAAGCCCCCAAGGAGGGCCACCTCACCCTGCCCGCGCGCTTCGATTGGCTGGGCGAACCCGTCGCCGACTGGCTCGACGCAGCGCTGTCCGTGGCCAGTTCGAACCGCGCGGAGACAACGCCGGTCGTTGACGACTGCCCGTCGCTTCGAGCCGTCGCCGATACCCGCAGGACGCAGGCGCTCGTCGTCGGCCTGCGCCGGGGAAGTGTCGACCCGTCGCCGGAATGATGCAGCCGTCAATCGCGGCCGGCACTTCTGCGATCATTCCCGTCAATAGCCGTCCATCGCGTTCATCCATTCGGAGGTTCAAATGGCCAGGCGAATGCTCGCGACCTCCAGCACCGTTTGCGCGTTTCTGTTGATGTCCGTCCAGGCTCACGCAGCCGACCCGGCTTTCTGGATGGCCGGGTTCTGGGGCGCGACTTCGGACGAGGACAATTCGCCACTCGACGTCATGGAGTTCCGGAAGAACGGTACATGGGCGAACTACGGGCACAAATGCAGCCGCTATTCGGAATCGCGGTTCCACGTGTTCGAGGGCGACATCTACGTCAAGCTCGAGCATCCCAAGGGCCCCATCGCCATCGTGTTCCATCCGAACTTCGGCAAGAGCAAGCTCACGTACACGTCGCCGCGCACCCGCAACAATGCCGTCTACGAACGCCTCACGGAAAATCCCTGCAGGAACCAGGGTTGACCCTGCAACGGAAAACGGCGCCGGTGGCGAGAAAAACGCTGCCAGGTTCACTTGCCTGGCTGACGGAACGGCGGAAGTGAACATGGCACTGTTTCTGCCCTCTGGACACGGCCCTCAGGCTTTGGTCGAGTCGATGAAGATCCGCGCCAGCCGTGCGGGGGATGCGCGCAGGATGGAGGCGTTCACCTGCATCGGGATTTCTCCGGTATCGGGTTGTGCGCTGGCGATCGCGACACCTCGTTCCTGGACTCGCGCGACCCAGGCTTCCGGCGCCACTCCGGTCGCCGTCAGGAAGAACCGGCTGGTGCCATTCGGCAACTTCCGGATCCTGAATCGACCATCCGCCTGCAGTAGCCCGAAAAACTGATCCGCCGCCCGCCATGCCCTGGCGTACTCGGCCTCGTACACATCCGCGTGCTGCGCAACCAGGCCGATTTGCGGCCACGCATACGGCATCGAACCGCCGTACATCCGCCTGGTTTGGAACATGCCGTCGATGAAACCTGCATCACCGGCCAGCATCGCGCCGGCGGCGCCATGGAAGTGCTTCCACAGCGACACGTACACGGTATCGAAAAGCGCGGCGTAGTCGCGCAGGCTCTTGCCGGAGTGCAGCGGCAGGTTGAACATGCGCGCTCCATCCAGGTGCAGCCGGATGCCTTGTTCGCGCGCGTAGCCGCAGACCTGTTCCAGTTCGCCGAGCTCGACCATTTCGTGGTTTCTGCGCCGCACCGGATTCTCGATGGAGATCACGCCCACTTTCATTTCGACCCGGCCGCCGGCCGAGCGCTCGACCCAGCTTTTCACTTCCGCAAGTTCGAGGGTGCTGCGGCCCTGTGCCAACGGTATGAGGTTCAACCCATTCAACGTCCCGGCACCATCGCCGCTGTCGTTGTAGAGGTGGCTCTCCGCCTGGACCAGCACGCGTCGATCGTCGCCTGCGAGCTTCCCGACGGCGAGGAGGTTCGCCAGCGTGCCCGTGGGCACGAACATCGCAGCCTGCTTGCCCAGGAGCCGCGCAAACTTCTGTTCAAGTTCCGCAACGGCCCCGCCAATCGAGTAGTAGTCGGCCTCGAGTTCGCGAACCATGGTGGCTTCGCGCAGCAGCGTGGCGTACTCGCGAGGAGTGAAGTCGAGGCCATCCGACGTGAAGTTGACGCGCTTGAACAGCTTCGCGGTTTCGTAGTTACCCGCAGGGTCTCCGGTGCTGTGGGCGAACGCAGACGATGCTGCCGCCAACCCACCCATCGCCAACAACCGACGGCGATCCATCAGGACATCCTCCGTTGATTACTGCATTGCCCCGCCCGCGTTTCACCAGCGCGCTGGGTCCCGGCGAATCGATTGCTGGCCGAGGATCTGCCGCTCGACATGGTGTTCGGCCCATCGCACCCGGAGCAACGACTTTATCGCAAAGCCGCGCGTCGCTTGCGCGAAGGGAAAAGCGGTGCCAGATTCACTCGTCATCGCAGGCGTGACGCCTATGCAGCGAGAGGAGCCGCCCGTCATCCGTGCGCGTGTGCATCGCGGCATTACGCTGGCCTTCGGTACCGGCTTCGTCGCCTGCGCTGTCGTCCTGCTTGTGGTAGCCGGCATTTCCTGGCGCACGCTCGTCGGCGCGTTGCTGATCGCAGGACTCGGGGTGGACCTGATCGCGAGCGCCTGGTGCAACCGCAAATCCCTGCTCGAGAGAATTGGCCCGCTACCCTAGCGCGCACGCAAGTCGAAGGCCCTGCGCATCCTGAAGACCGCGATCGACAGGCGCCGACACGGCCGTGGCCCCTGCGACCGGCGGGCGCGTATCATCGCGGCCATGCCGCCACGCCCTTTGCCCGAGCCGGAAAGCGGCCCGCCCCCCACGGAGTCCCCGGATGCGATCGAACTCACTCGTCGGCGCCTATGTGCTGATCGTGATCGGCACCTGGTTCCTGCTGCGCAAGCAGGGCTGGCTGCCCAACCTCGGCCCGCTGATCCACGAATGGTGGCCGGTCGCGCTGATCATCGTTGGCGTGGTCATGATCATCCAGCGCCGCACGCCACGGCGGCCACGGGACACCGCTTGAGCGGGACGCGGCGGCTGCGGAGGTGTGCGTGCTGCACCGCCTGAAATTCCTGATCAAGCACCTCCATGAGCGCCTGTGGGTGCGCCCCCTGGGCCTGGCACTGCTGTCGATCGCGCTGGTATTCCTGGCCGAACTGGCCGATGGCACCGGCCTCGGCGACATGGTGCCCAAGGTCAACATCGAGTCGCTGCTGCAGCTGCTGGAAATCCTCTCCGCGAGCATGCTGGTCATCGCGACCTTTTCGGTCGCGTCCATGGTGTCGGCCTACTCGGCCGCAGCGGTGACGGCGACCCCGCGCTCCTTCGTGCTGGTCGTCGCGGATGACGCCTCGCAGAAGGCGCTGTCGCGATTCATCGGCGCCTTCATCTTCAGCGTGATTGCGTTGATCGCGCTGCAGAACAACTACTACCAGCGCGCCGGGATCTTCGTCCTGTTCCTGGTCACGCTTGGCTTCTTCCTGCTGGTTGTCGTCACCTTCGTTATCTGGGTGGACGGGATCGCGCGCCTGGGCCGCATCGGCAATACCCTCGACAAGGTGGAGCAGGCTGCGCGGGCAGCCCTCGATTTGCGGCGCCGCGCACGACACGCCATCAGCTTTGGGATCAGTGTCGGCGGCATGCCCGCCATCGACGTGAACGCATGCGAGGTGGGCTACCTGCAGCGCGTGGACCTCGACGCCTTGCAGGACTTCGCATCGCAACACGACCTCCGCATCGAGGTGGCAGTGTCGCCCGGTGCCTACATCGGGCCGGGGGAGCTGCTCGCGCGGATCGCTGCAAGCGCGCAGTCCGGGCAGTCGATGAAGACCGGCCGCGTACGCGACGCCTTTGCGATTGGCGTGAATCGCAGTTTCGACAACGATCCGCGCTTCGGCGTGATCGTGATGTCGGAGATCGCGAGCCGCGCGCTGTCGCCGGCGGTGAACGACCCTGGCACCGCGATCGACGTCATCGGCCGCCTCGTGCGGCTGTTTGCGACGGCCATCGAGCCGCTTCGAGACGGGCAATCGACTGGCGTCGCCTGCGACCGCGTGTCGATGCCAGAGGTGGGCATGGCCGACCTGTTCGACGATGCCTTCAACGCCATCGCACGCGACGGCGCCGGCATCGTCGAAGTCCAGCTGCGCCTCCAGAATGCGCTGGCGATGCTCGCGGGCCTGGGCGATGCCGCGATGCGCGAAGCCGCCCTGCGTCACTCCCGCTGGGCGCTGGCGCGTGCCGAAGGGAGACTGGCGCTACCCGAAGATCTGGCGCGCGTACGCACGGCGACGCGGTTCGCCGCGCCGGACTGAGCGCGACGCCGAAAAATCGGTGCCAGGTTCACTTGTCGTGCCGGCGGGGCCGGTGCGCGGGGGAGGA
>JBBRIE010000014.1:0-26889 GCA_038221545.1 Lysobacterales bacterium
CTCAGCGCTTCCAAGGACGCCGCAACGCACTCAGTTGCATTCGAAAACGAGTTTTCCTACAGCCTCAACGCCGTGTTAAGCCGCCGCCGCGCGAGCAGCGACAGCAAAAAGACGAGAAGATTTCGGCGGTCGGCTTGAACACATAGTTGGGGGTCTGACTATGCCGGGTGCATGAGCAGGGTATAGATCTCTTCTAACCGCTTGGCAGACATGCCGTCGCATTGCTCATTGTGAAGGGGGTGGTCGCACGGCTGTACTTCTATGAAAGGCCGGATGCCGTCATCTCGTTGGTGCACGACTACGGGCAGATTGAGGGTGTCTGGATAGCTCGGAAGAGCATTCGCGAGATTGCCGGCGAATGGGCCGACGTGAGATCGCTTCGGCTGCCCGAATGTCTCCTCCAAGGCTTCGAAGTCACTCGAACTCACAGCGACCCAAGCCCCCCACGCAAATGGCTGCTCCTCTCCTTCAACTTGGATTTCGATACACCCGCGAACGAAAAAACGCTCCTCGTCGACGATGCAGTGATCGCTGCTGATCGCTGCTCGAGACGCGCGTTCTTCTGCCGAAAGCATCAGGTACTGGAAGGGCGCCCTAGCTCCAAAAGTGGGCACACCCTCGTGTACCTCGCTGCAAGAAATACACGTGAATCGAAAAGTCATCTGGCAGACGCCCAACTACGATTCGGTTGCAGAGAGGGGTGTAGTCGCCCCGTGTAGCAAGGCGAAGGGTCTGTAGGGGGTACGAAAAATCGTACTGAAATGCATGCTTTGTGCCCCGTGTGCGGTGTAAACATCGAGCCTAATCTTGCCGCCTTTCCCGGAGATGGATTGGCGCATGGCCGCAGGGTCGCATCCGTCGGCTCCCGTCGCAAGTTTGCCCGACGCGGCGCCGGGTGAGCCGCGATTGATGGACCAGGTTCGCGGGCGCCTGCGCCGGCTTGGCCTGGCCAGACGCACGGAAGAGGCGTACGTCGGCTGGATCCGCCGTTTCATCCTGTCGAGCGGCAAGCGACATCCGCAAACCCTGGGATCGTTTGAAGTCGAGTCGTTCCTGACGATGCTGGCCGTCCGCGGCAAGGTGGCGCCGTCGACGCAGAATCAGGCGCTCGCGGCCATCCTCTTTCTCTACAGGGAAGTACTTCAGCAGCAGCTGCCCTGGATGGACAGCATCGTTCGCGCGAAGCGGACGCAACGATTGCCGG
This sequence comes from Lysobacterales bacterium, assembly GCA_038221545.1. Taxonomy (GTDB): domain Bacteria; phylum Pseudomonadota; class Gammaproteobacteria; order Xanthomonadales; family Ahniellaceae; genus JBBQNY01. The sequence goes on from JBBRIE010000014.1 coordinate 1,205, forward strand.
TGGTGCTCACCCGCGACGAAGTGACAGCGCTGCTCGACCACATGACCGGCACGCACCGGATGATGGCGAGCCTGCTCTACGGCAGCGGACTTCGCTTGATGGAGTGCGTTCGCCTGCGCGTCAAAGACATCGACTTCGACCGTCATGAGCTGATCGTGCGCGAAGGCAAGGGCGGCAAGGACCGGCGAACCATGCTGCCGGCGTCGCTGGCCGAACCATTGCGTTTGCAACTGGTCGAAGCGCGACGCCTCCATGCACTCGACCTGCGCGCGGGCTTTGGCGGGGTGTGGCTCCCGGACGCGCTCTCGCGCAAGTTCGTTGCGGGTGCGCGCGACTGGGCATGGCAGTACGCGTTTCCCGCAAGCGCAAGGAGTCGGGACCCGCGCGGAGGCGCCGTGCGGCGCCACCATCTGGACGAATCGGGCCTGCAACGTTCCGTAAGGAATGGCGTGCGGCGCGCGGGGATCTCCAAGCCCGCTACGTGCCACACCCTGCGCCATTCCTTCGCGACGCATCTGCTCGAAAGTGGCTACGACATCCGTACGGTGCAGGAATTGCTCGGGCACAAGGATCTGGCGACCACGCAGATCTATACCCATGTACTCGGGCGGGGAGCGAGCGCTGTGCGGAGCCCGCTGGATCTCTCGCCCCACCGGGTCGCTGCGGTAAGCGAATCGGGAAGCTGCGAGGACTAGCCGTTACCGAACCGCCGGGTGTTCGCGCGGGTCAGTAGGCGAATTCGCGGAACACCGGGTCGACGGAGCGTTGCCAGCGACCATGGAAGAGTTCGAGCTTGCGTTCCGCGGGGGTGATGCCGGCTTCGGCGAATTCCATCAGCGGCTCGAGGAACACGCGCTCGTCGTAGCCGTCGCGATTGCGGCAGTCGCGCCGCGCGAGGCCTGCGGCCGCGATCGCGAGGGCATCGCGCGCGAGATCGCGAACGGTGCGGCTGCGGAACGGCAACTTGAACCCGTGCCGGGGCACGCCGTCGCGCAGCGCGTGCCGCTCCTCGATCGAGAAGTCGCGCACGAGGTCCCACGCCGCGTCGAGCGCGACCTGGTCGTACAGCAATCCCACCCAGAATGCGGGCAACGCGCAGATGCGGTTCCACGGTCCCGAATCCGCGCCGCGCATCTCGAGGTAGCGTTTGAGCCGGACTTCCGGGAACGCGGTGGTCATGTGGTCCGCCCAGTCGCCGATGTGCGGCAGCTGGTTCGGGAACGCCGGCAGCCTGCCCTCGAGGAAGTCGCGAAAGCGCTGCCCGCTCGCGTCGATGTACTCGCCATCGCGATAAACGAAGTACATCGGCACGTCGAGCAGGTAGTCGACATAGCGCTCGAACCCGAATCCCTCTTCGAACACGAAATCGAGCAGGCCCGTGCGATCCGCGTCGGTGTCGGTCCAGATGTGCGAGCGGTACGACAGGTAGCCGTTCGGCGCGCCCTCGGTGAAGGGCGAATCCGCGAACAGCGCGGTGGCGATGGGCTGCAGCGCCAGCGACACGCGAAACTTGCGAACCATGTCCGCCTCGGAGCCGAAGTCGAGATTGACCTGCACGGTGGACGTGCGCTTCATCATGTCGAGGCCGAGCGAGCCGACCTTGGGCATGTAGTCGCGCATGATCCGGTAGCGGCCCTTCGGCATCCACGGCATTTCGTCGCGCCGCCATTTGGGCTGGAAGCCCATGCCAAGGAAACCCAGCCCGAGTTCATCGGCGACGGTCTTCACCTCAACGAGGTGGCCATCGACTTCGCAGCAGGTCTCGTGCAGGGTCGTGAGCTGCGCACCCGAGAGTTCGAACTGGCCCGCCGGTTCGAGCGTGATCGAACCATCACCACGCTTGAGGGCGATCAGCGTGCCGTGTTCCTCGACCCGCTCCCAGCCGAAGCGCGTGAGGCCTTCGAGCATCGCGCGGATGCCGCGCTCGCCGTCGTACGCCGGCGGGCGCAGGTCGTCGAGCCGGAATCCGAACTTCTCGTGCTCGGTGCCGATGCGGAACGCCTCGCGCGAACGCGCACCACCGGCGAGGTAATCGACCAGCTCGGCACGATTGCGGATCGGCTCGGGAGGTGCGTTCGGCGAATCCGGCATTGCGCGCGGTCCTGCATGCGGGTGCGTCAACGACCGACGCGAGGCGGCCATGGTAGCGGCGGTCCGAGGCGGCCTCGCGGGCGCGCTGCTTGCGGGGAATTCACGCGGGGGCTGGACATGCCCGCCCTCTGCCACCCGTGTGCGCCGGGGTCGATGGAGCCTGCAGCAGGGCTCACGCAAGCCGGATCGCCGCACGAAGGCATCGACGCGCGTCCCCCGCAGCAGGCGCGGCGCCCGGGGCACGTCATGACCACGTTGCTCGTGAACTGAACCACGCCGCGTCGCGGCGGCGGATCAGCCCGCGGAGTGCGCGGGCTCGGCCAGCCAGCCCGAGAGGGTGGCGCGCGCAGCGTCGATGCCGTCGCCCTTGAGCGCGGAGAACAGCTGCACCGAATGCCGCGGATCGATCTGCGTCAACGAGTGCCGCACCGACTGCAGCGCCGACATCGCCGCCCCGCGCGAGAGCTTGTCGGACTTGGTCAGCAACACGTGACAGCGATGGTTGCCGCGCTGCGCGAGCGCGAGCATCGCCTGGTCGAACGGGCCCATCGGATGGCGCACGTCCATGGTCAGCGCCAGGCCGCGCAGGCTGCCGCGAGTGTGAAAGTACTGCATCAGCACGTCGCCCCAGTGCTCGCGCAATTCGTGCGGCACCTTGGCGTAACCGTAGCCGGGCAGGTCGACGAGCCGATGCGTTTCGTCGAGCGTGAAGATCACCAGCTGCTGCGTGCGACCGGGGGTCTTGCTGACGCGCGCGAGCGCCTTCTGCGCGCAGATCGCGTTGAGCGCGCTCGACTTGCCCGAGTTCGAGCGACCCGCGAAGGCGATCTCGGCGCCGGCGTCGAGCGGCAGCTGGGCGATCTCGTGCGCACTTTTCAGGAAGGTCGCACGGGCGAAGGGGTTGCGGGCTTTCGAGGGCGGGGCGGCAGGCATGCTGGCATCTTAGCTGCGCGACGGTGACCGGCCCCAGTCATGCGCAGACCGATCGCGAACACCGCCACTCCACCGGCCCCGTTCCTGCCGCTGCCGACGCCGTGGGGCATCGCGGCGCAGGGCACCGGCGCGCCGAAGGCTCCGTCACGGGTGCTTGTCCCGGCGGTTTGCGATAAATTCACGGCCTCACGCGAAACACCCGGCTACCCGCAGCCATGCTGGGCCGGGTCGCGCGCGCTCCAACCTCGGGAAATCCGCATGAAACTCAACGCAACCGTGGCAGCGCTGGCACTCGCGATCGTCTTCGGGGCTGCGGCGCAGACTCCCGCGCCCACGACGCCCTCCGCGCCGACCGCCACCGCTGCGCCCGCCGCCGATGCAGCCACGGCGACCGCGCCGACCGGCGACGCCGCCGCGACACCCGCCACGGCGGCAGCCACCATGGCCACGCCGGCGGCGCCAGAAGCAGCGATCGCCGCCGCGCTCACGGGCAACGAAGAACTGGTCGCGGCGAAGCCGGGCGATGACGAGGCGGGCGCAGGCAAGGCCGCTCCTTGCGCCGCCTGTCATGGCCTCGACGGCAACTCGGCCGACCCGGCGAATCCCAAGCTTGCCGGACAGGGCGAGTGGTTCATCGCGCGGCAACTCATGCTGTTCAAGACCGGCGTGCGCCAGAACGCCGTGATGGCGCCATTCGCCGCGCCGCTCAGCGCGCAGGACATGCGCGACATCGGCGCGTACTTCGAGAACCAGACCGGTCGTTCGGGCACCGCCGACGAGGGCCTCGTGACGGCACCGGGTCCGCATCTCGGCAAGAAGCTCTACGTGGTGGGTGAGCAGCTCTACCGTGGTGGCGATGTTGCGCGCGGCATCCCGGCGTGCATGGCGTGCCACGGGCCTACGGGTACCGGCAATCCCGCGTCCGCGTTCCCGCGCCTGACCGGCCAGCATGCGGGCTACACGCAGGCCCGCCTCGAGAGTTACCGTGCCGGCGAGATGCACGGCAATGCCCGCGACTTCCCGAATGCGCCGATCATGCCCGCGATCGCGAGGGACCTGACCGACCTGGAGATTGGCGCGCTCTCGACCTACATCGAGGGGCTGCACGCGTTCGATCCGTCCGCTCCGGTCGCGGCGCTCACGCCTGCGGCCGCGACCAGCACGGAGCCAGGCTCCGCGCCACCGGCGTCGACCGTGCCCGGCGCGGCCACGGTCGACTCGGCCGCGGCACCGGGCCCGTCCACTCCTGCGACCCCGAACGCCGCGCCGCAGACCCCGGCCGGAATGGATTCGGGCGAAGCGGGTGGCGACGCGGCGAACTGATTCGCCCGCGCGCGGTCACAGTGGCCTGTATCGGACGATTCCAGGCCGGCCCGCCGGTTTTCGCGGGCCACTGCATCCGCTTCGTCCGATGCCGGCCACCGGGCGGCCGATCCGCATGGGTGGCGGTTTTTCTCTGGAAAATTGCGAGGCATCATGACTGACATGGGAATTCGTCGCGGCTGGATGTTGCCGGCGCTGGCCGGCCTGCTGACGCTGGCGCTCGCGGGCTGCGATCGCGAACAAGGCGCCGGCGAGACGGCGGCGGCTGCCGATGCCGCGCCTGCGGCCGACCCGGCACGCACGCCCCCGCCTGCCGACGACGGAGTGCGCGCGACCACTTTCGCCGAACTCGTTCCGGGTATCGACTACCAACTGGTCGATCCGGCGCCACCCGCTTCCCCCGGCGAGGGCCCGATTGCGGTCGCCGAGGCTTTTTCGTATGCCTGCGGACACTGCGCGAAGTTCGAACCGATGCTCGAAGAGTGGGTCGCGAAGCTGCCGCCCGATGTCGCGTTCGAGGCGGTGCCGATGCCGTTCAACGAGGTCTGGACGGAGTTCGCGCGCGCCCACTATGCCGCGATCGACCTCGGCCTCGCGGCGCGCACGCATGCAGCGCTGTTCCAGGCCCTGCACGCGCAAGGCGTCCGCATCGACAGTCCCGATTCGCTGGCGCAATGGTTCTCCGAGACCGGCGGCGGTGACGCCGGCGCGTTCCGTACCGCGATGCTTTCCCCGGGCACCGACGCGCGCATCGAGGGTGCGCGCGCCCGTGCGCAGCGGTGGGGCGTCGACTCGACTCCGACGCTGGTGATCGACGAGCGCTTCAAGGTACTGGGCTTCGCCGAGGCCGAGGGCGGATTCGCACGCACCCTCGCCGTCGCCGACCTGTTGCTCGCCGAGGTGCGCAGGTCGCGCGCGCCATCCGCCTGATCCCCGCGCAGCGCGGATTCAGTCCGCGCCCCGCACACTTGCTGCATAAGCCTTCCATACCGTTCCGGAGCATTGCCATGAAAAGACTTGCAGCGATCGTGTTGTGCGGACTGTTGATGGCCCCCTTGGCGTTCGCACAGAACATGGTGGAGCGTTTCTCGGAGGGCCAGCACTACTTCCCGATTTCGCCGGCCGTGCCCACCACCGCCCCCAATGGCAAGGTCGAGGTGGTCGAGGCCTTTTCATACGCCTGCGTGCATTGCGCGCACTTCAACCCGAGCGTCGAGACCTGGAAGAAGGCCAAGCCGGCGGCGGCGCACCTCGTGCTGTTGCCCGTGGTCTTCAATCCGAGTTGGGAAGCACTGGCGCGCGGTTTCTACGCCGCCGAGGCGCTCGGCGTGCTCGATCGCACGCACGCCCCGATGTTCAACGCGATCTTCGTCGAGAAGAAGCAGTTCCGCACGCTGGAGGACATTGCCAAGTGGTACGCGACGCAGGGCGTCGACCAGGCCAGATTCCTCGCGACCGCCAAGTCTTTCGGCGTCAACGCGAAGATCAAGCGCGCGACCGACCTGGTGCAGCGCTACCAGATCGATGGCACGCCGAGCGTCATGGTCGCCGGCAAGTACCGCATCACTGGCGCGTCGGCAGGCAGTTACGAGACGCTGTGGCAGATCGTCGACTTCCTCGTCGCCAGGGAGCTGGCCGGCAAGCCCTCGACGACCGCCCAGCGCTAACCCGGACCCGGGCGGCGGTGCGGCGCATGCGCAGCACCGCCCGCCTCCGCCGCGCGGCATGAAGCCCACCGAAATCCCCCCCCGCGTGCGCAAGCCCGCCCGGCGCCTGCGCCTCGCGAGTTTCAACATCCAGGCGGGCGCCAGCGTCCGCAACTTCCGCGAGTACGTCACGCGCGGATGGCAGCACGTGCTGCCACACCACACCAAGCGCACCAACCTCAAGCTCATCGCCGCTGCGCTGGTGCCATTCGACATCGTCGGTTTGCAGGAGGCGGACGCGGGCAGCCTGCGCTCGAGCTTCGACAACCAGACCGAGATGCTCGCGGAGGCGGCCGGTTTTCCGTTCTGGACCCACCAGTCGAACCGGCGCATGGCCGGTGTCGCCGAATCCAGCAATGGAGTGCTGTCTCGGCTCGAACCGACCGCGGTGTACGACCACAAGCTGCCGGGCCGCATCGGCGGGCGCGGCGTACTCGAGGTCCGCTACGGCAACGTCGAGGACGGCTTGCACGTGTTCGTCGCGCACCTCTCGCTGACGCCGGCTGCGCGCCGGATCCAGCTCGGTTTCATCGCCGAGTTGCTGGAGTCCGCGCCAAATGCGGTACTGATGGGCGACCTCAACTGCACGGCCGGCAGTCCCGAAATGTGCTGGCTGTTCGACCACACGGCCTTGTGCCTGCCGGGCGGATCCGCGCCTTCGACCTTCCCGAGCTGGCAGCCACAGCGCGCAATCGACCACATCCTGGTGTCGCCGAACCTGCGGCCGCGCAAGCTGCGCGCGCTGCCGATCGATGTGTCGGATCACCTGCCGCTGGCGGTCGACATCCTGCTGCCGGCGCGCTGCTCGATCGAGGCGACCGCGCTGTCCGCGTGAGCCGGGCCGCGCGGCGCAAGCCACGTCACCAGACCCATCGCCAGCAGGAACACCGCGAACAATCGTTGCAGGTGGTGGCCCCGCATCGCATGCGCGAGGCGCACACCCAGCGGCGCGAACAGCACGCTCGAGAGCGCCAGCAGCAGGGCCCCGGGCCAGAACAGATAGCCCACGAAGGTCGGGCCGAGGTCTGCGGGCGGCACCAGCGTGGCGTACCCCACCGCGCTCGCCGCGCCGATGAAGAAGCCGCACACCGATGAGGTACCCACGGCGTGGACGGCGCGTGCGCCGCGCGCGATCAGCAGCGGTACCGTGAGGCTGCCGCCGCCGATGCCGACCAGCGCCGAGACAGTGCCGATGGCGACGGCGGCAGCCGCCAGCAAGGGGCCGCGCGGCGCCATGCGGCCGTTCGCATCGTCGTCGCGTCGTTGCCCCGCCCACATCTGCGCCGCGGCAACGCCGCAGTACAGCACCACGCCGCCGCGCAACAGGTCGGTATCGAGCGCGCCGGCAACCCGCGCGCCGAGCCAGGCGCCCACCAGCATGCCCGGCACCAGCCACGCAACGCTCGGCCAGAGCACCGAACCGCGTCGATGGTGCGCGGCGCCCGACGACACCGCGGTCAGCACGATGCTGCCAAGCGACGTCGCCAGAGCGACGTGCAGGATCGCGACGGCCGGCACCCCCTGAAGCGGCAACAGCCAGGCGAGCGCGGCGACGATGACGAGGCCCCCGCCGACGCCGAGCAGCCCGGCGAGCACACCCACGGCTGCGCCGAGCAACGGGTAAATCCACCACCACTCAGGCACTGCGTCTCCAGGCGTCGATCGGGGCTCGACTAGAATGCCGGGCAATGAACATTCCTGCCCGCGTTTTCTCGATGTGCCTTGCAGGCCTTGCCTGCGGCACGCTTTGCACAGCCCCCGAGGCCCGCGCCGCCGCGCCTTCCGCGGTGCAGCGCCAGCTGTTCACCGATCTCGAACGGGCCGCACGCGCTGACCCGGAAGGCGCGTGGCGCCTGCGCGCCGAGCCGCTCCGCGACTACCCGCTCTGGCCGTACGTCGAGTACGCGGCGCTCAACGCGCGGCCGCGATCGGCGCCCGTCGCGCAGGTACAGGCGTTCCTGCGCATGCGCTCGGATTCGCCGCTCGCGATGCGCCTCCGCCGCACGATGCTCGACACCTGGACCACGCAGCAGCGCTGGGGCGACGTCGCCAGCCTCGACGCCCCGGAGCTTGGCGAGCGCGGCGACTGCCACGTCTACCACGCCGCAATCGTGCGCAAGGAAGTGCCGGACGCGCTGGTCACGCGCATGCTGGCGACATGGTCCCAGCCACGCGTGCTCGCGCCGGCCTGCGACCCGATGGTGCGTTTCCTGGACGCCGGCCAGCGCATCACGCCCGCGCTGCGCGACGTGCGCATCGGCGCCGCGATCGAAGCCGGCAGCGCTGGCGTCGTGCAGCACCAGTCGTCGCGCGTCGCCGCACCGCGTTCGCAGGAGCTCGCGCGACTCGCGCGCGCCATGCAGAACCCGACTGGCGAACTGGCAGGCGCCGCGGCGTGGCCGGACACGCCGGCGAACCGGGTCGCCGCGGGTCACGCCATTGCGGCGCTGGCGAAGCGCGACAGCGACTCCGCCATCGCGCGCTGGCGACAACTCGAACCGAAGTTCAAATGGCAGGACGAGGAGAGCGGGCGGGCGCTCGCGGGAATCGCGCTCTGGCGCGCCGCAAGCTACCTGCCGGACGCCGCCACGTGGCTCGGGCGGGTTCCCGAAGTCTCGCGTACCGACCAGTTGCGCGAGTGGCAGGTGCGCGAGGCGCAGTCGCGCGGCGACCACAAGGCGACGCTCGCCGCATTCGCGGCCATGACCGAAACACAACGCACGGACCCCCGCTTTCGTTACGCGCAGGCACGCGCGCTGGAGCTCTCGGGCCAGCAGGAGGCCGCGCAGGCTGCATTCGTTGCGCTGGCCGCCGAGCCGACCTACCACGGCTTCCTCGCCGCCGATCGCGCGGGCGTCGACTATCGCCTGTGCCCGATCGAAGCGCCCACCGACGCCAGGATCCGTGGCGCGGTGGATACGAACCCGGGCCTCGTGCGCGCGTTCGAGTTGCGCGCGCTGCATCGCCACGGCGAGGCGCGCGGCGAGTTCGACTTCGCGCTGCGCCAGGCCGGGCCGCCGCTGCGGCGCGCCGCGATCGCGCGCGCGATCGCGCTCGAGTGGTACGACCGCGGGCCGTTCCTGCTCAATTCCGGCGACGACCTCCGGCACTATGCGTTGCGCTTTCCGCTCGCCGAGCGCGAGCTGCTCACCGAGCAGGCGCGCGCACGCGACGTCGATCTCGCGTGGGTCTACAGCCTCATCCGCGCGGAGAGTGCGTGGATCGCCGATGCGGTGTCGCATGCGAACGCGCATGGCCTCATGCAACTGCTGCCCGGCACCGCGCAAAGCGTCGCGCGGCGGCAGCAGATTCCCTATCCCGGCGTCGGCGCGTTGACGCAGCAGCCGCGTCTCAACCTCATGCTCGGTACGCACCACATCGCCGACGAGCTTGCGCGTTTCGGCGGCAAGCCCTGGCTCGCGACCGGGGCATACAACGCGGGCCCGGCGCCCGTGAGCCGCTGGCTGTCGCAGCGGCCGAACCTGCCGAACGACCTCTGGATCGAGTCGATCCCCTACAAGGAGACGCGCGAGTACGTCAGCCGCGTGATGGCATTCAGCGTCATCCACGACTGGCGCTTGCGCGGGACCGCGGCGCCCGTGTCCGCGCGCATCGGCCTCGCCAAGGCCACCACGCCGCGCAAGGCGTTCGGCTGTCCCGCACCGAGGCCGTCGGGAGTGTGATGCGCACGCGCCTGCCTGGATTCGAGGCAGGGCCAATTCTGGTTGCGAGTGCGTGACCCCCAAACAACTCGTCGCCGTGCCGACCGCGTGCGTGGACGAACGGAACGAGCAGTGGGACGTGCCGCCCGCGTTCGCCAGCTTCCACTGATGCGAGCCGAGACGCCGGATTTCGACAGTCGCCGCGAACTTGCGCACAATGGGAGCGGCCTGGAACCCGGAGCACGAGGATGACCCAGCCTGGAACCAAGTTGCCTTCGCGGGTGGTCGACGCGATCCGCGGCGGCAACACCGTGGAGGCGATCAAACGGTTGCGGCAAGCGACCGGTCTCGGGCTCAGGGAAGCGCGGGATCTGGTCGAAGCGCACGCACGGCGGCCGTCGGGACCGCGCACGTCCACCGCGTCGTCGGGCGTACCGGCAGCCGTCGCCGAGGCGATTGGGCGCGGTAGCGTGCTCGACGCGATCAAGCTCATGCGCGAGCATCACGGAGTGGGGCTCAAGGACGCGAAGGACGCGGTCGAGCATGCGCGCCTGTCCAGCCTCCGTGGCCCCGACGGGCCACCCGATACCTTCAACCGCGTCGTGGATGCCACCTGGTGGATCCTGGCGGTGGCGCTCGCCGGCATGCTCGCCTACTACTTCCTGGCCGGCGGTTAGCGCAGGCCTCCCCGACCACCCGAACCGGGCTGCGGCGCCTTGCGGGTGGCGCACATGGCAGCGACCCTCATCGCCCGTACCGAACCTCAGGACCAGGAGACACACGATGACCGTCACGCCCCTCTACGCCGGCCTCCTGGCGCTGCTCTACTTCGCGTTGAGCTATCGGGTGGTGCAGATGCGCGGGCATGGCCAGCCGAGCCTCGGCGACGGCGGCGATCTCGCGCTGCTGCGACGCATCCGCGGCCACGCCAACTTCGCCGAGTACGTACCGCTCATCCTGCTCATGATCGGGCTGCTCGAGCTCGGTCGTTTTTCCGTATACCTGCTGCATGCGCTCGGCGCGACACTGCTGGTGGCGCGCATGCTGCACGGCTACGCGATGTCCTACACCGCCTCGTTCACATTCGGGCGCTTCTGGGGCACCGCGCTCACGTTCCTGCTGCTCGTGGTCTGTGGCGCGCTCTGCGTCTACCAGGGTTTGCGCCCGTACCTGTCTGCGGCTTGATCTGCGGTATGCGATCTTCCCTCTCCGGCACTGGCGTGCCAGCGAGTGCCGACACCGCTGGAAACCCGGCGTTTCGGCCGCTGCGCACGCTCGTGGTGACAGCGGCCAACGAGGCATTCGCCCCGCTGCTGCGCGGCCTCGTCGATTCGCTGCACCAGTGGCAGCCGCGGCCGTTCACGGCGCTGGCCTGTTTCGATCTTGGACTCGCTCCCGCCACGCGGGACTGGATCGGGCAGCGCGCGCAGCACGTCATCGTGCCGGAGTGGGACCTGCCCGTGCATAGATCGCTTCGACAGGGTCAACCGCAGCTGCGCGCACTCACGACCAGGCCGTTCCTGCGGCGCTATTTCCCCGGCTACGACTTCTACCTCTGGATCGACGCCGATGCCTGGGTGCAGCAACGCGACGCGGTCGAGTCGTACTTCACGGCCGCGTCCGACGGCGCGATGGCGATCGTGGCGCACGACCATCCCGCGTACCATCACTCGCAGGCCGCCACCTCCTGGCGGGTTCAACGGCGGCGCGAGTGCTTCGGGCGCGGCGCGACTTCGTTGCCGTTGGCCAACTACTGGAACGCGGGCGTCTTCGCACTGGCTGCGAGCGCGCCGCACTGGGAGACCTGGTCGAATTACTTCAACGCCAGCCTCGACGCCACCGGCGGCAAGCTCTGCTGCGACCAGACCGCGCTCAATCACGCGATCACGGTCGAGAAGCTGCCCGTCGCCGCGTTGACCGCGCGCGAGAACTGGTTGTGCCACCTTGCCCTGCCCGCGTTCGACGTGGCGCGGAACCAGTACTGCGATCCCCTCGGGCAGCAGCCCGCGCTGGGCATCCTCCACCTCGCCGCGCACACCAAGGACATCGCCGTGCCGCTGCAGGGCGATGCCCAGGGACGCACGCTCGACCTGCGTTTCCCCCCGCGGGCGAGGGCGGCGGCAGCGAGCGGGGCGCATTCAAATGCTCGACTGACAGTGAAGGCCACCACCACCGGGTAGCGCTCCCCTGGCTGGCTTCATTGCCCACGCCACTGCAACACAGCTGATGTACGCCGCTAGCGTGGTGGGAGGTACTTGTCCCAGAGCCGATTGCGGAAACGCCGTTCCGGATCGACGCTCAGTTTGATCGCGGCGAAGGAGTCGACTTCCGGGTAGGCGCGCCGGAACTGCGCGGGCGTGGCATGCGGTCGATAGGGCAGGTAGTAGCGCCCGCCGAGGTCGAGGGCGACATCGATGAGGCGCCGCGCCCACTGCCCCGCCGCAGCGTCGGCGCCGACCGTATTCCGCTGCTTGTGGTAGACGACGAACGAGAAGACTTCGTCGTCGGCCCACCGGAGCAGCGATGTCGCGTCCGCAGGGGAGTGGCGGATGGACACGTTCAGCGCGTTCGCAGCGTGCTCGCGGAGGATCCTGGCCATGGCTTGAGCAAACACCGCGAAGCCTGCCACTGGAATGAAGTATTCCTGCAGAAGGTAAGTCGAGACGAGCCGCGTGCGGGGCTCGAGCGAATCCGTGTCGAGGCTCGCCTCGTGGTTGCGATGGACGACGCGTGGCTCGCGCAGCAATTTCGCATCGGCCAGGTGTTCGCGGAGCAGGCCACGATAGGGAAGCTCGCTCGCCGTCCAGATCAGGTTCCGATCCGCACTGTAGTCGACGTCCCGCGGCACCAGTCGCTGCGCATGGGTCAGCGGCGCGTCGGTCCTCGCCCAGGTGATGGCCAGTGGCCGATCGAAGAAAGGCGGGGCAAGGTCGGCGTTGTGCATGACGGCGGACCCATCCCGCAATACACGCTCGCGGAAGAACGCCGGGTAGTCGTCGAGGGAAACGTGCTCGACGCGCCTCTCGAGGACCCCATTCTCCGCCAGATCGAGCTCGATCTCGGTAAGCACGCCGAGGCCGCCGTAGCCTCCCATCACCGCGCCGAACAGGTCGGGATTCGATTCGCGGCTGAGTTCGATGACCTGCCCTGCGGCACTCACCAATTGCAGTGCCCGAACAGTGTTGGCAACGGGACCGGCGCCCACGTAGCGGCCATGGCAGTTGACCGAGACCGATCCACCGATGCTGAAATTGCTGTAGCTCTGCATCACCTTGACCGCGAGTTCATGCGGGTCCAGGTGGTCCTGCAGGTCACGCCAGCACATTCCTGCCTGGACCCTGGCGCGGCGTTGCCCAGGATCTATCCAGACGAGCCGGTCCATGCCGCGCATGTCGAGGTGAAGCGAACGCGGTGACACGATCTGACCACCCATGCTGAAGCGGGCGCCGCCGATCGACACTGCGCCGGTGGAGTCGCCAAGCGCGGCCTGAACCGCGCGCGTACCCCGCGGTCGCAGGACTCGACTCGCGCGAAACGATTCGACCTGGCTGACATCGCTGATGTCGCGCACGTCCTCTTCGCCGGAACACGCCGCGGCAAGCGCGGCGCCTCCCGCCACGGCCAGCGTCCGGAGGATCTGTCGACGATCGAGTCCGTAGGGTGCGGGAGGCATCGGAAAGACTGTTTCGAGACCGGACATTCCAGAGGTTAGCGGTTCCCTGAGTCGTTGTTTCCGACGAAACTTGTCGGCAACCGGTCTGCCCTCTTGGAGCACGCCATGACCACACGACGCACCCTGCTTTCGGCGACGGCGCTGGGCGCCGTTGCCGCGGCGATTCCCGCAGCACTGCGCGCCACGGGAGCGATGCAGGCACGCGCGGTTCCTTCAAGCGGGGAGTTGTTGCCGGTGATCGGCATGGGCACGTCCGGCAGTTTCGAAGTCGGGCCCGGTGCCGAGCGCGAGGCGTTGCGCGAGGTGCTCCAACGCTTCTTCGACGGCGGTGGCCGGCTCATCGACACAGCGCCGACCTACGGCAACGCGGAAGTTGTGCTCGGCGAACTGCTGGCGGACGCTGGCAGTCGCGACAGGTGTTTCCTCGCGAACAAGCTTTCCGGCGTGAGCGGGCGTGAGGCCGGTCTGGCGCAATTCGCCTCCACGCTGGCGCGTCTGCGGACCGATCGCGTGGAGCTGCTGCAGGTCCACAACCTCGGCGACTGGAAGACGCAGCTTGCGCTGGCGCGCGAACTCAAGGCGCAGGGCAAGGTGAAGTACGTCGGCCTCACGCACTACACGGATCGCGCGCAGGACGCGCTGGCGGATGCGGTGCAGGCGTCGAAGCCTGATTTTTTGCAGGTCAACTACTCGGTGACGCAGCGCGCCGCCGAGAAGCGGGTGCTGCCGCTCGCGCGCGATCTCGGCGTCGCGGTGCTCGCCAATCGCAATTTCGACGACGGCGCGCTGTTCAACCGCGTCGCCGGCAAGCCGGTGCCGCCCTGGGCGATCGAGGCCGGCATCACGTCGTGGGCGCAGTTGTTCCTCAAGTTCGCGCTCAGCAACCCGGCTGTCACGGTGGTGGTCCCGGCCACGCGCAAGCCACATCGGCAAACCGACAACCTGAAGGCCGGCGCTGGGCCCACGCTCGATGCCAAGCAGCGCGGCGCGCTCGTCGCGACGGTGGAATGAAGGTCCTGGTGGCGCGGTCCTGGCCGCGTCCCGCCTTTATTCGAAGCCGTTGGCGAGCACGGTGTCCGGCGTGGTGAATTTGAAGGCACCGATGTCGAGCACCCCGACGGATGCCACGCGGCGTCAACGGGTTGCCCGACGCACCGCCATCGGCGGGCGGCATGATGATGTCGTCGGCGTGGATGACATTGCCGTCGACTTACACGACATCTCCGGGTTCAAGGTTCACCGTGGCGAGCAGGGAACTGGCGTTCGTGTGCATTCGCCCAGGCCCCGCGTAATGAGTGGCAGCGTGGGCAACGCTCGCCGAACCCACCGACAGGACGGCAGTGATCAGCGCTGAGGGGGCGCGCGAAGCGGCACGGTGCCGGGATTATTATTCGGCGCGCCCGCGGATGCATGTGCAGCGTCGCTCGCGCCCCGGGCAATGGACTGGCCGGCGACCCAGAACAGGAGCGAGCGCGGCGGCGGCTCATGGAACCGCTCTCCGTTCACCCGGATGGGGAGGCGCGTCGCGACGATCTGGTGACGGCCCGGCGTCAACGCAGCCGTCGGCAGCATGGCGAGGAGCCCGCGCTGCGAACCCTTGCGCGCCAACTCGAACGCGGCTGCCTGGATGGGCTTTCCGTCCAGGGTTACGCGCCAAAGTCCTGCCATGCAATCGCGCAACTCGAGGGCGTGCTTCGCATCGATGCCGGATTCCGGCTTAGCGCCAGCGTACGCCGGACAGCGATTGCGCAGCGGCGCGTCATCACGCCGCGGGCGCAACGGCAGGAACAGCTCGACCCACGGGCCATTCACCTGCACGCGATCCAGGCGGGGTATCGGCACGTGGCTCGCGGATTCGTCGCCTGCCAGCGGCAGGGTAATGCCATGGCGCGCAATGGCGTCGTCGACCAGTGCATACGGCGCGTGCGCATCGCTGTTGCGTTGCGCCACCAGGTGCAGCGGAAACGCCAGCATCACGACCATCATGGTCAGCATGACGCCGACCGCGAACGCTACGTGGGGCAGCCTGCTCTGCATCGTGAGCATCGGTGCGAGCAGCAGGTTGCGCGGCATGAGGCGTGAGTACACCGCGGCAGTCGTCGTGACGATGCGGCGAACCCAGGGCTTGGCGGCCCACCGGGGACTGCGCGATGCAAGGACGTTGTCGAGCAGTAGCTGCAAAGCGGCCGGGATTATCAGCACGATCAGCAGTGCATAGAGGAACCACTTCGACAACCGCTCTCCGAAAAAGAACACCGGAATGATCAATACGGCGGCGAACAGCGTCATTCCCACCAGCAAGCTGGCGCAGATGAAGATGACGCTGGCAAGGCGATCGACTTTGGCGATCACCGATTCGATGGTCGGTGTGTGGGCCTTCTGATACTCGGTGGCGATGGGTGCGCTGCGCGCCAGCTTTGCCCAGTCGATTCCGAGCGGGAATGCCGAGCGCAGGCCAATCAATCCGATCCAGAGGCCACGCAACACGAGGTGCACGAAGAAGCTGACAAGCAGCGCGAACACCACGCCATAGCCGATCTGCATGAGCATGACGCCGAGGTCCAGCGCGGATCCCAACTGATGCGCGGACCAACCGCTCCACCACTCCACCAGCCGGCCTGGAACCTGCAACAAGCCGAAGAACACGGCGGCGGAGATCAGCAGCTCGATCTCGTCGGTGCGCTGCACGGGGTCGCGCCAGGCCTCGGTCCTGGCGGCGCCCGGCATCAGGGACGCGTCGGGTGCAACTTCAGGTGCAACTTCGGATTCGACTTCGCATGCGACCTCGGGTGCGACTTCAGGCGCGTTGCTTGCAGAAGCCATGGAATACTGTTGTCCCGAGTAGTCGCGCGGTTCGTTTGGCATGCGCGCATCATAAATCGCCACCGGTTCGCCGCGGCGCTACGTGGGATTCGGCATCGCGTCTGTTTCCTTGGGCGTCCAAACACGGCAGGCTGCGCGGATGGAATCGCTCGACGTCTATCTCGTGGGCGGCGCGGTGCGCGACCGGTTGCTCGGCCGCGACGGCGCCGATCGCGACTACGTGGTGGTGGGCGCGACGCCCGAACGGATGCGCGCGCTCGGATTCCGGCCGGTGGGCCGCGACTTCCCGGTGTTCCTGCACCCGCAGACTCACGAGGAATACGCGCTGGCCCGCACCGAGCGCAAGAGTGGCCGCGGCTATCACGGCTTCACTTTCCTGGCCGATCCCTCGGTGACACTGGAGGAAGACCTCGCGCGGCGCGACCTCACGATCAACGCGATCGCCGAGCGGCGCGACGGATCGCTGGTCGATCCGTACGGCGGGGTCCGCGACATCGAGGCGCGCGTGTTGCGGCATGTCTCGCCGTCGTTCGCGGAGGATCCCGTGCGCATCCTGCGGATCGCGCGCTTCGCCGCGCGCTTCGCGCCGCTCGGCTTCAGCATCGCGCCGGAAACGCTGGCACTGATGCGCGGGATGGTGGCCAGCGGCGAGGTGGATCACCTGGTGGCCGAGCGCGTGTGGATGGAGCTCAGGAATGCGCTCGCGGAGCCTGCACCCCAGGCCTTCGTTACCACCCTGCGTGCCTGCGGCGCGCTGGCGCGGCTGCTGCCGGAGGTCGATGCGCTGTACGGCGTGCCGCAACGCGCGGAGTTCCATCCGGAAGTGGATACCGGGGTGCATCTCGAACTGGTGCTGGAGCAGGCCGCGCGGCTTGCGCCCGGCGACGCGCTCGTCGGCTACTGCGCACTCCTGCACGATCTCGGCAAGGGCATCACTGAAGAATCGCTGCTGCCCCGACACCACGGCCACGATGCCGCCGGCGTGCCCCTGGTCGACGCGGTGTCGCAGCGGCTCAAGGTGCCGACCGAGTTCGCACGGGCAGCGCGCCTCGTCTGCCGCTGGCATCTGCTCGCGCACACCGCGCTGCTGCTGCGCCCACTCAAGGTGCTGGCACTCCTCGACCGGCTCGACGCGTTCCGGCGTCCGGTGACACTCGAAGTTTTCCTCGTTGCCTGCGAAGCGGACCAGCGCGGACGGCTGGGGCTCGCGGACCGGGCCTACCCGCAGGGCACCTACCTGCGCGAGGCGTTCGCCACGGCTCGCGCCGTTGGCGTGCGCGACCTCCCGTTCCTGCCCCCCGACGCGGGCGGGGAACTGATCGCGAAATCACTGCGTCGCGCACGCACGCGCGCGATCGCCGCCGTGCCAAAGCCCGGACCCGCCACCACCGACGCATGAGCGCCCCGGCTCAGCGCGGCCTGCCCAGGTGGCGTTCGAGGCGAAGCAACGCAAAGCGCGCCCGCGTAAAGGCTACCGAACCCCCCAGCATCACGCCGAGCGTGTTCGCAAGCGCGTCGCGAGGATCCGCAAGCCGGGTTTCGGTCAGTGCGCCCTGCGCGTACTCAAGCCCGATGCCGAGTGCGACGAGCGCGAGCAGGCTCGAGACCAGCGCAGGCCGCGTTGCGAACAGCTGGACGGCCCACGCGGCCAGCACGCCGTAGGCGAGCAGGTGGCCGACCTTGTCGGACAGCGGCGGCGTCTCCGGCAACTCGGGAGGAGTGACCAGCGACAGCGCGATGCAGAGCAGCCAGCCGAATGCCCACACCGCCAGCCAGGCGTACGCATAGCGCAGCGGGCGGAGATGCGGCGTGTCCCGTCGGGATTCCGTCACAGGCAGGCGCTGCGATCGATCGACGCGAACGGCAACGTCTCCCGGTCGATGCCGCGCGCGAAAGCCGCAACCGCGAAGCGTTCGCCCATCTCGCCCGGCAGCATCAGGCGCTTGACCTGTTGTGCGAACGCGTACTGCGCTTCCACGTCGGTGGATTGCTCCTCGCCCATGACCTGCTCAAGGCCACAGGCGAGCAGGAACTGGGCCTGGGTCGAATAGGAAACCAGGTCGAGGCCAACCGCGATGCACGCTTCCGCGAGCGCAGTGAAGTCCACGAACGCGGTGAGGTCCTGGAGTCCCACCCAGTGCAGCGGATCGGCATGCGCGTGGTGCCGGTAATGGCAGATGAGCGTGCCGTCGCGTCGTTCGGGTGCGTAATAGGCGGCGCGTGGATAACCGTAGTCGACGAACAGCGCCAGTCCCTGCTCGAGCGTGCCGATCACCGCGTCGATCCACGCCGGCAGCTGCGGCAGGACTTCCGAACGGTAACCGTCCGCGAGCGTGCGCCCCAGGCGCCGCTCGATGTGCGCCACGGCACCCGCCAGCCAGGGTTCCGCCGGGCGGTCGACCGTGGCGAAGCCGCCGTCCGCTCCCATCGTCACGTGTTCCGACCACACTTCGCCGTCGCGCTTGGCAAACCGGAAGGTGGGCAGCGCGTCGATCACCTCGTTGGCGATGGCGACGCCGCGCCAGTGCTCGTCCGGCGGTCGATCGATCCACGCCACGCGCGCGGCGAGTCCCGAGGGAAGGCTGGCCGCGACACGCTGGTGTTGCATCTCCCGCAGGCTCGCGCTGGGCTCCAGCAGGAGGTAACGGGACGGCGCCCGGTGGAGTGCGGCCAAGGCCAGCATCAGGTCGACACACAGCGCACCGCTGCCGCCACCCAACTCGAAGACGATGGCCTTGTCCGCGCCGATCGCATCGATGGCCGGTGCGCATGCCTGCGCCAGGCAACGCGCAAACACGTTGCCGAGTTCGGGCGCGGTCACGAAGTCGCCATCCGCGCCGAACTTGCTGCGTCCTGCGCTGTAGTAGCCGAGCCCGGGCGCGTACAGCGCAAGCTCCATGAATCGTGCGAACTCGATGGACCCGCCGTCGGCGATCTCGGCGCGAATGCACTGGGCCAGGCGCGCGCTGTGTGCGAGCTCTTCGGGACTGGGTTCGGGCAAGGCCGAACGCTGCGTTAGAGTGCCGGACAAGGTCCTGATCGCTGCGATCCGCGCGGCGGCGGCATTGGCCGGAGCATAGCCGATGGTCGAATCGCAACGCCCCGTCGCCCTCGTCACCGGGGGTGCGCGCCGTATCGGCGCCGCCATCGCGCGTACGCTGCACGCCGCCGGCTACGACATCGCGCTGCACCAGCGCAGCGATACGATGGCGCTGCAGGAGCTGCTGGCCGAGCTTGAGGGGCGTCGCGCCGGCAGTACGCTGGCACTGCCGGCCGAGCTGGCGGACCTTGAAGCCGTCGAGCGCATGCCGCGGCGCTGCGTCGAGCGATTCGGCAGGCTCGATGCGCTGGTCAACAACGCATCGGGTTTCTTCGCCACCCCGCTCGGTTCGATCACGTCGTGCGAATGGGACGCACTGTTCGCGGCGAACGCGCGCGCGCCGCTGTTCCTGACCCAGGCGGCAGCGCCGCATTTGCGCCGGCAAGGTGGCGCCGTTCTCAACCTGCTCGATATCCACTCCGCGCGTCCGCCGCGGGGCTTCAGCGTGTATGCGATGGCCAAGTCCGCGCTTGCCACCATGACCGAAGCGCTGGCCGTCGAACTTGCGCCCGAGATCCGCGTCAACGGCATCGCGCTCGGTGCCATCCTGTGGGCGGAGTCGGATACCTCCGGCGACGAGCGACAGGCCCGCGTGCTCCGCCGCACCCCGGTCGGCCGTCTGGGCACCGTCGAGGAAGTCGCGGGCGCTGCGCTGTTCCTGCTGCGCGATGCGGGTTACTGCACGGGCACGATCCTGCGGGTCGATGGTGGTCGATCGCTTGTCTAGTGCCGATTCATCGGCATGGCTTCATGCTCGCGTTCCAGCATCGCCCGCTCTTCGTCGAGGTACTCCATGGCAACCCGCAAGCGCAATCCTCCGGCGCCGTCGACCGACAATATCGCCGAGCGCCTGCTCGACCTGGTCGGCCAGATCCCCTCGACATCCGAGCGCATCGCCGAAGATCCGCACGCCCGTTCGCGCGAGATCGCGCGCAAGGCGGCGGGCAGGGCGGGCGCGACCGCGGGGGCGATGGCCCTGCCGCCAGGCGTGCTCGGCTGGATGACGATCCTGCCGGAGCTGTTCGCACTCTGGAAAATCCAGACCCGGATGGTCGCGGACATCGCCGGCGCCTACGGCAAGCGTGACCTGCTGTCGCGGGAGCAGATGCTGTACTGCCTGTTCAACCACACTGCGGCGCATGCGGTTGGCGGACTGCTGGTCCGCATCGGCGAGCGCTACGTGGTGCGGCGCGCACCGATCGGCACGCTTTATTCGATCGCCAACAAGATCGCGTTGCGCATCGCGCAGCGCAGCCTGCGCCGCGGCATCTTCCGCTGGCTGCCGATCGCCGGCGCGCTCGGCGTCGGAGCGTTCGCATACGCGGATACGGGCACGGTGGCCGACGCAGCGATCGAGGTGTTCTCCAGCGACATGGTGATCGAGGGCGAGGCCGAGGTGGAGGGCGTGCGGGTCGCGCAGGCCGCGCAACGCAAGCCACGCGCACCGGCGAAGAAAAAGGCGGCTTCCCGCAAGACCCGCGCGACGCCGCGCTAACAGAGAAATCAGCCGGCGTCTTCGCGGGCGACTCGCTCCACGCTCGCGCGTTCCGCTCGCGGCATTGCGTGCCACCGGTCGACCAGCGAATACGGATTTCCGTCGGGGGGCACGACGTCGGGCCCGAGATCGCAGAGCGGACGCAACACGAACGCGTGCCTCAGGTCATCGCGCGGGATGCGCAGATGTCCGGGTCCGACGATGACCGAATCGCCATACAGCACGATGTCGACGTCGAGCGTTCGGCTCGCGAAGCGTGGCTGCGTGCGGTCCCGTCCGTGGCGTGCTTCCAGCGCGTGCAGCCACGTGTCGAGATCGACCGGCGCGAGGTCGGTTTCGATTGCTGCTGCAAGGTTGATGAAGTCCGGACCCTGGAAACCCACCGCGCGCGCGCGGTACCAGGGAGATTCCGCCACCGGGCCGAAGCGAGCGCGAAGTTCGTCGAGGGCGCTCGCGAGGTGTCGCGCCGGATCGATGTTGCTGCCGAGGCTCAGCCACGCACGCGTCATGCAGTCGCCGCGCGCCCCCGCTCGATCAATACCCCGACGGCGCGCGCACCGCGCACGGCGCCCGGCTTGCTGAGTTTCAACCGCACCCAGCGGACGCCGAATTCCCGCTGCACGAGTTCGACGCAGCGTTCCGCGAGCGTCTCGACCAGGCCGAATTCCGTGGCCGAAACGAACTCGATCAGGCGCTTGCTGACAGCCTTGTAGTCGAGCGTGTCCTTGACCGCGTCGGTGGCGGCCGGTACGCGATTGTCGAACGACATCTCAATGTCGAACACCAGCGGCTGGCGGATTCGACGCTCCCAGTCGTAGATCCCGATCGTGGTTTCGATCGACAAGCCTTCGATGAACACCTTGTCCATGGTCGCCTCAATGCGCCGCGGCGGATACGAGCGGCGGCAAGCTTGCCATGTCCCAGCGCGGATGCGCGCGAATGCGCGCGTCGTCGACCTGACCCGCCTCGAGACGCAGGGCACCGGCGAAGGCGATCATCACGCCGTTGTCGGTGCACAGCGCCGGCGGGGGAAACACCACGCGATAACCGTGTCGGGTGGCGCTCTCCCGCAGCCGGGCGCGAAGACGCGCGTTCGCGCCCACGCCGCCGGCCAAGATGAGCGCGTCGTCGCCCACCTGCGCCATGGCGCGTTCGCACTTGATTACCAGCGTGTCGATCACCGCTGCCTCGAACGCGAGAGCGATGTCCGCAGCAACCTCCGGCGAGTCGCCCGCCTTGCGCTTTGCCAGCAACGCCTGGGTTTTGAGCCCCGAGAAGCTGAAGTCGAGGCCCGGCCGGTCCGTCATGGGCCGGGCGAACCGGAAAACACCCGCCTTCCCGTGTTCCGCCAGCGCGGCGATCGCGGGTCCGCCGGGGTAGGCAAGCCCCAGCATCTGAGCGGTCTTGTCGAAGGCTTCGCCGGCGGCATCGTCGAGCGTGTCGCCGAGCAGCTCGTACCGGCCGATCGCGGTGACCCGCATCAACTGGGTGTGACCTCCCGATACCAGCAGCGCGACGAACGGCGGCGCTGGGGCATCCGGCTGCATGAGCGGCGCCAGCAGGTGACCTTCCATGTGATGCACGCCGATCGCGGGTTTTTGCAGCGCCCAGGCCAGCGCCCGACCGGTTGCGGCGCCGACCAGCAAGGCGCCGCCGAGGCCCGGTCCAGCGGTGTAGGCCACTCCATCGATCCCGTCGACGGCGAGGCCGGACAGTCGCAGCGTTTCCCGCAACAGCGGCAGCAGGCGCCGCACATGGTCGCGGCTGGCCAACTCGGGAACGACGCCACCGTAGGCGGCGTGAAGCGCAACCTGGCTGTACAGAGTTTCCGCCAGCAGGCCGGCCCGGGTGTCGTACACCGCAATACCGGTCTCGTCGCAGGAGGTTTCGATGCCGAGGACTCGCATAACGCTCCACGCTATCCATTGTTCGACTGCAGCGGCCAGGCTCGCAGGGCATTGACGGCAGGCGGCCGCCGCCTCTCTTGCCAGTCACGACAGGGCCTGCCCCTGGGTTCCATCCCGGACGGACAGCCGCTAGAATGTGCGGCTCGCCCGGATTCGGTGCGAGCTTAACAGTGGAGTTTTCATGCCGAATGTCAAAGTCCGCGAGAACGAACCGTTCGAGTTCGCTCTGCGTCGTTTCAAGCGTACCTGCGAAAAGGCGGGTGTGATCGCCGAGACTCGCAAGCGCGAGTCGTACGAGAAGCCGACCCAGGAACGCAAGCGCAAGCGCGCTGCGGCGGTGAAGCGACATATCCGCCGGGTGGGTCGCGACGTGACCAAGCGCCAACGCATGTATTGATCGGCCCGGGCTGCCTCAGCCCCTGCTGGTCTGCTGCGCCGGTTGCACTTCGAGCCGATGTCGCCCTGCGACGTCGGCTTTTGCGTTTCTGCGCTCCAGGGAGTCCACCTCGTGAGTCTCAAGCTGCGCCTCGTTGAAGACATGAAAGCCGCCATGAAATCGGGCGCGAAGCAGCGCCTCGGAGTCATTCGCCTGGTCAATGCCGCCATCAAGCAACGCGAAGTGGACGAGCGTATCGAGCTCGACGACGCGCAGGTGCTCGCCGCGATCGAGAAGATGGTGAAGCAACGACGAGACTCCGTGTCGCAGTACGCGGCTGCGAACCGCGAGGATCTCGCGCAGGTCGAGCGCGACGAGATCGTGGTGCTGGAGGGATACCTGCCGGCGCGTCTAGACGAGGCCGCGATCGTTGCGGCAATAAGCGAGGCGATGTCTGCCACCGGTGCGACGTCCGCAGCGGACATCGGCAAGCTGATGGCAGTGCTCAAGCCTCAGCTGGCCGGCCAGGCTGACATGGCCCAGGTGTCCGTGCTGGTCAAGCGGCGCCTCTCCACCTGATCGAGTCCTCGAATCCTCAAGTTTCCTGGGCCCGGATGCCTCGTCGGGATTTCGAGGGCAGGATCGGACGCGCCACGTCCCAGCCGGTAGATTGATCACATGGCCCGCATTCCCGACGCTTTCATCGACGAGCTGCTGGCGCGGACCGACATCGTTGCGCTCATCGGCGAACGCATCGAACTCAAGCGTGCCGGACGCGAATTCCACGCGCGCTGCCCTTTCCATGACGAGCGCACGCCCAGCTTCACGGTAAGTCCGACCAAGCAGTTCTATCACTGCTTCGGTTGCGCGGCGCACGGTACCGCCCTCAAGTTCCTCATGGAATACGAGCGCCTCGAGTTCCTCGATGCGGTCGAGGATCTCGCGCAACGGGCGGGATTGACGGTGCCGCGCGAGACGCACGCCCGGCATACCCAGGGATTCGACGACCTGTACGCGGTGCTCGCTGCCGCGGCCAAGTTCTATTCGAACCGCCTCGACCTCGACCCGAAGGCGCTGGCTTACCTCAAGGCGCGGGACGTCGACGAGCCGACACGCCGGGCATTCGCGCTGGGATACGCGCCGGACGCCTGGGACGCACTGAAGGGGGAGCTTGGTGGCGATGAGAGGCGATTGCGGCTGCTGGATCGCGTGGGACTCATCTCGCGAAGCGACAACGGGCACGTGTTCGACAAGTTTCGCGATCGGCTGATGTTCCCGATCGAGGATCGCCGGGGTCGCGTGATCGCCTTCGGCGGCCGCGTCGTCGTGCCCGGGGTAGAGCCGAAGTACCTCAACTCTCCGGAGACGCCTCTGTTCCACAAGGGTCGCGAGCTGTTCGGGCTTCATCGCGCTCGCCAGGCGCAGTCGCGTCTCGAGCGACTGATTGTGGTCGAGGGCTACATGGATGTCGTGGCGCTGGTGCAGTCCGGCATCACCCAGGCCGTTGCTACGCTCGGAACCGCTGTTACGGCCGAGCAGGTCGAACTCTTGTTCCGCAGTGTGCAGGACGTCTATTTCTGTTTCGATGGTGACCGGGCTGGCCGAGGCGCCGCCTGGCGAGCTGTGGAGAACACGCTGCCGCGAATGCGGGATGGGCGCCAGGCGCACTTCCTGTTCCTGCCCGAGGGCGATGATCCCGACTCGATCGTGCGCGGAGAGGGCGCCGCCGCGTTCGAGGCACGCCTGCGAGAGGCGACGCCCTTGTCGCGCGTGTTCTTCGACGAACTCGGACGGGACATCAACCTCGAAACCCTTGAGGGAAGGGCTCGTCTCGCCGAACGCGCGAAGCCCTTTCTCGAGCGGATTCCGGATGGGGCCTTTCGGGACCTGATGCGGGAGCGCGCGTCAGAACTGACGGGGCTCCGCTCGAAGTCCGCCGTGCCTGCGTCTGATATCCAGAGAGCCTCGTTTGCACCGGTTCGGCGCAAAGCCGGCGGGGTTACCACCAGTCTGGTGCGAAAGGCCATTGCCATGCTGGTCCAACAACCCTCCCTCGCGCTCGACGTCGCACCACCCTATCGATTCGCGATTCTCAAGCAGCCCGGTGCCGGGCTGCTGTCCGAGTTGATCCAGCACGTGCGTGCCCACCCTGACCTGCACACGGGCCAGCTGCTCGATCATTGGGACGGCCGGGATGAACACCCCTCACTAGTCAAGGTGGCGTCCATGCAGATCACCGCGACGCCTGAAACCTGGTCGATCGAATTCCTCGAGGCGCTGGAAAAGCTTGATCGGCAGACGCTGGATCAGCAGATCAACGATCTGCTGGCAGCGCAAAAGGAACGCGAGTTGACGCCGGAGGAAGGCAGATCGCTTTGGCGCGCCCTCGAGGAGCGCTCCAACGCCGACCTCGCCGGTCAACGCGCGTAGCGCTGCTCGTTGCTGCCAGCCTGTGGATGCCGAACGCCTGTCGGCCCTCTCGCAACCGATAGAGCCGCAGTTTCAATTCGGCTCAGCGCCATTCTGCCATGCTGGAAAAGAAAACGCCCCATCGGTTTGAACCGACGGTGCGTTGTGTTGTAGATGCTCAGCGATG
>JBBRIE010000015.1:0-25636 GCA_038221545.1 Lysobacterales bacterium
CCGGGCACCAATCTTGAATCAGTCGCTGCTGACCCGGTGCAGCTCCGCGTTTGCGCTGATGTGGCCGGCGCCGACCTCGAAGGCGCTGCGGCCACGTAGCGCTATCGCGATTGCGTAGTCGAACTCCGATAGCTTCAAAAATGCCTGCCCGGACTTCACCCGGGGATGTCTCTGACTCGCGCGGAGCTAACGAATTGCGTGCCGGGACTGGTTTAAAGAGTGCGCCGGCGGCAGCGCGCGATCGAGGCGGCGGTAGCCGATGGCTTCGGCGAGGTGCGTGTCGGCGATGGCGGTCGACGCCGCCAGGTCCGCGATCGTGCGCGCCACGCGCAGGATGCGGTGGTAGCCGCGCGCCGACAACCCGAGCTTCTCGACGGCGCGCTCGAGCAATTGCTGGCCGCCTGCCGTGAGCGCACAGTCCTTTTCGATCTCGCGCGATCCGAGCAAGGCGTTGGCCTTGCCGGCGCGATCCAGTTGGCGGTCGCGTGCCGCGATCACGCGGCGCCGCACGTCGGCGCTCGACTCAACCATGGCGCCCGCGCGCAACTCTGCGTGCGGCAGCCGCGGGACTTCGACATGGAGGTCGATGCGATCGAGCAGCGGTCCTGAAATGCGGCTCCGGTAGCGTTCGATCTGGTCGGGTGTGCACCGGCAGCGGCCGCTGGTGTCGCCGGCATAACCGCAGGGGCAGGGGTTCATCGCTGCGACGAGCTGGAACCGCGCCGGGAACTCCGCCTGTCGCGCGGCTCGCGAAATCAGGATGCGGCCCGACTCGATCGGTTCGCGCAGGACTTCAAGCACGCGCCGGTCGAACTCCGGCAACTCGTCGAGGAAGAGCACGCCGTGGTGCGCGAGCGAAATCTCGCCAGGACGCGGCAGCGAGCCACCACCCACCAGCGCCACGCCGCTCGCGGAGTGATGGGGCGCGCGCGTGGGCCGCTGGCCATAACTCGAGCCATCGAAGCCTTGCGCGCTGACCGACGCGATCGCCGCACACTCGAGCGCCTCGTCGTCGCCGAGCGGCGGCAGGATGCCGGCGAGCCGTTGCGCGAGCATGGTCTTGCCGCTGCCGGGCGGCCCGAGCATCACCAGGTTGTGCTGGCCCGCGGCGGCGATTTCCAGCGCGCGGCGCGCGTGCGCCTGGCCGCGCACGTCGGCGAGGTCGGGCAATGCGCGCATGATCGTCGGGGGAATCTCGATTTCCGTCGCGCGTACGACCCCCTCGACGGTGGGCGACTGCGCATCGCCCGCGCCGCCTCGCAGCCACGCGCAGATTGAAAGCAGCGAATCCGCGCAGTACACGTCGGCGTCACCCACGCGCGCCGCTTCTGCCGCGTTGCCGAGGGGCACCACGATCGCGCGGCCCGCCGCGCGCGCCGCGAGCACCGCAGGCAGCACGCCACGCACTGCACGCAACTCGCCGGACAAGCCCAGCTCACCGACCACCTCGGTACGCGCCATGCCCGCGCCCGGAACCTGGTGCGAGGCGACGAGGATGCCGAGCGCAATGGCAAGATCGAAGCGGCTCCCCTCCTTGGGCAGGTCCGCGGGCGCGAGCGAGATGGTGATGCGTCGTTGCGGGAACTCGAATTGCGCATTGATGAGCGCCGCGCGCACGCGATCGCGCGCCTCGCGCACCGCCATTTCGGGCAAGCCGACGATGGACGTGCCCGGCAGGCCACCACTGAGATGGACCTCGACCGACACCGGCGGCGCTGAAACACCGACCAGGGCACGCGTATGGATGCGGGCGAGGCTCATGGTCGGGAAAGACAGGGCGCCGCATCCCTGCGGCATCGGATCGGGCGATCCGTCGACTCCGCGTCGTCCCCGATGGAAAGGTCAGCCCGGTTCGCGGCCGAGGCCAAGCGCCTCGCTGAGCGCCGCGACGTCGCGTTCGAGCGCTTCGACTTTCTCGCGGGTGCGCAGCAGCACGAGCCGCTGCACATCGAACTCCTCGCGCGACACGAGGTTCATGCGGGTGAGGCCGGACTGCAGCACGCTGCGGAAGCTTGCCGCGACGTCTTCCTGCGCGGCGCGCGCCGAAGGCGGCAGCAAGTCGGTCAGGCGCCTGGCCAGTTCCTCGATCGCTTGTGGCTGGATCATTTCGGGGTCTCGGTAACGGACGACTTCGACAGTATCCCTGCTGCGCAGGCGGCGAGTCCGCAATTCCACCCCGTTGCCGGTGCGAAATTTCCTACCGGGCCATCCCCGCGGCGCGCAGCTTCGTCGCCGTGCCCGGTTTGGCTATAGTCCGGCGATCCGGAACCCAGGCGTGGCAGGCATGAAGATGGTCGTGGCGGTAATCAAGCCGTTCAAGCTCGACGACGTGCGCGAGGCGCTCGCCGACATCGGCGTGCAGGGCATCACCGTGAGCGAGGTCAAGGGCTTCGGGCGCCAGAAAGGGCACGCCGAGCTCTATCGCGGCGCGGAATACGTGGTCGATTTCCTGCCCAAGATCAAGATCGAGGCGGCGGTCGCGGATGGCGACGTGGAGCGTACGATCGAGGCGATCATCGGCGCGGCCAACACCGGCAAGATCGGCGACGGCAAGATCTTCGTGTATCCGCTGGAACGCGTGATCCGCATCCGCACCGGCGAACTCGACGGCGACGCCTTGTAACGTTGGCGCCTGGTCCTGCTCTGCAGAGGGTTTACCCCGTCGTTGTCGGCGTGCCGTCGCGCCACAAACTCGACGGTCGCCGGCCCGCTCCACCGTTCCCGGCGGGTTGGTGTTCGATGAGAGCGGTGCCATGCGCCGCTGCTCCTGCGTGACGCAAGCGTCGAACAGCAGCCGAGTCCGGCTCTACATGAGCCGCTGGCGGGGAGAAGGAAAGCTAATCGCCCAGCGTCGCGCGCATGAATTCGGGCGAGGCCAGCGCCGCGCGGTGGATGTCCGCGTTGTAGTAGCGCGTCGGGAAGCTCTTGGTCTGCGCGCCGCGCTCGCGAAACGTGCCCAGTTCGATCTCCTTGCGCGCCATGGTGCAGCTCCACCAGCCGGTGGGATAGCAGGGCTGCGGGAAGGGCAGCGTGCGGAGGGCGAAGAAGCCGGCGGCCTTCATCGCCGAGCGCATGGCCTTGATGAGGTCGAGGTGCACCAGCGGGGATTCGCTTTGCTGCACCAGGATCCCGCCCTTGCGCAATGCGCGCAGGCAGCTCTCGTAGAAGCTCTGGTTGAAAAGACCCTCCGCGGGGCCGATCGGATCAGTGGAATCGACGATCACGATGTCGATCGACCCGGCCTCCAGATCGCGCATGTACTTGATGCCGTCGTCGAACAGCAGTTGCGCGCGCGGATCGTCGTTGGCTTCGCAAAGCTCGGGGAAATACTGCTCAGCGAGCCGTGTGACGCGCTCGTCGATCTCCACCTGCACCGCGGACTCCACTTCCTCGTGGCGCAGCACCTCGCGCAGCGTGCCGCAATCGCCTCCGCCGATCACCACCACGCGCTTGGCGCGCGGATGCGTGAACAGGGCAGGGTGGGACATCATCTCGTGATAGAGAAAGTTGTCGCGCGACGTCAGCATCACGCACCCGTCGATCACCATGAGGTTGCCCCAGTCGGTGGTCGAGTGGATCTCGATCGACTGGAACGGCGACTGCTCCGCATGCAGCAACGCGGTCGTGCGGAACGAGATCGCGGAACCGGATGCGAGGTGCGCTTCGGAAAACCACTGGCCTTCGAGCTGGGACATTGCAGACTTCATGCGAGCGACGGGCCGGCGATTGTAGGTCAGGTCGGCTTCGCAGACCTGACGCGCGCCGAAACGACCGCGCGTGTCGGGTCGTCGATGCCGCGGTGGGTTCCCCCGGGACGGAATACGACGGCGACATCGCTACAATGCGGCTCTTTTCGGGTTGGCCCACGCATGACGGGTTGGAGCATCGAGCGCGCACGCCACACCTATTCGATCGCGCACTGGTCGTCGGGCTACTTCGACGTGGCCATGGACGGTCGGGTGGTCGCGCGGGTTGGTGGCGCATCCGCGCCGAGCATCGCGCTCGCCGACGTCGCCGCCGCCGCCGAGGCGCGGGGGCTCAAGCTGCCGTTGCTGGTGCGCTTCGCGGACGTGCTCGGCGATCGCGTGGCGAGCCTGCAGCACGCCTTCGCCGAGGCGATGCGCGAATGGGAATATGGCGGCGGCTACACGGCGATCTACCCGATCAAGGTCAACCAGCACCTCAATGTCGCAGGCGAACTGGTCGACAGCGGCGGCCCCGGCTTCGGTCTCGAGGCGGGTTCCAAGCCCGAACTGGTCGCGGTGCTGGCGCTGGCCAAGCCCGGCAGCGTTGTCATCTGCAACGGCTACAAGGATCGGGAGTACCTGCGGCTCGCGCTCATTGGCCGCAAGCTTGGGCTCAACGTATTCATCGTGATCGAGAAGCCCGGCGAGGCGCGCATGGCGCTCGAGGAGGCCGCGAGCCTCGGCGTCACGCCGCTGTTCGGCGCGCGCATGCGCCTGGCCAGCATCGGCGCCGGCAAGTGGCAGAACACCGGCGGCGACAAGGCCAAGTTCGGCCTCAACCCGCGCCAGCTGCTCGACCTCATCGCCGAGCTGCGCGCCGCCGACCGCCTGGACTGCCTCAAGCTCCTGCATTTCCACATGGGCTCGCAGATCTCGAACGTGCGCGACATCGCGGGCGGCATGCGCGAGGCCACCCGCTACTTCGTGGAGCTGGCCAACGACGGCATCGCGATCGAGTACATGGACGTCGGCGGCGGGCTCGGCGTCGACTACGAGGGTACGCGTTCGCGCAGCGAATGCTCGATCAACTACAGCCTCGCGCAGTACGCGGCCAACATCGTCGGGCCGCTGGCCGAGGCCTGCGCGCAGTACGGCCTTGCGCCACCGCGGGTGCTCACCGAGTCGGGGCGCGCGATCACCGCGCACCACGCGGTGCTGATCGCGAACGTGAGCGCGGTCGAACGCGCGCCCGAGGGCGCGATCGGCGTCGGGCATGATGCCGAAGCGCCGGCCATCCGGCACCTGCGCGAGATCGTCGAGGAAATCGACGCGAGGCCACCGATGGAGCTGTACGAGGAAGCCAAGCACCACGTCGCGGAAGGCCAGTCGCTGTTCGCGCTCGGCGGGCTCGACCTCGCGCAGCGCGCCACGCTCGACGACCTGTTCTTCGCGATCGCCAATGCCGTGCGCGCGCGCCTGCGCACAGACGAGCGCACCCACCGGCAGACGCTCGACGAGCTCAACGAGAAGCTGGTCGACAAGTATTTCCTCAACTTCTCCCTGTTCCAGTCGATCCCCGATGTGTGGGCGATCGACCAGGTGTTCCCGATCATGCCAATCGCGGGCCTCGACCGCGAGCCCGACCGGCACGGCGTGATCGCCGACCTCACCTGCGACTCCGATGGCCGCATCGACCAGTACGTTGATTCGCAGGGCCTCGACAGCAGCCTGCCGCTGCACGAACCGCGAGCCGGGGAATCGTATCGCCTGGGCATATTCCTCGTGGGCGCGTACCAGGATGCGCTCGGTGACATCCACAACCTGTTCGGCGATCCGGACTCCGTCGTCGTGCGCATGACCGCGGGTGGCTTCGAGCTCGAACACGGGCATCGCGGCGACACTACCGACCGCGTGCTCGGCTTCGTCGGCTACGACGTCACCGACCTGCGCCTGCGCTTCTCGCGCAAGCTTGCCGCCGCCGGATTTCCGCGCGAAGAAGCAGAACGCGTGAAAGGGGCGCTGGAAACCGCCCTGACCGGGTACACCTATCTCGAGGACACGTTGCATGAGTGACCTGCAATGCATGCCTTCTCCCCGCCCCGCGGGGAGACTGCACGCGCAGAATGCGCGTGCGAATGGCGAAGCCAGCCCGCAGGGCGAGCGGCAGGCGCCGCGGGTAAGCGGGCGCAACGCGCCGGATGAGGGGCGATCTTCCGCGGTCCAATTGCCCCTCATCCGCCCTGCGGGCACCTTCTCCCCGTTGTCACGGGGAGAAGGGAGGCGGATGCACCCATGAGCGCTACCGTCGGCACCGTCGGCTTCATCGGGCTGGGCGCTATGGGCGAGAGCATGGCCCGCCATCTCGCGCGCACCGGTGCGCTGCGCGTCATCTCCAATCGTACGCACGCCAGGGCGGAGTCGCTGGCCACCGAACTCGGGGCCGAGGCAATCGCGGATGTTTCGGAGATGTCGCGCCTCTGCACGTTCGTATTCTCCTGTGTGTCGGCCGACGCCGACGTGATCGGGATCGCGACCGCGCTCGCGCGTCGGGCGCCTCCCGGTTTCGTGCTGGTGGATACGTCGACGATTGCGCCGGCCACGGCGCGGCGCTGCGCGGAACTGCTGCGCGAAGTGGGGGCCGATTTCATCGATGCCCCGGTTTCCGGTGGCGTCGAAGGCGCGCGCAACGGCAGCCTGTCGGTGATGGTGGGCGGCGAGCCCGTCACGCTGGATCGCGTGCGTCCGTTCCTGCGCAGTTTCGCCACGCGGGTGACGCACATGGGTCCGGTCGGCAACGGGCAGGCCACCAAGGCGGTCAACCAGGTACTGGTCGCCGGGATCGCGCAGGCCGTCTGCGAAGGTCTGGCACTCGGCGATGCGCTCGGCCTCGATCGCGAAAACCTCCTCGCGACGCTCGGCGCCGGCGCGGCCGGATGCTGGTTCCTCGAGCGCCGCGGCGCCAGCATGCTCGAGGGCCGCTTCGACACGGGCTTCAAGTCTTCGCTGCTGCTCAAGGATCTCGGCATCGTGGCCGGACTCTTTGCCGAAGCGGGCACTGCGTCGAGCGTTGTCAAACAGTCGCTCGATGACTATGCCGCACTGGTGGCCGCGGGCCATGGTGACGACGACATCTCGTCCCTCATCCGCATCAAGCGTATGCGTCGGGAAACGACCCCTTCCGCCTAGGCATGATCCTGTCCACGCTCGGGTATGCCCGAGCGTGCGGCGTGTGGTGCTGAACGTGCAGATGCGGGACGACTGACCGATCCATCGATCGGCTCGCGGTCAAGGTGCAGTCCGCGGACGCTTGCGGCCAAGCAGGCACCGGGCAAGGGCTACCACTCACTGCGTTTGATGCTGCTCGTCGAGTTTGCGGAATCGAGTCTTCGGTCAACGCGAAAAACGTCCTTGAATGCAGACACATCAAGCTCTTGCGCGGCTTCTGACTGAGCCGCATTGGCCGGCGCGCCCCGGTCTGTCGCCACCGCCACAAGTGGCACTACACTCTTTTCGAGTTGGGTCGGCACGCGAGTGACCGTCCGCCAATCTGTCGATTCGATCACTGACGCTTCATCCCGACCCGTCATAGTTCATCTGGAAACCTACAGCGAGGCACGCACCATGCTCATGCTTCCTTGCCGGCGAGCGATTACCGCGCTTTTCGCCCTCGCCGTCTCGTCGGTGCATGCCCAGCCGGCGCCTGGCAGCATCACCGTCACGCCGATCGTGACGACCGGATTGAGCGGCCCGGTGGGGGTCATGAACGCGGGCGACGGCTCGGATAGGCTGTTCGTCATCCAGCAGGGCGGCGCGGTCCGTGTGGTGCGCAACGATGCACTGCTCGCCACGCCGTATCTGACGTTGACCAACGGCGCGACGCAGTGCGCCGAGACGCCGGGCGGAACGCTGTTCAACACCGGCCTCGTGAGCGGGGGGTTCGAGCAGGGGCTGCTGGGCCTGGCCTTCCACCCGGCGTTCGAAACCAACGGCCAGTTCTTCCTCAGTTTCAGCGGGGCGAACGGCGACACGATCGTTGCGCGAGTCACTGCGTCCGATCCCGCTGCGGATGTGCTTGCGGCCGGTGACGGCACGTCCTGCGTCGTGGTGCTTCGCGTCGATCAGGATTTCTCGAACCACAACGGCGGCAATATCGCGTTCGGTCCGGACGGTTACCTGTACTTCGGTCTCGGCGACGGCGGCAGCGGCAACGACCCCTGCAATCGCGCACAGACGCTCAATCCAGCCAACCTGATCAACACGGGCGGCAGCTGTCCTTCCGACCCCCTCTTCACCGATCCGGGCGGCGGCCAGCCGCAGCGCAGCGCGATCACCCGCGCGTTGCTGGGCAAGATGCTGAGGCTTGATGTCGACGGCAGTACGCCGGCAGGCAGCAACGGGTTATGCGGCGCACGGCTCGACGGCGGCGCGAATTACGCCATTCCCGCGGACAATCCTTTCGCCGGCGCCGATGCACAGAGTGCCTGCGACGAGGTCTGGTCGTACGGTTGGCGCAATCCATGGCGGTGGAGCTTCGATCGGGTCACGCGCGACTTCATCGTCGGCGACGTTGGCCAGGATCAATGGGAAGAGGTCGACTTCTTCGCGTCCGCGGACGGCAGAGGCCGCGGCGCCAACGCGGATTGGAACATCTGCGAAGGCCGCCACTTGCGCAACAGCTGCTCGATACTTTGCAGCGCCGCGCAAACTTCCGAAGTGATCGTCGCGTACCACAATACGAGCGGCTGCCCGTCGCCCACCGCCATCACCGGAAGTGCGGTCACCGGGGGCTATCGCTACCGCGGCAACTCCCCCGAACTGCAAGGGGTGTACTTCTTCGGGGATTCCGGACGTCCCGATATCTACTACACGGTGCAGGCGGGCGGCGGTTGGACGACTCCCAACGCCGGCAGCACCATCGCGAGTGGCGCCGGCGGCGCGGTCGTTGCCTTCGGAGAGGACGAAGACAGCAACGTCTATGTCATCGGCGGCAGCAGGCTCAGCCGCATCGGGCCTTCCGGTCCGGCGGAGGTGCTGTTCGCGGACGGCCTGGAGTAGTCGCGAGGCGACTGCATCAGCCGATCGGGCCTGCTCGCTTTCTTGTCAGCGAGCGGTGCCTGCGCGGGCTGCACCGTCGGGAGCGGTTCGAGTAGCCGCGCCAGCGGATGGCCGCGGTGTCACGTCGCGGGCGCGGCTTCCTTGAGTGCGATGGCCTGGATGCCATCGGCACCGAGCTGCCGGCGTGCGGCGTCGAGATCCTGCGGATTGCCGAAGGGCCCCACGCGAACCCGGAACCAGGTCGCGCCATTGATGTTCACCGACGTGACGCCCGCGCGCATGCCCGTCATCGCGAGCTTCGCCTTCATCGACTCGGCATCATTTGAATCGCGGAACGAGCCGGCCTGCAAAAAGTAGCGGCTACTCGACGTCGCGGTGTCGGTCGGTACCGGTGGCGGCGCGGCGGCCTGCTCCGTCAACTCGGCATCGGGGATGACCTGGTCGAGTTCGGGCAGCACCGTATAGAAGTCGTATTTTGGTCGCGGCGGCTCGGCGGGTTCGGCCGCAACGCCCGGATCGCCCT
This sequence comes from Lysobacterales bacterium, assembly GCA_038221545.1. Lineage (GTDB taxonomy): Bacteria > Pseudomonadota > Gammaproteobacteria > Xanthomonadales > Ahniellaceae > JBBQNY01. Next base: position 9,265 of record JBBRIE010000015.1, read on the forward strand.
CGGGCGGCGCGGTGGCCGCGGCATTGGGAGAAGGACCCGTCTGCGCATCGAGGAAGGGCAGGTAATCGCGAAGCCCCAGCGCGGTCGACACCACTGCTCCCAGCACGAAGCCGGCCACGATCTGCCACCACGCCGGACGGAAACCTTCCTCTCTGCCGTGGTACGCCGCCTGACGCGGTCGCTTGCTTGCCATTACATGGTCTCCGGGGCGCTGGCGCCGAGCAGGGCCAGGCCGCCCACCAGTGGATTGCGCACGGCCTCGCACAGGAACAGCCGGGCGTGACGAAGCTCGTCTTCCGCGCCGAGGATCGGCACGGCGTTGTAGAAGCTGTGGAACGCCGCGGCCAGTTCGCGCAAAGCGGCGAAGACCACCTGCGGCGAGCGGCTCGCGGCCGCGCCGGAGAGGGTCTCCGGCCAGTGCAGGAGCCAGTCGAGCAGTTCGCGCTCCTGCGGCTCCAGCAGCCGCGCAGCCGCCTGCGCACCGGCCGCGGGATCGTAGTCGAGGCCCTTCTCGCGCAGCTGGCGGAACAGCGCGCTGATGCGCGCATGGGCGTACTGCACGTAGTACACCGGATTGTCGTTCGACTGCGAGCGCGCGAGGTCGAGGTCGAAGTCGAGGTGCTGCTCGTGGCTGCGCATGACGTAGAAGCAGCGCGCCGCGTCCGGGCCAACGTCCTCGCGCAGTTGCCGCAATGTCACGAACGATCCCGCGCGCGTCGACATCTGGACGCGCTCGCCGTGCTCGAACAGGATGGCGAACTGAACAAGCAGCACCTCGACCCGCTCCGGATCGAGCCCGAGGCCGAGCGCCGCCGCCTTGAGCCGGGCGACGTAGCCGTGGTGATCCGCGCCGAGCACGTAGATCGCGCGCGCGAAGCCGCGCTCGAGCTTGTCCAGCAGATACGCGATGTCGGATGCGAAATAAGTGGTCGCGCCGTTCTCGCGCACCACCACGCGATCCTTGTCGTCGCCGAACGTGGTCGCGCGGAACCAGAGCGCGCCGTCCTGTTCGAACATGTGGCCGGCTTCGCGCAGACGCGCGACGGCGCGATCGATCGCGCCCGAAGTGGCCAGCGACTTTTCCGAGAACCAGCGGTCGAAGCGCACGCCGAACTGCGCCAGGTCGTCGCCGATGTCGGCGAGGCAGTCGGTCAATCCCGCAGAGTGGATCGTGGCGTAGCCGGTCTCGCCGAGCAGCGCTTTCGCGCGCAGGATCAGCGCATCGACGTGGGTCTCCTTGTCGCCGCCCTGCGCCGCGTCCGGCGGCAGGCCCTCGAAAACGCTTTCGGCCGGAGCGCGCAGCGAGCCTCCGTGGGCAACGCGCAGTCGCGCCGCGATGTCGGCAACGTAGTCGCCGCGATAGCCGTTGTCGGGGAAGCGGACCGCCTCGCCCAACTGCTCGAGGTACCGCAGCCACACGCTGACCGCGAGGATGTCCATCTGGCGGCCGGCGTCGTTCACGTAGTACTCGCGCTGCACGGCGTGGCCCGCGGCCTCGAGCAGGTTCGCGAGGCTCGCGCCGTACGCCGCGCCGCGACCGTGGCCGACGTGCAGTGGACCATTGGGATTCGCCGACACGAATTCGACGAGCACGCGCTCGCGGGAGTCCGGTTGCGCGTATCCGTAGTTCGCACCCTCGCGGTGCGCCGTCGACAGCGCCTCGAGACGCATGCGCGGATCGAGGCGGAAGTTGATGAAGCCAGGGCCCGCGATCTCGACCGCAGCGACGCTCGTCGATGCCGGCAGGTTCGCGACGAGCGCCTCCGCCACCGCCCGCGGATTGCGCCCCGCGGACTTGGCCAGTTGCAGGGCCGCGTTGCTCGCGAAATCCCCGTGCGCAGGGTTGCGGGCGCGCTCGATGACCAGCTCGGGCACATCGCCGAGCGGCAGATCGCCTGACTTGCGCAACGCGTCGATCGCGCCCAGCAGCAAATCCTTGAGGTGTTCTTTCACGTCCGCTCGATACCCGGGTTGACCGCCTAGTTTAAGGCCTGCATCCCCGCTTTCCGCCAGCGGCGGCGGAAGCCTGGCCAACGTGCACGTGCCGCGGCCCTTCGTTGGTGACAATTGGCGACGATTGCACGGTGCGGATGCTCGCGGAACTTTCGGGCGTTGCGCGCTTCAAAGGAACTGCACGAAGCGCGCTGCCGCAATCAGCCGCTGCGTGGTTCAAGTGGATCCGCACTTCAATCGGACTCTCCAATGTGATGTGGAATTCAAGGTCGATGCCCTCCTGCATTGGCCTTTTTTTTGCTTTTCTTCCGCGTTCTGTCCGGCACGGCCCCGGAGGACGCGAAGTTGACCCGCCAGCGGTCTCGAATGCGGCCGAGCAGGCCCAGGTGGGCGACGCCGGTTGCGATCGCGGGTATGGCCAAGCTCCCTCCGACTCACTCGTGATCGAGCGTTGCGGCGTGCGAGCCGGGTGTGCCGGAACCGGACAATCAGAGCAGTGCTGCGAACTCGCGCTGGGCGCCGATCACCTCGTTGCCCGTGAAGCTGCCCGCCGGTCGGTCGCCGAAGCGCTGCTGCAACTGGTCGGCGAGCTGGCGAACGCGCGGCGCGTTGTCGCGCTTGCCGAGGGCGAAGACCTGCGTGCCGAGGTCCGAGCAGAAGCGGTGCAGGTCGAAGAAATACTTGACCTGCCCGGTGGTCAGGAAGCCGAGCACCGGCGGACCGGAGTCCGGAGAGTCGAGCGAACGACCGGAACGCATTTCGCGCTCGCTGGCCAGGCGCTCGGCGCTTTCGGTCAGGTAGCGGAAATCCTCGCCGACGTTGGCCGTGTCCAGATCAGAGGCGAACTGCGCGAGGTACAGCGCATGCGCGAGTGCAGGGTGCTCATGCCAATCCGGCTCCCGGCGTTCGAGCAGTGCCGAAAGCTTTGGCGCCAGCGCGCCGCCGGCGCGCGCCGCATCCGCGCTGTTGAACGCCGAGGAATCGGTGGGCCGCGGCGTGGGATCGAAAGTGCTGCCCGCGATCATGATCTCGATCGCCGCGTACAGCGCGGCATCGCGATCGCGCTCGAAACCGGTCGCGTCGAGGATGCGGTGCGTCTCGGCGATGCTGGCGAGTTCATTGGCGCCGATGCCGTCGAAATACTGCTGGTTCTCGCGCTGGCGCAGGTCGTGGCAGGTGGCGAAAAGCGACAGCACCAGCCAGTCGCGGCCCGGCAGTGCTTCGACGCCGAGCGCGTCGATCACCTGGCCGAGCCGGCGGTCTAGGATCTCCAGTGCATGATCCTCGTTGTGGTACGCGTGGAAGTCCTGGCCCAGTGTGCCGTGGCGCATCGCGAGCCGGGCCACCCCCAGCACCACCGCGCGCTCGGTGCGCTCGAGATGCGCTGCCGCATCCACGCCGTACGCATCGTGGTACAGCGCGCGACGCGAGCGGATCACGTCCAGCACGTCGGGCCGGCCCTGCTCGAGCAGGACCCGGGCCGTCTCGGCGTCCGGTATCCGCAGCTCGGTGGCGTCCGGTGGGAAGCGCGCGGCCGTGTCGCTTATGAGAATCATCGGTTCCTCGCACGCCCGCATCCCGGCGCGTCGGCAGTATAGGCACGCTCCGGCACGGACGGTATAGCCCGGAGGTGCACGTGGCCGCCGGCGCCCGTTTACAACATGCCCAGCTGGGCGAGCGAAGTGGGCGCGCCGTCGCCTACGATGAAATGGTCGAGCAGACGGACATCGACCAGTGCGAGCGCCTGCGACAACTGGCGCGTGAGGTGGCGATCGGCTGCGCTCGGCTCGGCGACGCCCGAGGGGTGGTTGTGGGCGACGATCACGGCGGCTGCGGCGAGCGCCAGCGCCCGGCTCACGACTTCCCGGGGATGCACGCTGGCTCCGTCGATCGTGCCAAAGAACATTTCCTCGAACGCGATCACCCGGTGGCGGGTATCGAGGAACATCACGGCGAACACTTCGCGCGGGAGGTGCGACAGGCGCGCCTTGAGATAGTCGGCCGCCTGGTCGGGACTCGAGAGGCCGCCGGCGCGAGTCAGGGTTTCGTAATGCGCGCGCCGGGCCAGTTCCGCCGCTGCGGCCAGCTGGCAATATTTGGCGCGGCCCAGTCCGCGCGACTTGAGCGCGCGCTCCGGAGTTGCCGCGAGCAGCGCGCCGATGGAACCGAATTCGGCGAGCAGCATCCTCGCCAGCGCGACCGCATCCAGGCCGCGGATTCCCGTCCGCAGCAGCACGGCGAGCAGTTCCGCATCCGCCAGCGCCGCGCTCCCCTGGGCGAGCAGCCGTTCGCGGGGGCGGTCGCGAAGGGGCCAGTGGTTGATCGTGGTGTTCATGGCAGGCACTGTGCCGACTCCCGGCGTCATCGACCATCGGCGTTCAACCGGCGGATGCATGCGACGCCGATGCCATAATCGGTAGGAAATGTCCCACCCGCCCTCTTTTCCCCCGCTTCCGCCTGCGCGCGAGCCGTTCGCCGTCGGCCCGGCTGCCGCGCGTCGCGTACTGCTCGGCGTGGGTGCCGGAATCGCCGCCTACAAGAGCGCCGAACTGGTGCGACGGCTGCGGGACGCCGGATGCGAAGTGCGCGTGGTGCTGACCGCAAGCGCCAGCGAATTCGTCGCCGCGACCACGTTCCAGGCCCTGAGCGGCAATCCGGTGCGCACTTCCTTGTGGGACGCGGAGGCGGAGGCGGCGATGGGCCACATCGAGCTTGCGCGTTGGGCCGACGTGGTGGTCATCGCGCCCGCCACTGCCGACCTGATCGCGCGGCTCGCGCATGGGCTCGCCGATGATCTGCTGACCACGCTGGCACTGGCGACCGCCGCGCCCCTGTGGATCGCGCCGGCAATGAACCAGGCGATGTGGGGGCATGCCGCGACCCGGGCCAATGTCGCGCTGCTCGCACGGCGCGGAGCACGGCTCGTGGGCCCGGGCCACGGCTCGCAGGCCTGTGGCGACGTCGGCGCCGGCCGCATGGCCGAGCCGATGGAGATACTCGAGGCGATAATTGCCCAGGACGAACGCGCCGCCGTTTCCTCGCTCCGCGGCCGCCGGGTGCTGGTCACCGCGGGACCGACCTTCGAGGACATCGATCCCGTCCGTTTCATCGGCAACCGCAGTTCGGGTCGCATGGGTTTCGCGCTCGCCGCTGCCGCGCGGGATGCAGGCGCCGATGTGCGCCTGGTCGCGGGTCCGGTGTCGCTGGCGACGCCGGACGGGGTCGCGCGCATCGACGTGCGCAGCGCCGCCGAAATGCTCGCCGCCGTGCGCGAGGCGATTCCGTCCGCGGATATCTTCATCGCGAATGCCGCGGTCGCCGATTATCGCCCGCGCGAGGCCATGAGCGACAAGATCAAGAAGCAGGAGGCCGCGCGTACGCTGGAGCTGGTGCCCACGATCGACATCCTCGCGGAGGTGGCCGCGGCGGCGACTCGCCCGATGTTGGTCGGGTTCGCCGCCGAGACGCGGGACCTGCGCGACCATGCGCTCGCCAAGCTCGAGCGCAAGCGCCTCGACCTCATCGTCGCCAATCCTGTCGGCCTCGCCCATTCCGGGTTCGAGGTGGATCGCAACGAAGCGGTCGCATTCTGGCGCGGAGGCGAGCGCGCGTTCCCGGCGTCGACCAAAGCCGCGCTTGCCGCCGCGCTCGTCGAACTCATCGCCGCGCGCTTCGACGCGTCGCGGATGCCGGGCACATGATCGACATCGCGCTGCGCATACTCGATGAACGCATCGGGCGCGAGTGGCCGCTCCCACAGCCGGCGACTGCCGGCTCTGCAGGCGTCGACCTGCGTGCCTGCCTTGACGGCAACGTGGTCCTGTCTCCGGGACAAACCCTGCTTGTGCCCAGCGGCATTGCGATACACATCGGCGACCCGCGCCATGCGGCGCTCGTGGTGCCACGCTCCGGACTTGGCCACAAGCACGGTATCGTGCTCGGCAACGGCACCGGGGTCATTGACGCCGATTACCAGGGGCCGTTGATGGTTTCGTTGTGGAACCGGGGTGACCAGCCGTTTACGATCGCCCCGGGGGATCGGATCGCGCAGCTGCTGATCGTGCCCGTGCTGCAACCCAGGTTCCGCGTGGTCGAGGCGTTCGACGCGTCGACCCGCGGCGAGGGTGGATTCGGTCATTCGGGGACGCAATGAACAAGGGCAATCCGGCAGTGGTATCCACCTCCGCGAGCGACGTCGTCGCGGCGCGTGGCGTGCGTCTGGCGGCCACGGCGCTCGGCGTCCTGTTCGCGCTGCTCGCGGTGTCCGGTGCGCTGCAGCTGGCGATGAACTTCCGGTCTACCGCGGCGCATCAGGCGGCCGATGCCGCCGCCGCCGAAGCTGCCGAACAGGTCGCGACCGCGGTGGCCGTGAACAACGCCCGGCTCGATCGCATCGCGGCACCGCTTACGGCCGAGGCGATCGCAACGCCCGAGCTGCGACGGGAGGTGGGGCAACGCCTCAGCGCGAGCATGGGACAAGGCAACACCATCGAAATGTACGCCCCCGATGTCCGCGAACTCGAGGCGGCGAACTTCGAGCGCTTCGGATTCACCCGCGCCGCCGTGCTCGCTGAAGCCCGCGATCTCGAGGGATTGGCCCCGGCGCAGTTGCGCCGCGGATCCAACGAGTGGCGGCTCGTGCAGGCACGCCCCGTCGTGCGGGACGACAGTCTCGTCGGCATTCTCTACGCGGACCTCGCGCTTGCGAGTGCATCCGAACCCATCGAAGCCATCGCCGCGCGTCACGGCGCACAGCTCGAGCTGCGCCAGCAGCGGGGCGACGGCGATGAGTTCGTGGTGTCGACCTTCGGCGAACGGCGCGCCGGTTCCATTGCTGGCGCCCGCGTGCCGATTCGCAACTCGCAGCTCGCCATGGGCGCGCTGTATCCGACCTACTTCGAGGTGGGCGATGCGTTGCCGATGTTCTCGGATCGCTCGACCCTGGCGCTCGTACTCATCGTGGCCTTCCTTGCGCTGCTCAGCGGGGCGGCGTTCTGGTACCGCGGCCGTGCGGTCAGGATCTCTGGCACCAGTGCCGACGACGGGCTCGAGGTCATGCCGGCGGACGTGCACTCGGTGGTCGCCCCAACCAAGCCCGGCGACGAGAGCCAGCGGCAGGCGCTGGCGGCGAAGGCCGCGAGCGCCGATGTCGTCGCGACTGCCACGCAGGAGGGCGGGGCGCCTGGTGACGTCCACGCCCAGTCGCCGTCGGGCCCGCGAATCACCACCGACGTCGATCGCTCGATATTCCGCGCGTACGACATCCGCGGAGTCATGGGCAAGACTCTGTCGGTGGAGATCGCCCGCGCGATCGGCGCGGCCATCGGCTCGGAGGCGCGCGAGCGCGGACTGCGCGAGATCGTCGTCGGACGCGACGGTCGCCTGTCGGGTCCGGCACTCGTCGAAGGCCTGATCGATGGCCTGCGGGGGGCCGGTTGCGACGTCATCGACATCGGGCTGGTGCCTACGCCGGTGCTGTACTTCGCGACGTATCACCTGAACGTGGGCTCCGGCGTCATGCTCACCGGCAGCCACAATCCGCCCGACCACAATGGCTTCAAGATCGTGCTGGGCGGCGAAACGCTGTCGGGTGAAGCGATCCAGGGGCTGTATGCGCGGCTTGCCGAGTCGCGCATCACCACGGGCGCGGGCGGCTTGCAGGAACTCGATATCCGGCGCGACTACATCGACCGCATCGCCGCCGATGTCCAGCTCGAGCGCAAGTTGCGCGTGGTGGTCGACGCCGGCAACGGCGCCGCGGGCGAGGTGGGGCCCGCGGTGCTCGAGGCGATTGGTTGCGACGTGGTGTCGCTCAACTGCGAGATCGACGGCAATTTCCCGAGCCATCATCCCGACCCGAGCGATCCCGCCAACCTCCAGGACCTGCTGGTCAGCGTCAAGCAGTTCAACGCCGACATCGGCATTGCCTACGACGGCGATGGCGACCGTCTCGGCGTGGTTACCCAGCAGGGCGAGATCATCAACCCCGACCGGTTGCTGATGCTTTTCGCACGCGACGTGCTCGGACGCGTGCCCGGCGCCACCATCATCTACGACGTCAAGTGCACCAGCAAGCTGCACGAGGTCATCCTCAGCCACGGCGGCGCGCCGATCATGTGGAAGACCGGGCACTCGCTGATCAAGGCGAAGATGAAGGAAGACGATGCCGAGCTCGCGGGCGAGATGAGCGGGCATTTCTTCTTCCGCGAGCGCTGGTTCGGGTTCGATGACGGCATCTACGCCGGCGCCCGCCTGGCGGAAATACTCGCGAGCTCGGATCGCCCCGCCACCAACATTTTCCGCGACCTGCCGAATGCGATCAGCACGCCCGAGATCAAGGTGCCGATGGAGGAGGGCCGCACGCATGCCTTCGTCGAACAGTTCGCCCGGCGCGCGACGTTCCCCGGTGCCCGCCTGACCACCATCGATGGGATTCGTGCCGACTGGCCGGATGGCTGGGGACTGGTGCGCAGTTCCAACACCACCGCGGTGCTGGTGATGCGCTTCGAGGCGGACGACGCCGCCGCGCTGCGGCGCATCCAGGAGGAATTCCGCAAGCAGCTGCTCACGATCGATGCGAGGCTCGCGCTGCCGTTCTGACGGCGCTGCGATGGGTGCTACCTGCCGTCGAATGCGAAGCGGCCTCCCTGGAAACATGGGCCAGAAAGTCGCGAACGGGCTGCGTGCTGGTACTCGCGACCTGCGTCGTTCCTGCACCAAGGTGTTGGCGCGACTCGAAGGTCGCAGCGGGGCCGGCGCGCCTTACTGCGCGGTGTTCGCCCGGCGCTCCGCGACCGCATCGGTGAGTTCGCGGAAGCGCTTGATCTTGTGGTCGCGCTCGACTTCGAGCTCGTGGCGGCGATCGCGCCGGCTTTGCAGGTACGCGCGCTGCTGGTCCATCTGCAGCCGGATCGTCGCGATGTTCTCCGCCACCCGCGGTGGCACCGCCTTGTTGGCACGTTCCGCGTCCGCGGCCGCGACGAGCAGGGAACCGAGGGTGCGGTGCTGGTTCTGCAGCACCGAGCCGCCGGCGTCGATCTCGCCGTCGACGACCTTGAGCTGCTCCGTGTAGAAGTTGTGCAGTTCGCTTTCGTTGGCGAAGGTGGCGGTCAGTGCCCGGTCCGCCATCACCGCGGCTGCGCGGACCGCCTCTTCCTCGGCCTCGACGGCCGCCGCCGCCTTGTCCGCAGCGATTTCATCGGGGGACTTCTGGCGGGCGATGCGCTTGATCGGTACCCCGTCCTCATTCAGCTGTGCGCCGCCGCCGGCGCAACGCTTGCCGTCGTACGACTCCGAATAGTAGATCGCGCCTTCGGCGCTCTTGCACTTGTAGATCCTGGCCGCGACATCGGTCGGGAAGGCCGCGACCGCGCAGGCCAGTAGCGGCAGCGTTGCCCAGAATGTTCGCGACATTTTATGGATCTCCGGCGGGCGGGGCGCCGAAGCGCTCAAGATACGCCCGCAGCAGGGGCTCGTGCTGAACGAGAGCATGATTGGTGCCAACGAGGTCGATCAGATCGCGGAAGCGGGCGATCGCGACGATGGGCACGCCGCACTCGCGGGTCAGTTCCTGCACCGCCGAGAGCCGGCCCTGGCCGCGTTCTTCCCGGTCGAGGGCGACCACGACGCCCGCAGCCCGGGCACCGCCGGCTTCGATGAGAGCCAGGGTTTCCCGGATGGCCGTGCCCGCGGTGATGACGTCGTCGACGATGAGGACGCGCCCCGCCAACGGCGCCCCGACCAGGGTCCCGCCCTCGCCGTGGGCCTTCGCTTCCTTGCGGTTGTAGGCCACGGGCAGGTTCTGGTCGCACCGGTCGGACCAGGCGATCGCCAGCGCCGTGGCCAGGGGAATGCCCTTGTAGGCGGGTCCGAACAGCATGTCGAATCCGAGCCCCGCGTGCTCCAGCGCCGCCGCGTAGCAGCGACCGAGCAACGCCAGGTCGCGGCCTCCGTTGAGGCGCCCGGCGTCGAAGAAATACGGACTCACCCGACCGGACTTGAGCGTGAACTCGCCAAGACGCAAGGCGTCACGTGCGATCGAAAGTTCGAGAAAGTCGCGCTGGAACGGAAGCATGGCCCATGATAACGGTGACTTCGCCATCAGCCGGTTGTCGGCGGGCAGGCTAGGCGGGAAGCGATCGACAACCAAGGGCAGACAAGGGTCCATGCAGTGCCGGCACTTGCATGAGCCAGGGCGCGGCCAGCGTCAGCAATCCCGCCAGCAGCACCAGCAAGCCCGCGGCCGTTATCCAGCCACCCCGTTGCAGCCGCTGGCCCAGTCGTGCGCCAGCCCAGGTCAACGGCAACATGACCGGCAGGGTGCCGACACCGAATGCCGCCATCGTCAGGGCGCCGTTGCGTGCGTCGGCCTGCAGCCACGCCGCGGCGAGCAGCGTCGTGCTGAGTCCACACGGCAACCAGCCCCACAGCATGCCCAGCGCCATCCGCTTGCCGGTGGTGTTGGCCGGCAGCAGGCGCCGCTGCAGGGGTCGCAACCACTGGTGCATCGAGATGCCTGGCGCGCGCAGCTTCGCGAAGCGACCCTGCCGGTCAAGCACGCGCAGCGCGACCACCACGAGGACCAGGCCCACCGCGCTGCGCAGGCCGAAGGCAAGCCATTCGCTTTCCGCCAGGTCGACGATGCCGTGGCCCAGTCCACCTGCGATCGCGCCTGCCAGGACGTATCCGCCAATGCGACCCAGGTTGGGTTCGAGCGCGTGCAACCAGCCGCCGCGCGGGGCCATCGCCGAAAAACCGGTGGCAATGCCACCGCACATTGCGGCGCAATGCACGCCACCCATGAGTCCGCTCAGTGCCGCGGCGCCGATCACGAGCCAGTCAATCGGCATCGTCTGCCTTGTTCCCCGGGGCGTCGCTGCGATCCTCGCTGAGCATGTCGAGCGCCGGCGTGTCGAGGTCGTCGAACTGACCCGCGCGTACCGCCCAGGTGAATGCCCATGCTGCTACGCCGACCAGCAACAGGCTCAAGGGGATCAGCAGCAGCAGGATGGTCACCGCACCGGTACTCGCGCGAGTCGCAACGCATTGAGCGTGACCGTCAGCGAAGACAGCGCCATTCCGAGGGCGGCGATCCACGGCGTCACCCATCCGGCGGCAGCGAGCGGCAGCGCCAACGCGTTGTACGCAAGTGCCCACGCGAGGTTCTGGCGAATGATGCGACGTGTTCGACGCGCCACCGCCAGGGCGGCGGAAATGCGCGTCAATGAAGCGCCCGTCGTCACGAAGTCCGCGGCGCGTTGCGCGAGTGCGGTGCCGTCGGCGACCGCGATGGAAACGTCAGCGCCCGCCAGCACCGGCGCGTCGTTGAGTCCGTCCCCGACCATCAGCACCACGCGGCCCGATTCCTGCAGCTGGCGCACGCGAGCCAGCTTGGCTTCGGGCGACTGGCGTGCGAGTGCGTCGACGATGCCGAGGTTCCGTGCAAAACCTGCAACGGCCGGCTCGGCATCGCCGCTTGAGAGATGCACGTCCAGACCCTGCGACTTCAGCAGATCGATGGCCGCGCGGGCATCCGCGCGCTCCGACTCGCGCAGGCGGAAGCGAGCGGCGGCCCGCAGGCCATCGCCCAGCCAGAGTTGGCCGTCGTCCAGCTCTCCGGCAGCGAAGGCGGCCTGCCCTAGGCGCCAGCGCTTTCCATCAACCCGGCCTTCGATGCCGAGGCCGGGACGCTCCTCGACCTCCCGTGCCGTCATGTCGGTCGAGACCTGCGCAAACGCCGAAGCAATCGGGTGCAGGCTGTTGCGTTCAAGCGCAGCGGCAATCGCGAGAACCCCATCGATGTCGGCCCCGTTGAACGTGGTACTGCCGTCCAGGACGAGGCGGGCATCGCTCAGGGTGCCGGTCTTGTCGAAGACGACATCGGTGGCGCGGGCGAGCGTTTCGAGCGCGTTCGCCCTCGTCGCCAGCACGCCCAGCTTTGCCAGGGTGCCGTGTGCGACGGCGAGCGCCGCCGGCACCGCCAGCGACAACGCGCAGGGGCAACTGACGACCAGGAAGGCGAGGGTCACCTCGAGCGCGCGCGTCGGGTCATGCACGCGCCAGGCCAGATATACCGCGACCGCCCCGAGCAGCAGGCCGATCACGAAGTGGCCGGCGACGCGATCGGCGAGTTGCGCCTGCGGCGGGCGATGCGCTTGCGCCTCATCGACCAGGCGCACGAGTTGCGACAGGCGCGTGGCGCCGGCGACGTGGGTAACGCGAATGCGCGCGGGCCGCTCGCGGCACACGGTTCCTGCGAACACTGCAGCGCCCGGCAGCTTGACGACGGCGTCGGCCTCGCCGGTCAGCAACGCCTCCTCGAAGGCGACCGTGCAGTCCAGCAGCACGCCGTCGGCGGGCACCGAATCGCCCGCTGCGATCAGGACGACGTCGTCGCGGGCCAGCGCGGACAAAGGCACCGTCTCGCGCCTGCCGTCGTCCAGCTCACGGGTGGCGAGTGCCGGCCGCGCCCGCGCCAGCGCGTCGACCTGCGCGTTCGCGGTGTTGCGGGCTCGTTGTTCGAGCATGCGCGCGGCCAACAGCAGGAACACGAACATCACGGCCGCGTCGTACCACACGTGCGGACCGCCGCGCAGCGTTTCAGCCACGCTCGCGAAGTACGCGAGGAGCGTCGAAGTGGCAACCAGCGTGTCCATGCCGAGGCGGCGATGGCGAAGCTCGCGCCACGCACCTGCGATGAAGGGCCAACCGGCATGGAAGACGACCGGCGTGGCCACGAGGAACGTGACCCACCGGAAAAAGTCGCGCGTGGGCAGCGGCATCTGTCCCGTGCTGTCGAAATAGAGCGCCTCCGCGAACATCATCGCCTGCATCGCGCCCAGCCCCGCGAGCCCCAGTCGCAGCAACTCGCGATTGCGACCGGCGCGGCGCAATTGTTCGCGACCGGCGCCGGTGGCGAGATACGGGCGGAACCCCAGTGACACGAGCACCTGCAACGCCGAAGACAGCGGCGTGCGCCGGGGATCCCAGGTCACGCGTATGCGGCCGGTGATGGCATTCGCGGAAGCCTCCACCACGCCCGGCGCCCGCGACAGGGCACGATCGATCAGCCATGCGCAGGCGGCGCAACGCATGCCGTCGGTCAGCAGCACGATCTCGCGACCGCCCTCGACGTCGCGCGTGTGCTCGTCGAGTACATCGTCGCGATCCCAAACGGCCAGGTCGACGATATCGGTCCCCACCCGTGACGCGGGTTGGCTGCGCAACTGGTAGTAGTCGCCGAGGTTCGCCTGGTCGATCCATTGCGCCGCCGCCGCGCAACCCGCGCAGCAATAGTCATGGCGAACGCCTGCCGTTTCGACTTGCACGACCGTAGGCGTCAGCGGTTCGGCGCAATGGAAGCACGTCGACGCGCCGTCCCGAACTGCGACGCGCGCAGCCTCGATGGCGGCGGTGTCCATCGCGATATCCATGCCGGATGCTACGGGCTGCCGACCGCAGGCTGCACTCGCGCGGCCAGCTGGCCCTTTGGCAACCGGCCGCGCAAGCGCCAACGGCCATCGTCGGCCATGATCGTGAGGCGCCAGTCGTGCGCGCCCTCGAGACCCATGGCGCCGCGCCATCCAGCCTCGGCAGGCTGCAGCAGCACCTCGCGATCGGCGCTGGCCAGCGTCGGGTGCCCAATGGCAACGCGCAGCGGCGCCCCACGGTCGAAGTCGCCAGTGACGGGCAGGAACTCGATCAGGCCGATACCGACGCGGAAGACCCCACTCAGCCCCAGCTGCCTGGCGCGCTCGTCCGGGCCGAGGTCGCTGACCTGGATCTGCGCGGTACGCACGACCGGATCGGCGACGGCATCGATGCTGCCGCTACGCACCGAGATCGCCAGCAGGGAGAATCCTGCGACGATCGATGAAAGGGGAAGCGCGACGATCAGCCAGACCATCGGCTCGCGCCACGGCGAACGTTCGTCGCCCATCACTGCGGACCGAAGAAGCTGCTGTCGACGGTTTCGCTGGACGTGCCATCCGTGGCGCGGATGCGGAAGCGCAACGCCTTGCGACCCTGCGTGCCGGACGGCGCGGTCACGATCAGCGGCACCGACAGCACCTGTTGCGCACCGGCGGGTACCAGCTGCGTTCCGCCCGCGAGTTCGAGTCCTGCGGAGTCCTCGATTTCCACGCGATACGTCTGCTGACGGTCGCTCTTGTTGATGAGCTTGAGCGTGTAACCGTTCTCGACGCGGCCATCGCCGGCGATGCGATAGAGCGCATTGCGATCGCGCAACACCTCGGCAATCAAGGGACTTCGCCCGCCAACGCCCCACGACCAGCCCACCACCAGCGCCAGCAGTATCGCCGCATACACGAAGATGCGCGGACGCAGCACGCGCGTGGGCTTGCCGTCGATTGCGTTCTGCGTCGAGTAGCGGATCAGCCCCTTGGGATAGCCCATGTTCGACATCACGTCGTTGCAGGCATCGATGCAGGCACCACAGGCGATGCAGTCGTACTGCAGGCCGTTGCGGATGTCGATGCCGGTCGGACAGACCTGCACGCACAGGGTGCAGGCGATGCAGTCGCCGACGGCTGCGGGCGCGGGGCGCTCGATCGGCGCCTCGAGCCTGGCGGCGAAGTCCGCGTCAGGGGCGAGGCCAGCCTGCGTCCGTGCCACCAGCATCGCATCCTCGGCCGCCGCGTGACCGCTGGCGCGGAACACGAACTCGTATGCCAGCGCCTGGTGGAGGAGGCCGCGACCCCGTTCCAGCACGCTGCCCAGGCCGCGCTTGCGCGGGCCTCGTGGCTCGCCGCGCATCGGGTCGTAGGCGATGATGAGCGTATTGCGGTCGAACATCGCGCTCTGGAAGCGCGCGTAAGGGCACATGTACTTGCACACCTGCTCGCGCAGGAATCCGGCGTTGCCCCACGTGGCGAACGAGTAGAACAGCACCCAGAAGGTTTCCCAGGCGCCCCATTCGAAAGGCACGATGCGCGAGCCGAGGTCGGTGATCGGGGTGAAGAAGCCGACGAAGGTGAAGCCCGTCCACAACGCGAACGCTCCCCACAACAGGTGCTTGCCGCCCTTGCGCAGGACTTTCTCGCCCGACCAGGGCGCGGCGTCAAGCTTCATGCGCCGACCGCGGTCACCTTCGGTCCAGCGCTCCATCCACAGGAAAACTTCGGTCCACACCGTTTGCGGACAGGCATATCCGCACCACAGCCGCCCCGCCAGCGCCGTGACGAAAAACAGCGTCAGTGCAGCGATGATCAGCAGCAACGCGAGCAACGGGAAATCCTGCGGCCAGAACGTCAGGCCGAACACATGGAACTTGCGCGCAGGCAGATCGAACAGCACCGCTTGCCGGCCGTCCCAGCGCAGCCACGGGAACGCGTAGTACATGCCGAGGAGCCACGCCACGGCTCCGATGCGCAGGCGCTGCAAAGGTCCCGATACGTCGCGCGGATAGACCTTGCGCTCGCTGACGTACATCGAAGACCCGCTGTCCTCGATGACCTGGACCGGAATGTGGCGCTGCATGCTTCAGTCGGGCGGCAGGGCGCGGTTGAATCGGCTGGCGGGCCGCAACAACAGCCAGGTGAACAGGCTCGCCCCCGAGGTCGCTGCCCAGAATGCGAAGAAGCCGATCGTGTAGCCGAGTTCCCGGCTGAGCGGCAGTTCGGGGAACGTCATGTCCCGAAGCAGCAGTGGATCGACGAACGCGAAAAAAACCATCGTCGCCACGCCTGCGGCGAAGAAGCTCGGCCACAGGATCGCGCCAATGCTTTGCGCGAGCGCGGGTGGCTCAGCGGAATCGGGGTGGTCGGAGTCGGTCACGGCGATACCGGCGGACGGCTCGCATCGTTGCCGGCGGGCGCCATGGGATTGGACAGGGACCATACATACGCGGCGACCAGTCGGGAGCGTGTTTCGCCCAGCAACTGCCGGTGCGCGGGCATCACGCCGCGGCGCCCGGTCGCGATCGACAGGCGCAGGCTCTGCTCGTCGCTTCCGTAAAGCGAGTAGTCATCGGCAAGGCTGGGCGCGCCGAGTGCCGGATCGCCCTGGCCGCGATCACCGTGGCATGCCACGCAGAGGGTGTCGTAGAGGGGCTTGCCTTTCGCGGCCGCTTCGCTGTCCTCGGGCTGCGCGGTGCCGGACAGTGATTGCGTGTACCTGACCACGTTGTCGATGGCCTGCGGGCCCCCCATCCCGGTCAAGGCGGTGCCCCACGCCGGCATGATGCCTTCGCGGCCATCGAGCACGGCTTCCAGCACGCGTTCGGGGGTGCCGCCCCAGTGCCAGATGTTGTCGCCGAGGTTGGGAAAGCCGATCGCACCCTGCGCCGAGGAACCGTGGCAAGTCGCGCAGGTGTTGATGAAGATCGAGCGGCCAAGCGCCACGGCCGTCACGTCCCTGGCGAGCGCCTCGATCGGCTGATCGCTGTACGGCGCGAAGGTCT
>JBBRIE010000016.1:0-25423 GCA_038221545.1 Lysobacterales bacterium
GCCCGCCGATGCCGGAAGAGCTGCGCGCGCAGGTGGAGCCGATGATCGCGATCGTGCGCGCCCTGGGCCTGCCGCTGCTGCGCGTGCCCGGCGTCGAGGCCGACGACGTGATCGGCACGCTGGCTGTGCAGGGACGCGCGGCCGGATACTCGGTCGAGATCTCGACCAGCGACAAGGATTTCGCGCAGCTGGTGGAGCCCGGCATCACGCTGGTCAACACGATGACGGGCAGCGTCCTCGATCGCGCGCGCGTCATCGAGAAGTTCGGCGTACCGCCCGAACGCATCGTCGATTACCTGGCGCTGGTCGGCGACTCGGTCGACAACATCCCCGGGGTCGCGAAGTGCGGGCCGAAGACCGCGGCGAAGTGGCTCGAACAGTTTGGCGACCTGGACCGCGTCATGGCTGGCGCGGCCTCGGTCGGCGGCAAGATCGGCGACTGCCTGCGCGCGGCGCTCGAGATGCTGCCGCTGGCGCGCCAGCTTGCGACGATCAGGATCGATGTCGAGCTGCCGCAGCCGCTCGACTCGCTGACGGCCGCGCCGCGCGACGTCGAGAACCTGCGCACGCTGTTCGCGCGCTACGGCTTCACCCAGGCGCTGCGGGAGCTCGAGACGGCCGTCGAGGTGGGGGCTCCCGCTGGCGGCAAGGACCTGCTCGACACGCGCGCGAGCGACCAGCCCGCACGCGCCTACGAACCCGCGGCGCGGCCGGCGGGTGCCACCACCCCGGCGCAGGTGGCGAGCGTCGATCGCTCGCGTTACGAGACGATCCTCGATCGCGGCCAGCTCGAGGCCTGGATCGCCAGGCTCCGCGCCAGCGACCTCTGGTCATTCGATACCGAAACTTCCAGCATCGATCCGCAGCGTGCGGAGATCGTGGGCCTGTCGTTCGCCACCGCGGACAACCAGGCGGCCTACGTGCCGCTCGCGCACGACTACGGCGGTGCGCCGGCGCAGCTCGGCGTCGAGGCCGTGCTCGCCGTCATGAAGCCGCTGCTCGAGGACGTCGGCGAGCGCAAGGTCGCGCAGCACGCCAAATACGACATCAACGTGCTGGCGCACTACGGCATCGAGGTCGCGGGCATCGCGTACGACACGCTGCTCGAATCCTTCCTGCTCAATTCCAGCGCCAATCGCCACGACCTGGATACGCTCGCGGCGCGACATCTCGGTCACCGCACCATCGCGTACGACGAAGTGGCGGGCAAGGGCGCGAAGCAGATTCCGTTCGCGCAGGTGGCGATCGACGACGCGACGCGCTATGCCGCCGAGGACGCCGACATCACGCTGCGCCTGCATCGGTCGCTCTGGTCGCAGCTCGAGGTTTTGCCCGGCCCACGCTATGTGTTCGAGAAGATCGAGATGCCGCTGGTGCCGGTACTTGCGCGCATGGAGCGCGCGGGCGTACTGATCGATGGCGCGCTGCTCGCGCAGCAGACCAGCGTGATGCGCAAGCGCATGACGGAGCTGGTGGGCGAGGCGCATGCGACGGCGGGTCACGCCTTCAGCCTCGACTCGCCCAAGCAGCTGCAGACGGTGTTGTTCGACCAGTTGAAGCTGCCGATCACCAGGAAGACGCCCGGTGGGCAGGCGTCCACCAACGAGGAGGCGCTGGCGGAGATCGCGGACCTGCATCCGCTACCGCGCCTCATCCTCGACTACCGCATGCTCGCCAAGCTGGTGTCGACATACACGGAGAAGTTGCCGGTCGCGATCAATCCGCGTACGGGTCGGGTGCACACGAGCTACCACCAGGCCGGTGCCGCGACCGGCAGGCTCGCATCGTCCGATCCGAACCTCCAGAACATCCCGATCCGGAGCGAAGAAGGCCGTCGCATCCGCCAGGCCTTCATCGCGCCGCCGGGCTTCATGTTGATCGCGGCGGACTATTCGCAGATCGAGCTCCGGATCATGGCGCACCTGTCGGGCGACAGCGGATTGCTGGCCGCGTTCCGCGACGGCGTCGACGTGCACCGTGCGACCGCGGCGGAAGTGTTCGGCGTCGATGCGTCCGTGGTCGACGCGAACCAGCGCCGCGCGGCCAAGGCGATCAACTTCGGACTCATGTACGGCATGGGCGCGCATGGACTCGCCTCGCGCCTGGACGTCGATCGCAGGACCGCGCAGGAATACATGGACCGCTACTTTTCCCGCTATCCCGGCGTGCGCGATTTCATGGCCGCGACGCGCGAACGTGCGCGTCGCGACGGGTACGTCGAAACGGTGTTCGGCCGGCGCCTGTACCTCGCGAACATCGCCTCGCGCAACGCGGCGGCGCGCGCGGGCGCCGAGCGCGCGGCGATCAACGCGCCCATGCAGGGCACCGCTGCCGATGTCATCAAGCGCGCGATGATCGAGGTGGACGCCTGGTTGCGCGACGAGTACGCGGGTCGCGCTCGCATGCTGATGCAGGTGCACGACGAACTCGTGCTGGAAGTGCTCGAGGACAACGTCCAGGACGTCCGCGACGGCCTGCGCATACGCATGATGGCCGCGGCGGAACTGGCGGTGCCGCTCGATGTGGACGTCGGCATCGGCCTCGATTGGGACGCGGCGCACTGAGCATCGCGGTCCCAATCGCTAGAGCAACTATTCCACTAAACGAAACGCTAACGAGCGGGTGCCGGGAAAGCGCCGATAGTTGAATGAAAGATAAATTTCTTCATCGGGTGGGAAACTTTTCCTTCATGTCGGGCGTCCTAACTTCCGGATCGTGCAACACGATCTAGCACTCACCTCCCTGAGTGTGACCCCGAGGAACCGGTCCCTCCCCTGATCGGTTCCTTGACCCCGCCCCGGGCGCTCCCCCCAAGCGCCCGGGGTTTTTCTTTTCCGGGCGGCAATTTCCTACCCGCGGACGCGGGCATCTCTGATGCAAGCGCGCCGTGGCGCGCGCGACGCTGGCGCACCGTCGCCGAGCGGCGACCTGCAGGGATTCGAAATGGACATCTCGCGAGATGGCGTGCGGTGGCGCGCAGGAGTGCTCATGGCGATCGCATGCACGTTGCTGGAGGCCCACGCCGCGGCCTCCTCCACCCGTGCGAGCATCGACACGGCAGCGCGCGTGACGCTAAGGAAATGCGTCGGCCCGGCGGGCGATGTCGCCTTCCAGTCCTCACCCTGCGATGCGGGCAGACGCGAACTGTGGTCGCGCGAAGAGCGACTGGCCGACGCAGCGCCACCACCGACGCGAGCCTCCGGCGGCAGGGTTGCGACACTGCCGCGTGCGCGTCCAGCGAGGGGCGCGAAGCGCAGCGGCGCCCGGGCGCAGTGCGATGCTGCGCGGCGCGAAGCGGCGCAGCGACGCGATCGCGAATGGAACCGGCTCAAGTTCGATGACCTGAGCAAGCTGGATGCCTGGGTGGCGGAGCGCTGCCGCTAACGAGGATCGCCGCGTCGCGGCGGCCCTTCCAGCTACCCGACAGTCTGGACCCGTCGCTCGGGGCTGCCCCGGCGGGGATCCGGCCGGATACGCCCGAAGCGGCGAATCCAGCGCCGGGCGCCCAACGCCTAGTTGCGGAGAGTGGTCGCCGCGGCTGGTGTCGGCTGCGTACGGCTCGCGATCAACTCGAACGCCCCGACGCGACTGGCCAGCGTCGGGTCGCCTCGCAGCAGGTCGATCGCATCGCTGAGGATGCGCGCACTCTCGATCGCCAGCACGTCCGGCTGATCCTTTTCGTCTTCCTCCTCATCGCCCGCACGCTGGTCGATCGCGTCGAGGCCATCGTCCGCCTCGAGTACGCCCTGCTTGCGCGTGGTACCGGCATCGCTGCGCGCCTTCTCGCGCGCCACGCTGCGTGTCTCGATCTTGTCGCGTTCGGCGCGACGCGCGGATTCAAGCAACGAGACGCTTTTGGTGCTGCGCTGGCGACGATAGTCCTCGAGGTCCTGCAGCCACCACTGGTACTCCTGGTCCTTGGCGATGCGGGCAACGTGGCGGGTCTCGAGTTGCGGCACCAGCGTGCTGAAGTCGCCGCGCCGTTCGTACTGGGCGGATGGCACCGAAGTCCAAGGCAGCGCGTTGGCGTAGGAACTTTCGCCGAATTCGTCCGCGTCCCACGTGGTTGGGAATGCGATGTCCGGCTCCACGCCCTTGTGTTGCGTGCTGCCGCCGTTGACGCGGAAGAACTGCGCGACGGTCAACTTGAGCTGGCCGTACGAAGGTTCATCGTTGCGTGCCATGCGATCGAGGTCGAGCATGTTCTGCACGGTGCCCTTGCCGAACGTCGTCTCGCCGATGATGAGCGCGCGGCCGTAATCCTGCAGCGCGGCGGCGAAGATCTCCGACGCGGACGCCGATGCACGGTCGACCATCACGGCCATCGGGCCGTCCCACGCAACCGTGGGATCGTTGTCGCTCTCCACGGAAATCTTGCCGGTCGCCTCGCGCACCTGCACCACCGGTCCGCTCGGGATGAAGAGCCCCGTGAGCTGCGTGGCTTCCGCCAGAGAGCCACCACCGTTCCCGCGCAAGTCGAGCACGACGCCCGAAACACCCTGGCCCTTGAGCCGGGTCAGCAACCGGCGCACGTCGCGGGTGGAGGAACGGTATTCCGCGTCGCCGCGGCGCTGCCCTTCGAAGTCGTGATAGAAAGTACCGAGCTCGATGAGTCCAATCCTGCGCTTGTCCGCGCCCTCGCCCACTTCGATGATCTCGCTCTTGGCCGCCTGCTCCTCGAGCTTGATGCGATCGCGCACCATCGTCACGCGCATGGGCTTGCCGAGGGAACCGGACGTCTTCGGCAGCACGTCGATGCGCACCGACGTGCCCTTCTGTCCGCGGATGAGCTTGACCACGTCGTCCAGGCGCCAACCAATGACGTCGACCATCGGGCCTTCTGTCGCACCCTGGCCGACGGCGATGACGCGATCGCCGACCTTGATCTTGTCGCTCATGTCGGCCGGACCGCCCTTGACGACGGTCTGGATGGCAGTGAAGTCCTCGTCCCGCGACAGCACCGCGCCGATGCCCTCAAGCGAGAGGCTCATCTGGATGTTGAAGTTTTCGCTGGTCTCCGGCGCCAGGTAGCCCGTGTGCGGCTCGATCGATGTGGCATAGGCGTTGAGGAAACTCTGGAAGACGTCCTCGTTGTTGACTTCGTCGAGGCGGCTCTCGAACGTGCGATAGCGCTTGCGCAGCACGTCGCGGATTTCCTGGTCGCTGCGCACCACCGGCTTCGCCGGCAACACGATGCCCTTCTCGGCGGTCTTCTTCGCGACGTCCGCGTCCACGGGTTTCGGCGCGAGGCGCAACCGCAGCCAGTCGTTCTTGACGCGCTTGCGCCAGATCTCGTCCAGTTCGACCGGCGTCTTCGGCCAGGCGGCCTTTTCGCGGTCGAAGGAATAGGTTTCCGGCTGGCTGAACTCGAAGCCGCGATCGAGCAAGATCTGCGCGTGCGCATAGCGCTCGTGTGCACGCGTCAGGTACACGCGGAAGATCTCGAACGGTGCCTCGAGGTCGCCCTGCAGGGCTTCTTCGCCGTCATAGATCGCGTCGTCGAGCCGGGTGCCGTAGCGCGCCTTGAAGCTGGCGACGTCACTGGCGAGGAACACCGACCGATCGCCATCGAGCGACTTCACGTACTGGTCGAGGATGCGCTGCGACATGGCGTCGTCCAGCGGCATGCGGCGGTAATGGAAGCGTGTCAGGAAGCGCGTCGCGAACAGCGCTGCCTCGGCCTGGCTCTTGCTCATCGCAAGCGCGTTGCCGGTGACAGGCGGCTTTGCCTCGCCCGTGCCCGCCAGCAGGGTGGCCACCGCCACGAACAGAACGAACGCGCTACGCACCACGGTCATCGCAAACTCCCACCGGATTCACCGGCTCTCGGACGAGCATCCTAGCGCGCCATGCCGAGGCTACGCTGTAGGCAATAAGTCAAGATTGAGGCGCAAATCGGCGCATCGATGCCGGTGGTCGGAAGTCGTGTTCAGCATCGACACAACGTTTGGACCGTCGCCAGCCGGCAAGGTTCGCCCCGCGCCCCGCCGCAACCGCCCGCGTCAGGCGGCGGCGACGCCCGCCGCATGTGCCTGCTGGTCGGCGTGATAGGACGAACGCACCAGCGGACCGGACGCAACGTGGTGGAAGCCGAGTCCCATGCCGAAACGCTCGAGCTCGGCGAATTCGTCCGGCGTCCAGTAGCGCACGACCGGATGATGGTGGGTTGACGGCTGCAGGTACTGGCCGATCGTGACCATCTCGACGTCGTGCGCGCGCAGGTCGCGCAACGCATCGCCGACCTGCTCGCGGGTTTCGCCGAGCCCGAGCATGATCCCGGACTTCGTCGGCACATCCGGGTGCTGGGCCTTGAACGACTGCAGCAGCCGCAGCGACCAGTCGTAGTCCGCGCCGGGTCGGACCTCGCGGTACAGGGCGCGCACCGTCTCGAGGTTGTGGTTGAAAACATCCGGCGGATCGCCGCGCAGCGCCTCGAGCGCGCGCTCCGCGCGACCGCGCCCGCGGAAATCGGGGGTCAGGATCTCGATGCGGATGGTCGGACTCGCCGCGCGGACTTCGCGGATGCAGGCGGCGAAATGCGCGGCGCCGCCGTCGGGCAGGTCGTCGCGGTCGACCGAGGTGATCACCACGTAGCGCAGGCCCATGTCGGCGATGGTCTGTGCGAGCAGCAGCGGTTCGGCGGTGTCCGGCGGCTTGGGCCGGCCGTGGGCCACGTCGCAGAACGCGCAGCGGCGCGTGCACACGTCGCCCAGCACCATGAAGGTCGCGGTGCCCTTGCCAAAGCACTCGTGGATGTTCGGGCAGGAGGCTTCCTCGCACACGGTCACCAGGCGATTGGCGCGCAGGCGGGCCTTGAGGTTCGCGACCGCGTTGCCGGGCGGAATGCGCACGCGGATCCACGACGGCTTGCGCAACAACGGCTGCGATGCGTCGAAAGTCACCGGGTTGCGCGCGATCTTGGCGTCACCGGTCTGCTTGGCGCCGGGCACGAGTGTCGTCGCATTCGACACTGCGAGCGGAATGGACTTGCCGACGATTACGCTCATGCGACGGACCGGGTCTGGAAAGGAAGTTCCGGCGGCGGCGCGGCCACCGCGTCTACCCCGAACTGCCGGGCCAGCGCGGCGACCAAGGCGACCTTGACGGGATCCAGCGATCCGGGGCCGCCCAAGTCTAGCATCGAGGTCACGCGCAACCCCTGGTAGCCGCACGGATTGATGCGCTGGTAAGGCGCGAGGTCCATCGTGATATTGAAGGCGAGCCCATGCAACGTGCAGCCGCGGCGCACGCGGATTCCCAGCGCCATGATCTTGGCGTCGCCGACGTACACGCCGGGCGCGCCGTCGCGGCGCTGCGCGACGATGTTCCAGTCGCCGAGGACGTCGATCACCGATTGCTCGATGCGATGCACGTAGTCGCGCACGCCGATGCGGAGGCGACGCAGATCGAACAGCGGATACGCCACCAACTGGCCGGGGCCGGGGTACGTGACCTGCCCGCCACGGTCGACCTTGAGCACCGGGATGTCGCCGGCGGCAAGCACGTGTTCGGGTTTGCCGGCCTGCCCGAGCGTGAAAATCGCCGGATGCTCGACCAGCCAGAGTTCGTCCGCAGTCGCGTCGTCTCTCGCATCGGTGAACGCCTGCATCGCGCGCCAGACCGGTTCGTAGTCGTGCAGTCCGAGATCCCGCACGAGGCAGCGACTGGCCGCTCCCGCACCCGCGGAGGAATCGGGGAGCGGGGGTGCCTGGCTCGGATCGCGTAGGGCTACAGCGTCCACTTCACGGACGGATGGGCCTTGAGGGCTCGATGCAGGGCTTCGAGTTGCTCGCGCGAAGCGCATTCGAAAGCCGCCGTAACCGAGCGGAATCGACCGCCGCTGGAGAGCTTTTCGCGCGGATCGCACGACACCGGGATGACGCCGGCCGCCTGCATCTCGTCGACGAGGAGGGCTGGCAGGTCCGCGGCCGCATCGCCCATCACCGTGACTTCAAGGCGACCGGGAAACTGGAAGCCCTTGCCCTCGCCTACCGGAGTGCTGTCGGTGGTAGTCGTGTTCATGGCCGGAACGTGCGGTCCGCGCGCGCGAGTTCAAGCCTTGGCCAGTTCAATCGGATTCCCACCACAGGCGGGCCGAATCCCACAACCGTCCAGCGAATCCGGCCGCGGGATACTCCTCCAGCGCGACCAGGGGCGCGGCCAGCACCTGGCGGCCGTCGAGCGTGACGCTAAGCGTTCCGACCTGCGCGCCCTTGCTGATGGGCGCCAGCAGGGGCTTGGGCACGTTCATGTTGGCCTTGAGCCGCGGATACGCTCCACGCGGGATGGTCACGAGCGCCGGGCGCGCCACGCCGAGCTTCGCGACCTCGGCTGCGCCTTTGAACAATTCGGGAGACGCCACGACGGCGCCGGCCGGATACAGCTGATGCGACTCGAAGAAGCGGAATCCGTAGTTGAGCAGCGCGGAATTGCCCGCTTCGCGGCGGCTGAAGCCTTCCTTCGAACTCTTCGCGTCGATGCCCATCACCACGGAGATGAGGCGGGTATCGCCCCGCTTTGCCGACGCCGCCAGGCAGTAACCGGCGGCCGAGGTGTGGCCGGTCTTGAGCCCGTCGACGCTCGGATCCTTCCACAGCAAGCCATTGCGGTTGTACTGGCGGATGCCGTTGTAGGTGTACTCCTTGATCTTGTACAACGCGTAGTGTTCCGGGAAATCGCGGATCAGTGCGCGCGAGAGCAATGCGATGTCACGCGCGCTGCTGTGATGACCGGGCGCGGTCAAGCCGTGCGCATTGACGAAGCGCGTGTGCGTGAGCCCGAGCTTCTGTGCGGTCTGGTTCATGAGCGCGACGAACGTATCCTCGCTACCGGCGACGTGCTCGGCCAACGCGATCGCGGCATCGTTGCCTGACTGGATCACCAGTCCCTGCAGCACGTCGGACAGCGGCACCCGCGAGTTCACCGCAAGTGCGCTGTAGGAACCGTCGGTGCCGGCTCCGCCCTGGCGCCAGGCGTTTTCGCTGATGACAACCTCGTCAGTTGCCTTGACCTTGCCGTGGTGCATCTCGGCGGCGACCACGTAACCGGTCATGACCTTGGTGATGCTGGCGGGATCGACTTCGGCGTCGATCGCGTCGCCCGCGAGCACTTGGCCCGAGGCTGCGTCCATCAGCACCCAGCTTTTCGCTCCGCTGGGCGCAGGGGGCGGCGGCACCGGCTGCGCGGCGGCGGCGGCGGCCGGGCCGGGCATCGGCACCGGCACCTGCGCCAGCGCTGCGCCGGCTGCCACCATCGCGCTTACGCACCACACTGCAACTTTCATCGGCAATCCAGTCAAGACAACTTCTCCAGCTAATCCCTTCTCACCGAGCGCGGGGAGAAGGTTGGCGCGAAGCGCCGGATGAGGGGCGATGCGGGGCACCGACTGCCCCTCGTCCGCCCTGCGGGGACCTTCTCCCCGAATTCGGGGAGAAGGAAAAAGAGTCACTGCACGCGAACGCGCACGCCCACGAGTCCGAGGTCGCGCAACCGGCGTTGGATGTCGACCACGTCGCCTTCGGCCCTCACAGGTCCGACGCGGACCCGGTGCAGAACCTCGGTTCCATCCGGGGCATGGACCTGCACCGGCCCGATGTCCGCATCGCGCAGGCGATCGCGCAGGCGCTGTGCGTTGGCGAGCGAGGCGAACGAGCCTACCTGCACCAGCCAGCGCGAGTCGCCAGACGCGGCTGCACGCGATGCGGCGGGCATCCGTATCACCGACTTCCGCGCGGCGTGCGAGTTCCGTGCCGGCGCTGACTGGCCGCGATCGACAGCGGACTCCCGGCGGGTGTCGTCGCGCGACCAGCGCGCACGGCCGCGAGGACCCACGGTCTCGACCTCGACCCTGGCGGTGCCCGTCAGGTGCACCCCGAGCTTGATCGCCGCCGCGTAGGAGAGGTCGATGATGCGTCCGGGATGGAATGGACCGCGATCGTTCACGCGCAGCACCAGCGACCGGCCGTTGTCGAGATTCCGCACGCGCACGTAGGCCGGCAACGGCAGCGTCTTGTGCGCGCCGGTGTAGGCGTACATGTCGTAGGGCTCGCGATTCGACGTGAGCCGCCCATGGAACTTGGTCCCGTACCAGGAGGCTTCGCCGCGCTCTCGATAGCGCTTCGCATCGGTCTCGCTCATGATTCGATAGGTGCGGCCGAGCACGGTGTAGGACGCCATGTTGCCATAGCGCGACAGTGGTTCTTCGCGCGGCACCGGCTCGGGGATGTGGCTGACGTCCGGGACCGTGGACGGCGCACTGTCGCGCACGTCGGCGAAGTCGACCGGCTTCGCCGGGGGTGGGGACACGCGCACGGCCGCAGCGCGAGGGGCACCGTGGCCCACAGGTGCGGTCTTCTTGCCGGAGGAGGCGCAGCCGGCGACCAGCGCGATCACCAGCATGCCGGCGAAGGCACCCCGGCAACTGACACGGGTCACGCGCCGCCGGCTCCGGCCCTGATCCGCTCGGCGAGCTGGTACACGGCAAGGCTGTACATCGGGCTGCGGTTGTACCGAGAGATGACGAAGAAATTCTGGTGCGTCATCCAGTATTCGGGTCCTTCGCTGCCCGCGAGCGTGATCAGCGAAGCCGCCAGGTTGTCGTCGAGCGCGGCTTCGGTGCGATAGCCGAGCTCGCGGAGGCGTCGCACATCGAGCGAGGGCTCAAGGCCAGGCGCGACGTACGCGCGGGCGCCCCCGTCGGCCCGCGCCCGGTGCACGACCGGGGCGTTGCTCTGCCAGCCATGGTCGATGAAATAACGCGCGATCGACGCGAAGATGTCGGGCTTCGACGCCCACAGGTCGATGTCGCCGTCTGCATCGTGGTCGACCGCCCAGTTCGCGAAACTGGTCGGCATGAACTGGCCCCAGCCCATCGCGCCTGCGTAAGACCCCTTGAGCGCTTCGAGGGGCTGCGGAAACATGTCCGCCGGCAACGAGAGGAGCTGTGCGAGTTCGCCGCGGAAGAACGGCGCGCGCTTCGGGTAATGGAACGCAAGCGTCGCCAGCGCGTCGAGCACACGATAGTTGCCCGTGATGCGGCCGTAGCTGGTCTCGACCCCGATGATGGCGACGATGATTTCGCTTGGCACGCCGTAGCGCGACGAGACCTCATCGAGCAGCGCGCGATTCTCGCGCAGGAACGCGATGCCGCCGTCGATGCGCGCGTCGTTGATGAAAATGGGGCGGTACGCGCTCCAGGGCTTGCCTTCGGCCGGCCGCGTGATCGCGTCGATGATGCTCTGCTGGTAGGTGGCGCCGGCGAGGATGGCGTTGACCGCAGCTTCGCTGCGGTCCGGGCGCGCTGCACCCAACCTGGCCGACAGCTCGCGCGCGAACGCGAACTGACCGGGATGCGTCTCGCCCGGCAGTTTCGCGGGCAGCGGCGCGACCGGCGCCGCGGCCGGGGGAATCGAGGCCGTCGTCACGACCGGCTTGGCGGCAACGGTAGACGGCTGCGCCAATGGACGGGAATCGACCGCGACAGGGACCGCTTCGGCGCGCGGGGGAGTCGCCGCGCAGGCGACCAGCAGCGGCAGGCCCATCAGTCCGAAAAACACAAGTGATCTGTTCATGGGTTGATTCTAGCGTGCCCCCAACGCCTCCACCCCTGTGAACCGGGATGAGTTGGCGCGGACTGCAGCAACCCCGGCGAAACTCGGAATCTGCCGAGGCGAAAAGCAGCTTCAGCGCGCAAGCCGGTGGTGCGCCCGCACCCCGAGGATGATGCCGAACGCGGCCAGCAGGGTGACGGCCGAGGTTCCGCCGTAGCTCACCAGCGGCATGGGCACGCCGACGACGGGCAGCAGGCCCGTGATCATGCCGCCGTTGACCAGCACGTACACGAAAAACGCGAGTCCGAGCGAGCCTGCCACCAGCCGACCGTAGTTGTCGCGCGCTTCGGTCGCGATCCAGAGGGTGCGCAGGACGATGAAGAGGTAGACCAGCAGGATCGAGGCGACGCCGATGAAACCGAACTCCTCCGCGAGCACCGCGAACGCGAAATCGGTGGTGTGTTCCGGCAGGTATTCCAGACGCGCCTGCGTGCTGTTGCCCCAGCCCTTCCCGGCAAGTCCGCCGGAACCGACCGCGATGCTCGACTGGATGATGTTCCAGCCTGCACCCTGGGGGTCGTTGCCCGGGTCGAGGAAGGTCAGGATGCGGTCCTTTTGGTAGTCCTTGAGCCAGAACCACCAGGCGAGCGGGGCCGCTGCAGCGCCCAGCAAGGCGCCGGTTCCGAGCAGCCACCAGGAGAGTCCTGCCAGGAACAACGCGAACACGCCGGAGGCGGCGACCAGCAAGGCGGTGCCGAGGTCGGGCTGCACCGCGATCATGGCGCTCGGCAGGCCGATGAGGCCGGCGCACACGAGCACCTCGCGAAAACGCACGGGCAGCGGGCGATCGTGCAGGTACCAGGCGACGATCATGGGGACCGTGATTTTGAGCAACTCCGCCGGCTGCAGGTAGAACACGCCGAGATCGAGCCAGAGGCGCGCGCTGCGGCCCGAGCCGAACAGGGGCACCAGTGCCAGCAGGGCGAGACTGCCCGCGTAAGCCCAGGGCGAGAACAGCCGCAACCGCATCGGCGTGACGCGGGTCAGCAACAACAGCAGCGCGAAACCGACACCGATGCGCGCGCCTTGGGCGAGTTCGAGGCGGATCGCACCGCTGCCCGCGCTATGCAGCGTCACCATCCCGGCGGCGGCGATCACCGCCAGCGCGACCAGCAGGGACCAGTCGAGGCGGTCGAGCCACCACCCGAGCGAACGCGCCACTCGCGCCAGCCGATGCCGGTTCATGCGCGCGTGCTCACTGCGGTGTTGCCGCTGTCTGGGCGGAGGCTGCCGCGGCGTCCGGTCCGGGCGGCGGCGGGACTTCCTTGCCGAGCAACCACGCATCCATGACCTTGCGCGCAATCGGCGCCGCCACCCGCGAGCCGGCGCCACCGTGTTCCGCCACCACCGCGACGGCAATGCGGGGCGCATCGGCGGGAGCGAACCCGACGAACAGCGCGCGATGTCGGAGGTGCATGGGCAGGTCGTTGGGATTGAGCGAGCGCGACCCGGTTCGACCAATCCGCTGTGCGGTGCCGGTCTTGCCGGCGATTCGGTACTCGCTGCCGGCAGCCGATGCACGCGCGGTCCCGGTGGGTCCGTGCATCACCGCAACCAGTCCCTCGCGCACTGCGGCGAGATTCGAACTGCTCCCGTAATACTCGGTGGCACCCTCGGGCAAGCGGGCACGATGCGGCACGCGGGCAGCGTCCAGGCCGTCCTGGGTCGCACGCAACACGTGCAGGGGCTGCCGCTTGCCACTGGCGATCGCACCGATGCCCTGCGCCAGTTGCAGCGGTGTCGCGGTCCAGAAGCCCTGGCCGATTCCCGCGACCACGGTCTCGCCGGGGTACCACTCCTGGCGCAGTCGCCGCCGCTTCCATTCGGGCGTCGGCATCACGCCGGTTTCCTCGCCCGGCAGGTCGATGCCGGTGCGATGCCCGAAGCCGAAGCGCTGCATCGCGGCGCTCATGCGCTCGATGCCCATGTCATGCGCGAGCTTGTAATAGTAGGTGTTGACCGACTGCGCGAGCGACTCGCGCAGGTTCACCGCGCCATGCCCGCCACCTTTCCAGTCGCGATACTCCCGCGCCTGTCCGGCGAGGCGGAAGGCGCCGCTCGAGAAGGTCGTCGCCTCGGGCGTGCGCAGGCCGAGCTCGAGGCCGGCGAGTCCCATGAAGGGCTTGACCGTGGATCCCGGCGCGTAGGTGCCATCGAGCACGCGGTCGAACATCGGCTGCGAAGTGTCCTCGGTGAGCTTGCGATAGTCGGCGTGGCTGATGCCATTGACGAAGAGGTTGGGATCGAACGTCGGCAGGCTGACCATCGCAAGTACTTCGCCATTGCGCGGGTCGAGCGCGACCGCGGCGCCCGGCTGACCCGCGAACGCATTCGCCATCGACTGCTGCAGGCGGGAATCGATGGACAGGTACAGGTTTCGACCCGGACGCGCGGGCTTGCGCGTGATTACCCGCAAGTCGCGCCCCTGCGCGTTGGCCTCGATCTGCTCGACGCCGGTGGAGCCATGCAGCAGCGCCTCGTACTGTCGTTCGATACCGCTCTTGCCGATGTGCGTGGTCGCCGCGTATGCGACCTGGTCGATGCGCGCGAGGTCGGTTTCCGCAATGCGCCCGACATAGCCCACGACGTGCGCGAAGGCCGGCCCCAGCGGATAGTGCCGCGTGAAGTAGGGCGCGATTTCCACACCCTGGAGGCGATGGCTGTTGACTGCAAAGCGCGCCATCTCTTCCTCGTCGAGGCGCAACTTCAGCGTTACCGGCCGGAAACGGCGCGCGGCCGCGTAGCCCGCGCGGAAGCGCGTGAGGTCTTCTTCGCCGAGCAGGATCAACGACCCGAGCTCACGCAGCGTGGCTTCCACGTCGGCGACCTGTTCCGGGATCAGTACCAGCTGGTATGCGGGCAGGTTTTCGGCGAGCAGCACGCCATTGCGGTCGTAGATCAGGCCGCGGGCAGGCGGCAGCGGTCGCAGCTTGATCCGGTTGGCCTCGGCACGCGTGCTGAATTCCGCATGCCGCAGGACCTGCAACTCGAAGTAACGGCCGATCAGTACCGCGAACGCCAGCATTACGATGATCGCGGCGAACAGCGCACGCCCACGGAACAACGCCGCCTCGGCATGGGTATTGCGGAGCGGCTTCACTGGCTACCGCGTCGTGGCATGCGCCGCATCTCGTCGAGCAGCAGAAACAGCCATGGCCAGAACAGAGTGCCGACCAGCGGCGCGCCCCAGAAGTTGTAGTCGGGCCAGCCAGCGCCGCTCAGGAGGCGCAGCGCGAGCGCGATGACCCGATCGTTGAGGAGCAGCGCGAACACCGCCAGCGACTGCTGCAGCATCGGGAAGAAGCGCATCCGCGCTCGGAACCGGAACACGATGAATACGATGATGGTGAGGCGCAGCGCCTGCTCGCCGAGCAGTGCCCCGGTCGCGAGATCGCAGATCAGTCCGAGCAGGAAGACACGGCCGAGGCCGATGTGCTCGGGCTGCTCCAGCGCCCAATAGATCACGATCATCGCGATCCAGAAGGGCTTGAACGGCGCAAGTGCCAGCGGCAGCGGTGCGAGCGTCAGCAGCAGTCCGCCGACCAGGCTCGCGAGCAGCGGCAACGCGGGAAACCGGGGCCGGCTCACCGCGTCCCCGCGGACGTGGGTCGGGGCGGGCTGGGCGCGTCGCTCGACGGAACTATGGGTTCGGCAATATCCGCGTTCGGCGCGGAAGGCACTGCGCGCAGCGCGGGCGGAAGGTTCGCATCCACGCCCGCGGGCAGCGCGGGAGGACCCATCGGCGCCTGCGGATCTGTCGTGGCCGCGTCCATCGCCACCCGTTCCTCGCGCAGCAGCAGCACTTCGCCGTAACGCAGCAGATCAGCAGCGGGACGGGCCGTCGCTACGGCGAAAGTCCCCGAGTCATCCGCTTCCACGGTCACGATGCGCGCCACGGGCAGGCCTGCGGGGAAACGCCGGCCGAGTCCCGAGGTGACGAGCTCGTCGCCCGCCTTCACGTCAGCACTGAAGGGGATGTACGGCAGTCGCAGCTTTTCGCCGTCGCCGGTTCCGAAGGCCAGCGTGCGCAGGCCCGTGCGCACCACTTCCACGGGCGTCGTGTGGCTGGCGTCGGTGATGAGCAACGCGACCGCGCGTTCGGGCGGCGCTTCGATCACCTGGCCTAGCAGGCCACGCGCGTCCATCAGCGCCTGGCCCACGCGGACTCCCTGCGCACTGCCCGCGTCGAGCACCACTCGCTGCCGGAACGGATCGAGGTCCACGTCGATGATGGCCGCCATCTGCGCTTCCAGCGCGAGACGGTAGCGGCTGCCGAGCAACGCGCGCAGGCGGATGTTCTCGTCATCCATGGTCGACTGCCGGGCAAGTTGCGCGCGCGCGCGCAGCAGGGCCTCGCGCAGGTCGTGGTTCTCGGCGATCACGGCGCGCTGGTCGTTGACCGCGGTGGTGACGTCGCGAGCCACGCGCACCGGCGACGCGGCGAGCCAGTAGAGCGGCCCACGAAAGGTTGCCGCGCGCTCGCGCAGCGCGTCCAGGTAGCCGCCGCGATGGTCGGCGGTCATGAGAATCAGGGCCGCGACGAGGTACATCACGAGTCGCAAGGTGCCGCGCGCCGCATCCGCCGCCCGCGCAGCCGGGTTGCCCATGTAATTCATCGCGGGGCCCGTCGGCGGCAGCGCGCATCGCGGTGCTCGCTGCACCGCGACCCGCGGTCGGTGCGGGATGCCGCGGGATTTCGCGGCATGGCGCGCCTACTCCGGGGAGAAGAACTCGTCGCCGTGGAGGTCGATGAGTTCGATCGCACGACCACCGCCGCGCGCAACGCAGGTCAACGGGTCGTCGGCGACGTGGACATGCAGGCCCGTTTCCTCAGCGAGCAAGCGGTCGATGTCGCGCAGCAACGCGCCGCCACCAGTCAGCACGATGCCGCGTTCGGCGACGTCGGAGCAGAGCTCGGGCGGCGTCTGCTCAAGCGCGGCCTTGGTCGCGCTGACGATGCCGGCCAGCGGCTCGTGCAGGGCTTCGAGGATCTCGTTCGAATTGATGGTGATCATCCGCGGCACGCCTTCGGCCAGGTTGCGGCCGGAGACGTCGATCTCCTTCACTTCCGACTGGCGGTACGCACAGCCGATTTCCACCTTGATGCGCTCCGCGGTCGATTCGCCGATGAGCGTGCCGTGGTTGCGACGCACGTAGTTGATGATGGCCTCGTCGAACTTGTCGCCACCGATGCGCACGCTCTGCGCGTAGACGATGCCGTTGAGAGAGATGACCGCGACCTCGGAAGTGCCGCCGCCGATGTCGATGACCATGCAGCCGCGCGCCTCGTGCACCGGGATGCCGGCACCGATCGCCGCGGCCATGGGCTCCTCGATCAGGAAGACGTCGCGCGCGCCGGCGGCCTCCGCCGACTCCTTGATCGCTCGACGCTCGACCTGGGTGGAGCCGCAGGGTACGCAGATCAGCACGCGCGGGCTCGGCCGCAGGAAGCGCGACTGGTGGACCTTCTTGATGAAGGCCTGCAGCATCTGCTCGGTCATGTTGAAGTCGGCGATGACGCCGTCCTTCATGGGCCGGATCGTCACGATGTGGCCGGGTGTGCGGCCGAGCATGCGCTTGGCTTCGGAGCCCACGGCGGCGATCGAGCGCGGGCCGCCCGGTCCGCGATCCTGGCGGATGGCGACGACGGACGGCTCGTTCAGCACGATGCCCTGGCCGCGGGCGTAAATGAGGGTGTTGGCGGTCCCAAGATCGATCGACAGATCGTTGGAAAACATGCCGCGCAGGCTTTTGAACATGAACCGCTTGGTGTGGGCGAGGGAACGCGCCAATCTAGCGGCCGCGGGCCGGTGGGGCAAGGAAGTCCGTTGCAATTCTGCCCGCAGATCGGCTCGTCATCCGCGCGGGAAAGCCGCGAGCGTCGGCTACAGTGCATCCAGGTCAGCAAGCACCGTCAGTCGGTCGAGGCGCAAATGGAAGCGAAGTCCGCAAGATTCATCGCATGGATACTCCTCGCCGCAGCCGCGCCGGCTCTGTCGAGTGAACCTGGAGCGCACCACCCAGCCGAACCCGGCAAGGTCGTTCCCTGGAGCGAGGTGCAGGCGCTGACGAATCGCGCCGCGGCCCAGCGCGTATTACCGTACCAATCGATGGGAAGCCAGTTCTGGCTGCTGCCCGACGGGGCACTGCTGTGGCTTGGAGCCGACGAAAAGTCGGCGCCCGCGCGTGCGGCATCGCTAGGCACGCACCTGCGCAGTGGACCCTGGCTTGAGCTGCGCCTCGAGAAGTTCGCCGTCAACCGGGACGCGCTGTCGCCAGACGAGCGCGACCACTTCGATGCAGCAACCAAGGCACAGGCCGACGCCGAAGCGAAATCCGCGGGTGCAGCCGCAGACAGGTCCCAATCGGCCGGGGAAGACGTTGCGGTCGATGTCCAGAAACTGCTAGTCGTGCCGCATGCGGGCGGCGAACTGCTGTTGCACGAGCAGAGTCTATTGGGCTTCGCGGGGGCCTGGGACGGCAAGGGACCACTCGAGGTCAGCCCGATCGCGTTTCGCGTGCCGCCATCCGCCAAGCCCGACCAGTACGGACAGTTCGCGATTCCAGATCCCATGAATGCAGGCCTGCCGGCGCCCCTTCACGATCTCCTGCGGCCCGAAACGATAGAGAGCCGGGTGGTGCGGATACTGGACAGCGCCGAGGCATTGGACTGGAAGCCGAGCTGGAGCGGACTCGAAGCCGAGGTCCGCGTGGAGATCGACGCCGGGGAACGCGACGGGCTGCTGGTCGGCATGGAGCTCGAAGGATTGCCTCCTGACGAGGGCACGGACGTCACCATCGTCGAAATCGAGGCGGAGCGCGCCATCGCGACAACAACAGTTACCCGTTTCGGCCCATCCGATGACGTGAGGTTGCCGCTCGCGGGCGCGCGGGTCGCCACGCGCAGCGATGTGCCGGGCCACTGCGGCAACGATGCGACCGTCGCGCTGGAAGCGAAGGTTACCGCCGTGGGCCGAACGCTCGGATCGGAGGCGTCGGATGGAATGAACATCTCTTGGACCGAGCTCGATATCGATAGGGGCAGCACGCAGGGACTGCGATACGACGACGTGCTGTACATCCAATCAGACTCAGCGGATGGCGAAGGCCGGGTGCGCATGCTGGGCCCGAATGCCGCGACGGTCATCTGGCGCGAAATTTCATACGTTGACGAAGGCGAAGATCCCAAGGCCACGCCACCTGTCGCTGGCACCGTGTTGTGGACGTCGACCGCGCGCTCTGCCGACCACGCGGAGCGTCTGGCAAGCACGAAGAAAGCCGCAAAGAAATAGTGCCCGAACCCCGGGCGCCCGCGCTCGGCCCTGAAGACGCCCGGAAGACGGTGAGGCGTTCGTCCGCGCCGCTACACTGCGCCCGTTTTGCCTTCGTCTGGAGTGTTTCATGTCGGCCCTGATCTGTGGTTCGCTCGCCTTCGACACCATCATGGTGTTCCCGGACCAGTTCAAGAACCACATCCTGCCGGACAAGGTCCACATGTTGAACGTGGCGTTCCTGGTCCCGCGCATGCGCCGGGAGTTCGGCGGCTGCGCCGGCAACATCGCCTACAACCTGAACCTGCTGGAGGGCGATCCGCTGCCGATGGCCACGGTCGGGCAGGATTTCGCACCTTATCGCGAGCACTTCCAGCGCGTCGGCATCGACATGTCGCGGGTCATCGTGATCGAGGACCTGTTCACCGCGCAGGCGTTCATCACGACGGATCTCGACGACAACCAGATCACCGCGTTCCATCCAGGCGCGATGATGCGGTCGTTCGAGAATCACGTGCGCGACGTGCCGGGTGTCGAATTTGGCATCGTGTCGCCGGACGGGCGCGAGGCGATGCTGCAGCACGCGACCGAGTTTGCGGCCGCCGGCATCCCCTTCATCTTCGATCCGGGCCAGGCATTGCCTTTGTTCAACGGCGAGGAGTTCCGCCACTTCATCGAACAGGCCGACTACGTCACGGTCAACGACTACGAGTCCAGCCTCCTGACCGAGCGCACCGGCTGGAGCGAGCGCGACATCGCTTCGAAGGTGAAGGCCTACATCATCACCAAGGGTTCGCAGGGCTCGCTGATCCACACGCCGAACGGCACGCTGGAAGTTCCCCCGGCGACGCCGATCCGCGTGATCGATCCGACCGGCTGCGGCGACGCCTACCGCGCGGGGCTCCTGTTCGGCCTCATGCGCGGTCTCGATCTCGCGACCACCGGCCGCATAGCCTCGCTCATGGGCGCGATCAAGATCGAGTATCCCGGCACCCAGAACCAGCGCTTCACACTCGCGGACTTCCGCGAGCAGTTCCGCCAGCAGTTTTCCTGCCGCCTGCCCGTCTGACGCTTGCGGGCGCCGCTTCGGCGGGTCAGCCTTTCTTCTTCGGGATGTAGAGGTCGGTGAT
Source organism: Lysobacterales bacterium (assembly GCA_038221545.1). GTDB lineage: Bacteria > Pseudomonadota > Gammaproteobacteria > Xanthomonadales > Ahniellaceae > JBBQNY01. The sequence continues at coordinate 20,011 of JBBRIE010000016.1, forward strand.
GGTGCCTTCGAAGACCTCGGCCGCCATGCCGACGGACTCGCTCAACGTCGGGTGTGGGTGGATGGTGCGTGCGATGTCGGCCGCCTCGCAGCCCATCTCGATCGCGAGCGCGAGTTCCGCGATGAGATCGCCTGCATGCACGCCGACGATGCCCGCGCCGACAATGCGATGGGATGCCTCGTCGAAAATGAGTTTGGTAAAGCCCTCGGTCCGTCCGATCCCGATGGCGCGACCCGAAGCGGCCCACGGGAACTTGCCGACGCCAATCTTGATGCCCTTGGCCTTCGCCTCGGTCTCGGTGACGCCCACCCAGGCGATCTCCGGGTCGGTGTAGGCCACCGACGGGATCACGCGCGCGTCGAAGGCGCGCTTGTGCCCGGCCGCGACTTCGGCGGCCACGTGCGCCTCGTGCGTGGCCTTGTGCGCGAGCATCGGCTGGCCGATCACATCGCCAATCGCGAAGATGTGCGCGACATTCGTGCGCAGCTGGCCGTCGGCGGCGATGAAGCCGCGCGCATCAACCTCGACGCCGGCCGATGCCGCGTCGATCTTGCCGCCGTTCGGCGATCGACCGACCGAAACCAGCACGCGATCAAAGGTCTGCGGTTCCGGCGCCTTGGCACCCTCGAACGAAACCTGGATGCCCTGCTTGCCCACTTCGACCTTCGCCGCTTTGGTCGCCAGATGCACGGATACTCCCTGGCCCTTGAGCCGGTCCGCCAGCGGCTTGACGAGGTCCGGGTCGGAACCCGGCATCAACTGGTCCGCCATCTCGACCACCGTCACTGTCGATCCGAGCGCGCGGAACACCGTGGCCATCTCGAGCCCGATGATGCCGCCGCCGACCACCAGCAATGTCTTCGGGATTTCGGCGAGTTCAAGCGCGTCGGTCGAATCCATGATGCGCGGGTCTTCCCAGGGGAACCCCGGCAGCTTCACGGGCTGCGAACCGACCGCGATGATCGCCTTCTCGAAAGCCACGACGACTTCGCCGGCGGCCGAGGCCACCGCAAGCTCATGCGGCGACAGGAAGCGCCCCTGCCCGGTGAGCACCCGCACCTTGCGCTGCTTCGCCATGCCGGTCAGTCCCTTGGTGAGCTGGCCGACGACTTTCTGCTTGTACGCCCGCAACTTGTCGAGCGTGATCGAGGGTTTGCCGAAATCGACGCCGTATGCGCTCGCGTGCTTTGCCTGGTCGATCACGTCCGCCGCATGCAGCAGCGCCTTCGACGGGATGCAGCCGACATTGAGACAGACGCCGCCCAGTTCCGGATATCGCTCGACCAGGATGACATCGAGCCCGAGGTCGGCGGCGCGGAACGCGGCGGAATAGCCGCCGGGGCCCGCGCCGATGACCACCAGCTGCGCTGTGTGATCCGCATTGCGTCCGCTGCCGGGCGCAGCGGAAGTCACGCGTCGATCGACGCCGGTGCCGCGCTCGTCCGAGCCGTCGGTCGCAGGCGCCACGCCCGCGACGCGCCGATCGTCGCGACGCTGCTCATCGCTGCCGGCAGCAGGCGGAACCTTCGCTGGCGGTGAAGGGGGCGAGACAGGAGCTTGCGTTGCGTCGGCGCTCTCGATCTCCGCGATCACGGCGCCTTCCGCGACTTCGTCGCCGAGCTTGACGCGCAGCGCCTTGACAACGCCAGCCACGGTGGCCGGCACTTCCATCGTCGCCTTGTCGGACTCAAGCGTCACCAGCCCCTGGTCGAGCGCGATGCTGTCGCCCACCTTGACCAGTATTTCGATCACCGGCACGCCTTCATAGCCGCCGATGTCGGGAACCTTGACCTCGACCGTCGCCATCAGCAGGCTCCGCCTTTGCGTCGAACGCGGCTCACAGCAGCACCCGGCGCATGTCGGCGAGCACTTGCGCGAGGTACGCCGTGAATCGCGCTGCCGATGCGCCATCGATGACGCGATGATCGTAGGAGAGCGACAGCGGCAACATCAGGCGCGGCGCGAATTCGCGTCCGTTCCAGACCGGCTGCATCGCCGACCTGGAAACGCCAAGGATCGCAACTTCGGGCGCGTTGACGATCGGCGTGAACGCCGTGCCGCCGATCCCGCCCAGGGAAGAAATCGAGAAACAGCCACCGCTCATGTCTGCAGGGCCGAGCTTGCCGTCACGCGCCTTGGCCGCGAGCTCTCCGGATTCCGCGGCGATCTGCATCACCCCCTTGCGGTCGCAGTCGCGGATCACCGGCACCACCAGGCCATTCGGCGTGTCGGCGGCAAAGCCGATATGGAAGTACTTCTTGAGGATGAGGTTCTCGGCGCCGGCATCGAGCGAGGCGTTGAATGCCGGGAATTTCTGCAGCGAGGAGACCACGGCCTTGATCAGGAAAGCCAGCATGGTGAGCTTGGTCGCCCCGCCCTTGGCGATGAGCTTCGCATTCTCGTCATTGAGTTCGACGCGCAACGCTTCGAGATCGGTTATGTCGGCGGCGTCGAATTGCGTGACGTGCGGAATCATCGCCCAGTTGCGGGCGAGGTTCGCACCGGAGATCTTCTTGATCTTCGAAAGCGGCTCGCTCGTCACTTCGCCAAAACGGGCGAAATCGACCTTGGGCCATGGAATTACCGCAAGATAGCCGCCTGCCGCGGTGGCTGTCGGAGTCGACGGGCTCGTGAGCGAGCTTTGCATGAGCGCGCCCTTGACGTAAGCGCTCACGTCCTGGCGGCTGATGCGACCGCCGCGCTCGCTGCCGTTCACGCGCGCGAGGTCAACGCCGAGTTCCCGGGCAAAGCCGCGTACCGCCGGACTTGCGTGCGGAACCTTTTCGGGCAACACGCGTGACGCATCGAACACGGTGGCAGGTACGTTGGGCGGCCGCGCTTCCGGATCGAGCGCGCTGTCGCGGGACACATCGACCGCCGCGGCCGAGACGGGCACCGGAGAAGCGGGTGACGGCGAGGCAGGAGGCGCTGGCGCGGCAGGGGCCGCTGCGGCGGGCGCAGGCGTCGCTGCGGCAGGCCCGGGCGCCGCAGCCTCGATCGCGCCCGAATCGTCGATCAGCGCAACCACCGTGCCTTCGGCGATCGCGTCTCCCAACTTCACTTTCAACTCGGTGATGACGCCTGCGAAGGGCGCCGGCACCTCCATCGTGGCCTTGTCGGATTCGAGCGTGATCAGTCCCTGGTCGACACCGACCCGATCACCGACCTTTACCAGCACTTCGATGACCGGCACGTCGCTGTAACCGCCGATGTCGGGGACGGTGGCTTCGCGGATGGCCATGCGCGCTCCGGTTGATTACTGCAAGCTGGCTATTGTGGCCAATAGTTGCGAAAGCACAATGCGTTACGTCGGAGGCCGGCGAGATCGCCCAGCCGGAAAGCTTGAGAATTCCGTTGTCCGCTCGCGTGAATGTCAGCGCAGGTCGCGACCTACGCACACTCCATGCGGCCGGGTCGCATCTGTCCTGGCCTGATGACTATGCGGTCATCAGGCCAGCACGGGCCGCTACAGCTCCCAGCGTCCGCCGAACGTAATGCCGTAATCGCTGAAGAACTCGAGTCCGAACAGGTGCGAATAGGCGACGTAGCCCTGGAATCCGCCCGCCCTCACCCACGTCAATCCGAGGTCGAAGTTGCCGTAACTGGAGTCCCGCTGATCGCCGACCACCAGGAAACGAGTCTGCGATACGTCATTCACCAGCCGCACCGCGAGCGTGTCGGCGGAGTCCTCGGTCTCGTAGTTCCATGTGATCTGCGCGTAAGGCACGATGATGCCGCTCGCCGTGCTGATGTTCCGCGACACGTTCAGCGAAAACGCGGCCACCAGCGACTCGAGGTTCTGCTCTTCGACCGAGACGTTGAATTCGTCGGCACCCGTCTCCTGGAAGGCATCGATGGTCGTGTCGAGGTAGCGCAGCGAACCGCTTGGCGTGATCACCCATGCCCCGCTATTGAACGCATGACCCACGCTCACGTCGAATCCGAACTGATCGGAATCGGTCTGCGACGACGCCGTCTCGTTGACGGTCGTCCCGCCGACGCTGAACGCGATGCCGCGGTCCTGCTCGAAGTCGACGCTGGTGTAACTCACAATCCCGTCCACGTAGGTGCCGCCAGGATGCGAGTAGCTGGCGTAGCCGAGGAACGAGTAGGAATCCGAGTCGACCGAACCTCCGTTATCGTCGAGGTCCGACGACAGACTCGAATAGCCGATCGCGCCACCGGCAACCCAGGTTGAATTGAACCTGTAATCCGCGCCGACGCTAAGGTCGAACCGGTCGTAGTCGAACCCGGATGCACGCAGCGTCTGATCGCGATCGCCGCTACCGACTGAAGCACTGGCGAACACGCCCCATGGACTTGCCAGCAACCCGCCGCCGTCGTTGCCGGGATCCTCGGTTTGTACGATTGACTGCAGCAACGAGGAGACGGGAGTCCCGTCATAATCGAAATTGAACGCGAACTGCCCTGTGCTGCGTCGCGCATTGCGCCCGACGTGCAGCGCGCTCAGGCGCTGTCCGATGCTGTCGAGTTGGGCACCGCCAAGTTCGATCACGGTCGCGTTCTGGGTTTGGGTCTCCTCTGGCGCGATCGCCCGCAGTGCATCCTGCACCCCGTCCGCGTCGCCCGCGGCAACGCCAGCCTGGATGGCACGGCACTGTTCGAGCAGCGCCGGATTCTGGCCTGGGGCATTGCAGATGTCGTCGAGCGCGTCGGCAACCGCCGAGGCGGTCGGGTCGTCGGTGACCAGGTCACCCGCCCCGCCGCCGACGTTGGTCAGGTCGTCGTTGTCGTCGATGGTCAGGGTCGACAACGCCGTGCCGTTGCTGGTGATGGCAACGACCGACGGGGATGTACTCCCAGGCGGCGAATTCGCGAACGCACCGCCCAAACTTCCAAACTTGATCGTCTCGTCAGGTTCCGGATCCGTGTCGTCAATAATGGTCACGGGCTGGGCCGCATTGCCCGAGCTCGGTCCACCAAACTGCGGGACGTTGGCCACGGTCACGAACGCGGGGTTAGGAGCGCCGATGGTGTAGTCGGAACCAAGCGTCGCCGTGCCGCCGGCAACAGTGCCGAAGTTGATGCGCACGGTGGTGGTTCCGGGCAGACACATCGCGTCAATCGAGACGCTGAACGTCGCGCTCACGGTTCCCGCGTCCTCGTCTACCCTGGCCGCAGCGGTGCCACCGGCCGTCTCGACGTACCGGAACGCGGCACCGGGGTTCGCGGCGCAGAAAGACTCCCCCACCTTGGCGATCGAGCGGCCCGCGGTGAAGCGGACTGCGCCCGATTTCAGCACCTCGACGGTACGCACCTGCTCGCGGGCCTGCACGGCGCCGACTGGCAGCAACGCGGCGATGGCAATCACAAGCTGCAACGGACGATTCTTCTTCATTTCGTTCTCCCCGGAGTCCGTTGGTTACTGGCAGTCGAACAGCATCTGTTGCTC
>JBBRIE010000017.1:0-24979 GCA_038221545.1 Lysobacterales bacterium
CCGATCGACTGGTAGTTGATCTTCTTCTTCTTCGTCTTCGCGTAGTCGGCCGACCACTTTGCCATCACGGGATAGACGAACGAGGCGCCGGCGCCGGTGACGTCCGCCGCCAACGCCGGGCCGGCAAGGAACGCGGATAGCGCGAGCGCGACGACCTGCCGCTTGAGGGTATTCAACATGGGGTTTGCTCCTGGAACCGAATGAGAAGGCGCACTCCGCGCAGGCGCCCATTGGATGGCAGCAAGATGACAGCCGGATGACATGAACGCGGGACGTTCACGCACACGACGGTCGTTGCGGTCAGAAGTGGAACTGCATGCGCAGCTCGAAGATGTCCGGGTTGTCGTCGATCTCGCGGTTGACCAGCTGGTTGTTGTCGGCCGGGTCATCGGCATAGGGGAAGGCCGGCGTGCGGCCGAAGAAGCGCGCACTGTCGACCTTCACGTAGTTCGCCATGAACTTGAAGTTCGAGCGCAAGTACCAGTTGACGCCGACCGTCCAGGTGTCCATCTGGCCGCCAAGCACGCCGTCGACTGCGAAAGTGCTGGTCGGGTTCGAGCCGGGAACCGGATCGCCGTCATCGAGGTCGATGGTGTCGTAGCGCAGGCCGAGCTGCCACATGCCCTTTGCAGGCTCGTTCGGCAGCGCGGTCACCGCCACGCCATCCTTGTAGGTCCAGGTCTCGCCGGTAATGTTCCAGACACCGGTGAGGTAGCCGCTGCTGCCGTCGAAATCGTCCGACTGGCGCGGGTTGCCGTTGTCGTAGCGGTCCGCGCTCGACTGCATGTACTCGGCCTGCAGCTTGAACGGACCTCTCACCCACATGGCCTCGCCACCGATCGTCGACAGCCGGTCGACGTTGGTGAGGTTTCCGGTATCGACGAGGCGCACGACGCTGAGGTCGGCGTCGGGTCGTGCACGCACGCGTACCGTGTCCCTGTCGGTGTCGAAGTCGACGTACGACACCCCGAAGTGCAGGATGTGCCCGGCCTCGTTGATCGACGCCCAGTTGCCGCGCACGCCAAAGCCCTGCCCCTGGGCGAGATTGCGCGTCAGCTCGCGGCCGAAATAACTCGAGGTGATGCCCCAGTTGTTGTCGCCGTAGCGGTGCGAAACGCCAACCCGGCGCGCCACGCCGAAAGTATTGGTGGCGAGCGCCTTGGAGATGAAATCGTTGTGGCGGGTCGAACCGAGTTCCTCGAGGCTGTTCGGCTGCTTGTATTGCCCGGCCTGCACGAAATGATTGGGATTGCCGCCGATCTTGTACTTGACGTTCGCGTCGAGCCACTTGCCCTGGCTGTTGACGGTGGTGGTGCCGGCAGCAGGGCCGTTGCTGACCACGACGCTCTTCTGCGTGCTTGCGTCGTACCCGAGCACCCATTCGAAGTTCTTCGGCCCCTTGCCCTTGAGGATGATCTCGGCGCGCCGCACCCCGAACTCGCTGTCCTTGCCATTCGCGCCGATCGCACCAAGGTCGGAGAAGTCGTTGTTGAACCAGTTCCCATCGGCCTGGAACAGGCCCTCGAACGCGATTTCCGAATCGGCAATCACGTCGAGCGCCACTTCGGCGCGCACGGGCACCGCCAGGGACGCGAGCAGCGCGATCGAGAGAAATCGGATGTTGGGCTTCATGGTGCGGCCTGCGCGCTTGGAGCGGAGGCGCGCAGCGTATGACGGAAAGATTGCGTATTTGTTACATGTCATCTCCGGCATCGTGAGACGCCCCGTCGACGTCGCACCAAAAGAAAGGCCGCCCGGAGGCGGCCTTTCGGACTCGAAGGAACATGCGGTCAGGCGATCGCGGTAGCCATCACGCACGCACCTCGAATAGGTGGGCAACCGTCGTGGTCGACGTCGCCCGCTGGGCTCGTGGGATCAGAGCGAACCCGGCACCGTCCAGTTGGCGGTCCAATCGTCGGAAGTCGAACTGAATGCGCCCTTGTACGTGGTCGGGTCGAAGAAGCTGTCGCCCGTGTTGAGCGCCGGTACCGCGAGTTGCCCCGCACGCGGGAAACGCCCATCAAGTACCGCGTTGATGTCGGCACCGCTCGAGTTGTTCGCACCGGCGTTGTACCAGGCCGCGACGGTGGTCGGCGGATTGGTGACGGTGCTGTCGTCGCGGAAGTTGGTGGCGCAGGCCACGTGGCTGCCGGTGATCGTGGTCGGCGACGGCTGGATCGCGGTGTACGTGGCGGCGTCCTGGATGCGCAGGCACGAGCTGGTGAAGTTGCCGCCGATCACGCTGTGGAAGTAGCGTCCCGACGAACCACGACGCAGGCGCATGCCCTCGATGCCACCCGCGCCGACCACCGTGACGTTGGCAACCAGCGGCTGGGTGCGCGGCAGCGCGTCGAAATTGCCATTGGAGGGTGCGTTGTCGGACTCTATGCCGCGACCGTCGTTCGTATCGAGGCCGGCGGCATCCTGCTTGATGTAGACGTACTGGATCTTGCCGCGATAGCCGAAGTCGAAATCCAGGTTGTCGTCGTCGTGGCCGGTCGCGACCAGGTGCTTCGCGTTGACTGTGCCGCCGAACATTTCGAAGGTGTCGTCGGTGCCATTTTGCGCATGCACGTAGTCGATCACGGTGCCCGCGCCCACGCCGCCGAGCGTGAGGCTGTTGAGCTCCGCGTTCGGCGCGATGGTCTGCCCGGCATTGCGGATCTGCACGTAGCGCAGGACGCCGGACGAGTCATTGGCATCGGCACCGCCGAACAGGATGTTGAGGTCGGCCTCGAACCCGATGCTGCCGCCCGGCGTTGCCGCACGGTTGACGGGTGCCTTGCCGGCGATGAACAGGCCTGCCCACGAACCGGGGGTATTGGTCGGACCGTCGAAGATGATCGGCGCGTTGGCGGTGCCGTTGGCGAAGATCTTCGAGCCCGGCTGCACCACCATGTAGTCGGACGAACCACCGCGGCCGCGCAGCACGGTACCCGCGTCGATGGTCAGGTTGGCAGGTGCCTGCGTCGCCGCGTTGAGGGCGGTGCCGACGTTGACCTTGCCGTCGATGAGGTAGGTCGCGTTGTTGGTCAGGCGCACGTCACCCGCAAGCGTGCCCGAGAGGACGCAGGTGGCCGTCGCGCCGGCAAGGGCGGTGGTGCCGGTCGGGCAGGTCGTGAACGCCGCCGAGGACGCGCAGTTCGGATTGACGATGAACGGCACGTAGTTGAAGGTCGTGGCCGGCAGGCCGGCGCCCGCGGCATTGGGCGTGAACTGGACGCCGATGCTGCTGCAGGAGTTGATCGTGACGCGCGCAGTGCCGACCTGGGTGCCGGCGAGCGGCGTCGGAGGCGTGAACGGGAGGCCGAAGTTGCCGCCGGCGAAGCGCCGGACGATGACGGACGGCGCCACGGTCTGGCCGTTGGCGAATTCTTCCTGGATCGTCAGCCACACGTCGTTGCCGGCCGTGTCGTAGGTGAACATGGCGCCGAAGAACACTGCGCCGTTCGTGGTGGGCACCGCATCGAGCATCAGCCCGCGGCCATTCTCGGTGCCGTTGTGGAGATAGGCGCCGTCGAAGGTGTTGTTGAGCGATAGCGCGTGCGCGGAACCGCCGGCGAACGTGAGGGCGATGGCAAGTGCAAGGCGACGTGAAGTCAGCATTCTGATGCTCCAAGGGTGGAAAGGGACGCGGCGTACCCAGCGCGATGCGACACCCTAGGTGCCTGACATGACAGTCGCGGTTGAGCGGGACTACAGATTTGTTGCAGCGGCGACCGGATTCAGGCTGGGGCCGGACTCGTGACGGCAGTGCGCCGCGACGGGTGCGCAGCACGAGCTTCCATGCGGCCGATTGACGGGCCGGCCTTCGGCAGCCAGTGCGGGGCTAGCCGCCCAAGGGGCGGTCGCTCAGTCGAGCGACGGACGCCATTCGACGCTCACCAGCACTTCGCGGCCGCGGTCGAACTCGCGGGTGATCTCGCCACCCTGGGTGTACTCGATCGTGGGATCGAGCAGGTTGCGCAGCCGCAGCTTCCAGCTCCACTCCTCCGCGAACTTGTGCGAATACACGAAGTCGAGCTGATTCACGCCTTCCTCGTAGATGTCCGGCGCACCGGAGGTGCCAACCTGCGAGATGCGTCGCCCGAAGCGGTTGAACAACAGCGTCGCCTCGTGGTTGCCGTCGGGGCTCTGAAAGCCCAATTGGAGATTGACGAGGTAGCGCGACTGGCCCTGCAGTGGACGCACCGAGTTGGTCTGGATCGACGGGTTCGCGCCCAGGTCGACTTCGGAATCGATCCACGCGTAGTTGGCCCCGATGAAGAAACTCTCCCACGGGAACGCCTCGCCGCTGCGTTCGCCGAGCCAGGTGTCCGCCACGAAATCGAGGTACTTGAACGCCTCGATCTCGATCCCGTAATTGGTCGCGGAATCGGCGTTGGCAAACGACACCACGTCGCCTGTTCCCGCAAATTGGATCCGCTCGATCGGGTTCGAGAAATCCTTGTAGAAAAGGGACGCGGCGAATACCTCGGTGGGCGAGAAGAAGTACTCGTAGCGGAGGTCCACGTTGCGGACCTCGGTCTGCACGAGATCGGGATTGCCGATCGCCTCGATGTCGAGCAGTGGCTCGGTGAAGGGTGCCGCGGAGAGTTCACGGAAGTCGGGCCGCGACACGGTCTCCGAATACGCGAAGCGCCATTGCGAATCGGCGTTCCAGAGCCACGTCGCGGAGAACGACGGCAGCCAGTCGGAGCTGTCGAGCGAGGCGACAATCGGCTCGTCAGCCGGGTTTAGCGAGAACGTCGTGACGTTCTGCTCGTTGTCCTCGAAGCGCGCGCCGAGCGCGAAGCGCCACTGCTCGCCGAGCGCGAGGTCGGCGGACAGGAACGCCGCATCGAGTTTCTGGTCCGCGAGGTAGTTGTCGGTGCCACGCGTCACTTCGCGCAGCACGAATCCGTCCGGCCCGATGGTGCCAGGGTTGAGGATGGCATCGAGGCTGTCGTTCGCGCGCAGGTCCGGATCGTTGGCAAGGGGCCCCCCGACCAGGTACTGGAAACGGCGGATGGCCGAATCACGCTCCCGTTCCAGCACGCTGCCTCCTGCGCTGAACGTCAGGTAGTTGTCGCCGAATACCAGCGGCAGTTCCGCGCGCAGCTGGTACTCGTCGGCGTCGTCGTCGAGGGTCGCGAACGTGACCTGGTTGCTGCTCGAACTCGTGGAGAAGCGGAGCTCGCCGCTGTTCTCGTCGAGGTCGCGACGGTAATCGCGCGCGAACGGCGCCTCGCGACCCGCCCTCGAGAGCGTGTACTGCCAGTCGAGGCTCAGCCCGGACAACTCCGGGAAAGCGTGCTGGCCCGACAACTGGTGCGTACGAAGTTCGTTCTCTTCCCATTCGAGGCGGGTGAAGGTCGACTGCTGGTCGATGTCGCCATCGAAGTAGCCTTCGTCCACGCGGGTCTCGTCCTCGGTCTGGCGTACCAGCAGGCTGGCGAGGCCGAGGCTGTGGTCGGCATTGATCTCGAGCCCGAGGTTCACGAATGCGCCCAGCTCGATGACCCGTTCCGTCTTGTCGCGCACGAACTCGCGGCTCGGTACCAGCGTGGATTCGCCCTGCACCGCGAATACGCGCCGCTGCTCGTTGAAGGTGTTGTCCCACTTGTGGTCGTAGCGCAGCGCGGCCAGTACGCCGAAACGCATGCCGCCCCAGATGTCCCAGCCGTTGCCGATCGCCCCGGCAAAGGTGCCGTTCGGCGGCAGCGAGTCGCGGCGCGTGTCGAAGCCCCCCGCCGCGAGGTCCTCGCCGAATGTCTCGATCTCCGCCGGCGTGAACCCTTGCATGTTGAACGGGGTCTGCGGGGTGATCTGGCCGCCACCGGCGATGGCGTCCGCAATGGAATCCGGCAGCTCGCGGGCGCCGTCGTCGTAGCCGGTCCAGTCGCGGTTGCCACCGTCGTGGCGCAGGCCGTCGTCGAAAGTGGTGCCGTCGATCCAGCCGAGACCGAAAGAGACCTTGGCGATCGGCTTGTCGGGCACCGCGCGGGTGCGCAACATGATCGTGCCGCCGGCAAACTCGCCCGGCATGTCGGGCGAATAGCTCTTCTGCACGACCACACCCTCGAGCATTTCCGTCGGGAAGAGATCGAGGGGCACCACGCGGCGGGTGGGATCGGGGCTCGGGATCTGGGCACCGTTGAGCAGCACGCTCGAATAGCGCTCGCCGAGGCCACGCACATACACGTACTTGCCGTCGACCAGCGACAGGCCGGTGACGCGCTTGAGGGCCGCGCCCGTGTCCGAGTCGCCGGCACGCGAGATCTGCTCGGACGACAGCGTCTCCGACACCTGTGCACTGGCGCGGCGCTCGTCCGTGTAGGCGGCCTGGTCGTCGACGCGCTGTGCCTGCCCGGTCACCGTGACGCCTTCGAGTGTCGTTTCGGACTCGGGCGATTCGTCGACCACGTCAACCGAGGCCAGCGTCTGCGCGGTATCGGCAGTCGCCACGACGTCGGTTTCCGCCTCAGTGCCGGCTGCGACCGCAGCGGGCGCGGGCGCGGTGTCGATCGTCCTGTCGCCGTGCAGGTTGCTGCGCACGGTGTAGATCGGCGCGCGGCCGGGGGTCAGCGAGGCGGATACCTGCACCTGCTCGCCGTCGGCAAGCTCAAGTTCGAATTCGAGGAGTTCCTCCTCGCCGCGCCTGAGCACGAAGGCATGCTTGCCGGGCTCGGCCTGGGTACCCACCGAACCGTTGGCCGCGGTGGTGCCCGCAACCTTGGCATCGACGGACAGCTCGATGGCCGGCTGCGGCTTGGCCTGCTCGTACACGTACACCCATACGGCAGCAGGTGCGGCGTGCACATTGAAGGCGGCCAACATCGCCAGCGCCAGCGGCGTGAAGCGGCGGGATTTCGTTTTCATGGGAGGAGGACCGGAATCGACAGGGGATCGCGGCGGCGCCGATGGCGGCCTGCCGGGGATACGACGCTGCGGACTCTATGTGCGCGCGATTGCAGATTTATGACTTGGCGTGAGGCACGCCCTGCGGCGCGTTGCCTTGCGGGCCCCTGAAAGAGATGAACGGGCTCGTCCGCTTCATCGAACGGCAACCTTGCACGGGATTGCTCCGCGGAGCACGCGGGACCGGCGCATCGATCCCGCACGCCTGCCGCGAGGCGTGAGCGGGTTCAGGGTTCGCGCGGAGGAGGCCCGGGCCCGAACAGGCGGAACACCGCGCAGGCCAGCAACGCACCCGCCAGCTGCGCGGCGATGAAGGCGGGCGCGTCGTCGGGGCGGATGCCCGCGAAGGTCTGCGTGAGCGCGCGCGCGATCGTCACGGCGGGATTGGCGAACGACGTGCTCGACGTGAACCAGTACGCCGCGAAGATGTAACTCCCGACCAGCGCGGGCACCGCGAGCGGACGGTGCCGCACGCCGAGCAATATCGTAAGCAGCAGTCCGAACGTTGCGACACCCTCGGCCAGCCACTGCGCACCGCCGGTCCGCACGTGGTTCCCGGGCCGCACCAGCGGCAGCTCGAACATCGCGTGGGCGACGACCACGCCGAGGATCGCGCCGACGACCTGCACGGCGACGTAGGCGAGCGATGCGCGCGTGGAGAGCTCGCCTCGCAGTCGCATCGCGAGCGTGACCGCGGGATTGAAGTGCGCGCCCGAGATCGGGCCGAACAGCACGATCAGCACGTACAGCATCCCGGCGGTCGCGCCCGCATTGGCCAGCAACGCGACGCCGTCGTTGCCGCCGGACAGGTTCCTGCCCATGATCCCCGAGCCCACCACCGTCGCGAGCAGCAACGCGGTGCCGAGGAATTCGGCGAGCAGTCGTTGCGGCATCAAAGCGACTTGAGCAGCGCGGCAACGCGCGCCGAGATGTCGTCGCGAATGGCGCGATACGCTTCGCCCTCGAGATGTTTCGGATCCGGCAGCTGCCAGTCCTCGCGTCGCGTCGCCGGCACCCAGGGACAACTGTCGCCACAGCCCATGGTGATGACGGCGTCGAACGACAGGCCCTCGATCTCGTCAAGCGACTTCGAACGATGCGCGGTGAGGTCATAGCCCAGCTCGCTCATTGCCTGGATGGCCTTGGGATTGATCACACCGGAGGGCTTCGACCCGGCGCTGCGCGCGTCGACGCCCGCGCCACCGTGAATGCGCGCGAATGCCTCGGCCATCTGGCTGCGGTTCGAGTTCTCGACGCAGACGAAAAGCACGCGCCTGATCGGCTCACCTTCTGCATGGGAGCGCGCCATGTCAGCAGCAGCCCGACCTGGGTTCGCAGCAGGGATCGCCCTGGCTCTTCGCCGGGGCCACCGCTGAAATTTCGGGGCGGCACGCTGCACCCTCGGTGGCGCAGGCACTGTCGCCGGCGTAGTAGGTCGTCGACTCGCCGTGGGAGTGGAAGGTCTCCCAGCGCATGCCGTGCGGGTCTTCGGTCCAGACCTTCTCCGACTTCACGTAGCAACAGACGGCTGCAGCTTCCGGCACGCTCGTGCTGCCGGCAACGTCGATCCGCCGCCCGAGCTCGCGGAGTTCACCCTCGTCATCGGCCTGGATGCCGAGGTGGTCGATGCCGGGCGTGCTGCCCTTCGTGGAGATGGCGAAATTGACGCGCGGATCCTCGAGCATCCATTTCGCGTAGTCGGGCTTGCTCACCGTGGGTTCGGACGCGAACAGGGCCGAGTAGAACCGGATGTTCGCGGACAGATCGTCGACATTGAGGTGCACGTGGAAGCGCTTCACTTCGGGATTCCTCTTTTGCGGGGCGCGCGGGCGCGCGGTGGACATACAGTCGGCGGGGCGCAGGCCGTGGTGCCGGCGCAGCAGTTCTCGGTGAGATAAGAGAGCAGTGCATTCATCTGCGGATAGTTCGCGCGCAGGCGAATGGCGCGGCCTTCGCGCTGGTCGGCCACCAGCCCGGCCGCGCGCAGGATGTTGAGGTGCGCGGTAAGCGTCGCAGCCGGCAGCCGCAGGTGATCGCGCAGTTCGCCCACCGTCATGCCCTCCGGGCCCGCCTGCACGAGCCAACGGAACGCGGCCAGACGCGGCGCATGGCTCAGCGCCGTCAGTGCTTCGAGTGCCGCGAGCGTCTTCATCTATTCTATATTTCCAGAACTATGGAAGTGTTTCAAGCGGCGCGCCGCCGGGATTGCGCTCGCGGCCGCGGACAGATGCCGGACCTGCTGTGGACGGCGGCGTCCCGTTCGCGCACGCTCCTGGCGCGGTTCACCATTTCGACTTTTTCGGCCGCGGGCAACCTCGACGCGCCAGGCGGATCCCGGGTCGCTCGCCCTGGGGACTGTTGCGGCGCCTGGCGGCGGTCCTGCTGAGGCACGCGCGCTGCGATCACGCTGGCTGCTGCAGGTGCGCGTGAACGCGCATTCTCGCGACCGTTCCGTGACGCTACGGGGGTGATGCGTCCGGACGGCGCGTCGCCGCGGTGATGCTCGTCAGCACCGGTGCAAAGCCGCCGCCGGGCGTGCGAAAGTTCGTGGTCTGGCCTCGATACATCCTCGCCGCATAGAGAATTGCTTCGCCGCCGTAGGCATAGCAGCGGATGTCTACCTTGAGCGGGTTCGAGTCAGCAGCCACGTGCCGCTCGCTCGGAAGCACGAACTCCTGCGCGACATACGTGCCACCCGCGATCTCGCCCCACACCCGGCGCGTCAGCTTGTCGCCCCGATAGCTCGCCTTGCTGCCGAATCCGGCGGCGGGCTTGAAGAACAAGGTGCGACGTCGCTCCCACATCGCGTCGCGGTTGTCCGCAGTCACCAGTTCGGTCAAAGGAACGGCGGCCGTCAGTACTTCGATCGCATCCGGGCTGGCGCCAGACGTCTCCAGGAAATCGCCATCGCCGAGCAGGCTCAGGTTCCGCTTGTCCGCATAGAGTGCATGCGCACGCGGATGCGGGGTCAGCGCCACTTCCCCGGACAGGTAGGCGCTGCGCATGACTTCATGCTGCGGTTGCTGCAAGGCGAAGTCGGTCAGACGGTTGTAGACCAGATCCACCGGATGCGCGCCCAGCCAGAGTCGATCGTCCTTGCGCACCAGTTCATCGGGACTGCAGATTTCCGCGACGAATCCGTGCTGCCGGAAGAGCTGCTGGAACAGCACGAACTCGGGATAAAGGTATTGCTGCAGAGGCGACTCGTCGACGATCGCGATGACCCTGAGGGCGCGATCGCCGCGCTGGAGTCGCCACTCGGCCAGCGTCGCGGCAAGCACCGCGTCCAACACCTGCGCCGGGTCGGTCAAAGGCACCATCAGGGCGGGGATGCACGCCTGCTGGGCCTGGCCGAGCAGCACGTTGAGGAGTACTCCACCCGGATTGGTGTTGATCTCGATCAGCCGCGGCCCCGTTGGCGCCAGATGAAAATCCAGGCCCAGCAGTCCACCCGGGGAACCTGGATCCCATCCGGCGATGTCGGGCGCCCACGCCATCACCGCCGAACGGTAGGCGGGCAACGCGGTCACTTCGGCAATGGCTCCCACCACGCTCGCGATTTCCCCGATGTGGTGCCGGGACACGAACACGGGCAAGCCGGCGAACAGGTGGGGATGCGATTCCGCAAACGCGGTGGGCAGCCCGTGGGCGGCCAGGGCCGCGTCCAGCGTCGAGTGCAGCGCGGGCCGGTCGACGCCGACGCAGAAACAGTCGCGATTGAGTTCCGCCACCGACGAAGTGGGGCCGCAGGCGCCAAGCGTCGCGTCTTGCGCGGTGGATCGCGGAGGCAGGCTCATGTCGCGCGGCGATTTCCGGAGTGCGCGGTCACGCCACTCCCCGGCGAGCCGCCGATCTGCGGATTCGCAGGCTGGCGACCAGCAGCCACGCTCCGGTCAACGCGATCCAGAGGCCGCCTGCTGCGGCCGTGACCACGAGCGGGTTGTTGAAGTCGTCGCGTTCGGTGTAATCCATGATGTGCAGCATCCAGGCGATGTCAAAGAGTCTCCAGGCGTTGTTGCGGCGCTCCAGAATTTTTCCATCCTGACCCGAGACGTAGATCGTCGTCGTGTCGTCGTCATCGAACGTTACGCGCCAGATAGGTGCCGAGTGCCCACGCACTTCCAGATTCGGGGCATGCATCAGCTCCGGAGACCCGGCACGCCCCCGCCCCACGTAGTCGGCCTTCGCCACGACGAGGGCCGTGGCGGAGTCGACGCTCACTCGCCTACCGCTGCTGGCGTCCACCAGCCAGTTCGAGGCGTCGTCGCGCAGACGGTAGACCGGGCGACCGAGCACCCAGGACGCTTCGACCGAGCGCAGCGGTCGTTCCGAACTCCCGGTCAACACGTCCGCCGGCGACAGCGAGCCCGCCGGCCACGCGGAGGCCTGCTCCAGGCCCTCGGCGCGGTGGTGATGACCTTGTACCTTGTCGTGATCGAGCAGACTCATGATCAGACCGCTTGCCATCCACAGCACGAACTGCAAGGCGAGTACCAGTCCGAACCACTTGTGCAGCTTGCGCATCCAGCGGTTCACGGCCGCACCCGGCGTCGGAAACTGTAGAACAGCAGCCAGGCGCCGCTGAGCGAAAAAACGACGCCGACCCATGAAGCGACTTGCAACAGGCGGTTGTTGATGTCGTCCCGCGTGTCGTAGTCCATGATGTGCAGCATCCAGAGGAAATCGAACCATCGCCAGAGGTCATGGCGCTTGGCCAATAGTTCGCCGGTATGGGGCGACAGATAAAGCGTCGTTTCGTTTCGATCGGCGAAAGACACCTTCCAAAGCGGCGCGGGGCGCGTCGAAACCTCCTGCGGCGCCTTTTCCAGCCATTCGACCGCGTGTACCGGCGCGTTACCGCGGTAAAAGCTGATCGCCAGTTGTCGCGCGACAGCCGTGTCGAGCGGACTCAACCGAGCGCCCGACCGGGCATCGATCAACCTGATGCCTTGCCTATCATGCACTTCGTAGACTTCGCGCCCCATGAAACGCTTCAGGCGAAACGTGCGCAGACCCGGATGCTGCGCGATGAGCTGGTCCGAGGTCATGAGTACACCCGCAGGCGACAGCGGCCCGTCATCGACCTTCACCAGGTGATCGCCGTGGATGATGTCGATCGAGATCGCGGTCATGTACAGACCGCTCGCCATCCACAGCAACGCCTGGACGCCGATCGCCCAGGCGATCCATTTGTGCGTGCGTCGAGCCCAGAATGCCGAGTTCATCAATGGTCCATTACGCAGTGACGTTGCGAAGCTGGCGTCGACGGAGCAATCGATACGCGGCGGGAATCACCAGCATCGACAGCAGCGGCGCGCTGATCATGCCGCCGACCATCGGCGCCGCAATGCGCTGCATGACCTCGGCGCCCGCGCCGCCGCCGACCAGGATGGGCAACAGGCCGGCCAGAATAACCGCGACGGTCATCGCCTTGGGCCGCACCCGTTGCACCGCGCCTTCGCGAATCGCCGCATCGAGTTCTGCTTCACCGGAGTGCGGGTTGAGCACCAGTTGCTTTTCCCATGCATGACGCAGATACAGCAACATGATGATGCCGAATTCCGCAGCGACGCCCGCCAGCGCGATGAAGCCGATGAGCGTCGCGACCGACACGTTGTGGCCGAGCAGCCAGATCAGCCAGAGGCCGCCGGTCAGCGCGAACGGCAGGCTGAGCATGATGATGAGCGCCTCGGACGCCCGCCGGAACACGAAATAGATGAGGCCAAAGATGATCACCAGCGTGGCAGGCACGACCACGCGCAGGCGCTCGCTCGCCCGCTTCAGATACTCGTACTGCCCGGACCAGCCGACGGCGTATCCGGCGGGCAACTGCACCTCTTGCGCGACGACCCGCTGCAAGTCGGCAACCACGGAGCCGAGATCGCGCCCGGCCACGTCGACGTAGATGTAGTTGGTCAGACGCGCATCGTCGCTTCGCAGCATCGGCGGTCCGTCGGTGAAAGATAGATCCGCTATCTGCCCAAGTGTAAGTTGCACGCCGCCCGGCGCGATCACGGGCAGCTGCGCCAGCAACATCGCGGAATCGCGCAGTTCACGTGGATAGCGGACCACGACCGGATAACGCTCACGGCCCTCGATCGTCTCGGCGATGGGCTCCCCGCCGATTACCGTCGCGATCAACCGCTGGACTTCGGCCTGGCTCAATCCGTAACGCGCGGCCGCTTCCGGTCGGACCGCGACGTCGAGATAGCGCCCGCCCGCCACGCGTTCGGCGAGTGCCGAGCTCACTCCCGGGACTTTTTTCGCGACCGCTTCGATGCGGTCGCCGAGTTTCGCCAGCACGTTGATATCGGGCCCGGACACCTTGATGCCGATCGGACTCTTGATGCCGGTCGCCAGCATGTCGATGCGATTGCGGATCGGTGGCACCCAGAGGTTGGTCAGGCCTGGCACCTTGACCGCGCGATCGAGTTCCTCACGCAGCTTTTCGGGGGTCATGCCCGGCCGCCATTCGCTGCGCGGCTTGAAGGTCACCGTGGTCTCGAACATTTCGAGCGGCGCGGGATCGGTAGCGGTTTCCGCGCGGCCCGCCTTGCCGAACACGTGCGCGACTTCCGGCACCGTCTTGATCATGCGGTCGGTCAGTTGCAGCACTTGCGCAGCCTTGCCGGCGGACATGCCAGGCAACGCGGTCGGCATGTACAGCAAGGTGCCTTCGTCGAGCGGCGGCATGAACTCGCTGCCGAGGCGCAGCAGCGGCACGAGGGTCAGCAGCAGCACGCCAGCGGCGAGCAGCAGCGTTGCGCGCGGAAAACGCAACACCGCATCGATCGCCGGCCGGTACGCCTTGATCATCGCTCGATTGAGCGGATTCTGCGCTTCCGCGCGGATGCGGCCGCGAATGAGGTAGCCCATGAGCACGGGAATGAGCGTGATCGACAGCCCCGCAGCTGCGGCCATCGCATAGGTCTTGGTGTACGCGAGCGGCGAAAACAGTCGCCCTTCCTGCGCTTCGAGCGCGAACACCGGCACGAACGAGAGCGTGATCACGAGCAGGCTCACGAACAGCGCGGGACCGACCTCGCCTGCCGCATCGCCCATCAGCTGCCAGCGTTCGGATCCTTCCGGATCGCGGCCTTCGCGCTCGCGAAAGTATTCCAGATGCTTGTGCGCGTTCTCGATCATCACCACGGCCGCATCGACCATGGCGCCGATGGCGATGGCAATGCCGCCGAGCGAAAGAAGATTGGCGCTGATGCCCTGCTGGTGCATCACGATGAAAGCCGCCAGCACGCCGAGCGGCAAGCTGATGACGGCCACGAGCGCTGACCGCAGGTGCCAGAGGAACAACGCGCACACGAGCGCGACCACCAGAAACTCTTCAGCGAGCTTGACGGTCAGATTGCGCACCGCTTCGAGGATCAGCTCGGAGCGGTCGTACACCGGCACGATCTCGACCCCCGCCGGAAGACTGGCGCGCAGACTGCTGAGCTTGAGCTTGACCGCTTCGATCGCCGCCAGCGCGTTCTTGCCCGAACGCAGGATGATGACGCCGCCGGCGACTTCGCCCTCGCCATCAAGTTCGGCGATGCCGCGTCGGAGCGCGGGCCCACGCTGCACGCTCGCCACCTCGCGCAGCAACACCGGCACGCCGGCGCTGCCCGTCATCACCGGCACGCGTTCAAAATCTTCGCGACTGCGGAGGTAGCCTTCGCTCCGCACCATCACCTCGGCTTCGCCCTGCTCGATTACCGAACCGCCGGTGGCGCCGTTGGCATCGCGAACTGCCTCAACGAGCTGGTCGATCGTAATTGCACGTGCGGCCAGCGCCTGGGGATCTGGCACGATCTGCCAGGCCTGCACCATGCCGCCGATGCTGGCCACTTCGGCCACGTCCGGCACCGTCTTCAGCTCATAACGCAGGAACCAGTCCTGCAAGGCACGCAGTTGCCCGAGATCGTGCTTGCCGGTGCGATCGACCAGCGCGTATTCGTAGATCCAGCCCAGTCCCGTCGCGTCGGGCCCGAGCGAGGGGCTCACTGCGGCCGGCAACCGGTCGCGCACCTGGCTCAGGTACTCGAGCACGCGCGAGCGCGCCCAGTAGAGGTCGGTGTCGTCGTCGAACAGCACGTACACGAACGAGTCGCCGAAGAAGGAAAATCCGCGAACCGCCTTGACGCCTGGCACCGACAGCATCGTCGTGGTCAGGGGATAGGTGACCTGGTCCTCGACGATGCGCGGCGTCTGGCCTGGCCATTCGGTGCGGATGATGACCTGCGTGTCGGACAGATCCGGTAACGCATCGAGCGGCGTGCGCAGCACCGACCAGACACCGACCACGGCCAGCGCCAGCGCCGCGATCAACACTAAGACCCGGTTGGCGATCGAGGCGCGGATGATGGCCGCGATCATGGCTTCGCCCCAGTGTTTTCCTTTTCAGCCTCCGCACCCAGCCTCTCCAGCGCGCCGCTCAGATTCGCTTCCGAATCGATCAGGAACTGGCCCGAAACCACGATGCGTTCGCCGCCCTCGAGGCCCGACAGGATCTCGGTGAATCCGCCGCTGCTGCGGCCGGGCTGCACAAGCACGGGCTGGAACTTGTCGTTCTTGCCGAGCACGATGACGCGCGCCAGCTTGCCGCTGCCGATCAGCGCATCGGAGGGTACCAGCGGATGCTCCACGCCTTCGCTGGGCTGGAGCGAGATCTGCGCAAACATTCCCGGCGCCAGCAAACCTTCGGGATTCTCGAGCACGATGCGCGCGCGCTGCGTCCGACTGCCCATGTCGACTTGGGGCAACAACGTTGCAACGACGCCGCGAAATGTGCGCCCCGGAATCGCATCGACGGTGGCTTCCGCTGGCGTTCCGGCGGCAATGCCGGCGACGCCGGCCTGCGGCACCGAGGCTTCCAGCCACACCGTCGCCGTTCCGTTGATGCGGAACAGCAGCGTGCCGGCCGGGGTCGATTCTCCTTCACGCACGCCGATCTCGCTGACTACCCCGTCGACCGGCGAGGTCAAGGTGATGCTGCCACCCCGCCCTGCGCCCGCCCCTGCACCAGCCGGCACGCCCAACGCGCGCAACCGCTCGCGCGACGCGGATCGCAGCGCGCGTGCCGCAGCCGACTCCGCGCTGTTCAACGCGCGCGCCTCGGCCAGCGCCGTACTCCACGTCGGAGCGAGGATGCTCGCGAGCGGCTGTCCGGCTCGGACCGCTGTGTAGGGAGCCTTGATGTACAGGCGATCGACGATGGAATCGACGCGCGCACTCACCACGCGCTCGTTGCGGAGATCCCAGTCGATGGTGCCAGGCACGCGCACCGAACTCGCCAGGTTGCCGAGCGCCACCACGGCACTGCGGATGCCAAGGTTCTGACGCACCCCCGATGCGACGTTGATGCCGCCTTCGGTCGCTGCATCCGCGTACTTTGGAACCAGCTGCATGTCCATGAAGGGCGACTTGCCCGGCTGGTCGAAGTGCTGGTCGGGCACCATCGGGTCGTACCAGTAGAGTGCCTCGCGTTCTGCAGGTGCAGCTTTGCCTGCAACCGGCTCGACAGGCTTCGAGCGCGACTGCCCCCACCAGTAGCCCAGCGAAAGCGCGCCAAGCAACAACGCCAGGGACACGACAACGATCGCGGGCCGATTCCTGAGGTTCATGACCGATCCTCCAGAGGCAGCAGGTAAGCCAGCCCGGCCCACACGCGACCCAGCTCGCCCAGGTGCTGCGCGTGCGACAGATACACATCGAGTTCGTCGCGCTGGGCGTTGAGCAGTGACTGCACGTCTCCGCCGGCGCGATAGGACGCAAGCGCCGTTGCGCTGCGGTCGCGCGCGAGCGGCAACATCCTGTCTTCATGCAGGGCGACCTGGCGCTTGAGTCCTTCCCACCGGGCAATGTCGGCACGAATGCTCGCGATCGCCTCGCGCCGCAGATCCTCGCGCGTGGCCACGGCTGCGGCGTGGTCAGCTTCACGCGCGGACACCGCGCGGTCCTGCCGATTGCCGGGGAAGAGTGGCAGGGCAATCCCGAATTCGATCGAGAGCATGTCGCTGCGACCCCCTTGACGTTGGCCGTAGGACGCGCCCACGCTCCAGTCGATGCGCTTCTCGGCGCGCGCAAGCTCGATGTTTGCAGCGGCGGTCGCCACTTGCGCGCTCGCAGGCAACAGGGGACTGAGCCGATCCACGGTCGCGACCAGGCGGGTCTCGGGGACGCGCAGCGACCGAAAGCCGGATGTTTCCTGCGACGTTTCGACAAGGCCTTCGCCAAGCCATCGCGACAAGCCCGCCTGCGCGACCGCGCGCCGGGCACGCACCGATTCGATCCGGTTGTCGACCTCAAGCACCGCGACTCCGGTCGCCAGCGCATCGGCCACGGGCTCCGCTCCTCCGCTCACTCGCGCTGCAGCGAGCTCGGCCGTCGAGGCGGCTTGCGCCCGCAGCGCTTCCAGCGCGGTCAACTCGGTTTGCGCGGCCCACACATCAATCCAGGCAAGCGCAGCGGCTCGACGTACGTCGAGCTTCGCCGATTCGGTCAAGGCGCGCGCTTCGTCAATCTTGCGCGCCGCAAACCTGCTGCGCGCCTCGCGCTTGGCGCGCGCAGGAAATTCCTGGCGCAGGCCGACGCGCTTCATGGTCATCATGTCGGCACCGAGATCGAAGCTTTCACCGCCTGTGACCGGAAGATTGTCGATACCGAGCACGAGCATCGGATCGGGCAGGGCGCCGGCACGCGCCGCGTCCTGCTCGGCGGCAGCAACACCCGCGCTGCGCGCGGCCAACATGGGGGCGCGATCCACCGCCAGCTGCGTGGCATCGTCCAGCGTCAGCGCGAATGCTTCCGCGAACGCCGCAACAGGCAGCAGCGCGAGGACGAGCACAAGGAAATGCGCAAGTGGATTCGCCGCATCGGCGATCAGGCGCGCGACAGGAACACGACAAGTCTTGAAAAACATGTGACCTCCAGACGACATCAACGAAGGCGCACGGCAATCGGCGCCGTACGCGTTGAACGTGGCGTCTGGAGCTAAATCTGAAGCGAGCAGTACCGCAATCGGGGCGGAGGATCGAAACGATCGATCGGCACGTCTTGGGTCGGCGCTTCCCTGGCGGCGGGTGTCGCGAGCACGAGGTCGAACGCCGCCGGCAATGCGAGCGGCGGTACCCCGAGTACAGCGTGATCGGCGGCAACCGAACGATCAGGCGAACAAAGCTTTGCGCAAAGTGCCTTCGATTCCTCGGCTATCTCCTTCGCCATGCCCATGTCGGCGCACCTTTCATCCATGGCATCCGCCGCGATGGGCGAGCGCGTCATCGTGCACGCGTACGCCGCCATCGCCACCTGCTGGAACAACAGGCAAACGATTACTGCGATGGCGATGCGCAGGCGGGAGCGACGACGAACGATCATGTTGCGGATACTACGCCTGCTGGGGTGGCTTAGCGCTGAAGCGGATTCGGTCCAGTCGACCTTCGACACAGCTGCCGTCCAATCAGCGGGCTGCCGATTCACCCGAAAGTCGGAGGCTGTGACCGACACAGACAACATTCGCGGCCCGCGAGTTCAAATGGCGTCGGCGTGGCCAGGTTCTCGAAGGGTGCTCGATCACTGCGGCCCCAGTCCTGCCAAGCCCGGCGGCACGTCCCGCCGCGAGGGCAGTATCTGCCGTCAGCCCCTGCAACCAGGCCCGCTCGAGTGCGATCAACGCCCCTACCGATTGGCACGTTGCTCAACACGCCGCGCTGGTAGCTGCGTGCCTGCTGCCATGCCGGTGAGACTCTGCGGCCGAACCGGCCCGGTTGCGGCGGCTATTTCCCGCGCCCGCGCCCGCGCCCGCCGACGTCCGGCGTCGTCATGCCCTGGGCGCGCAGTAGGCTGCGTACAGGGCCTGCATGACACCCAGCGCTGGTCCGTCCGCCAGCGAGTAGAAGATCGTCTGCGACTGACGGCGTGTGGTCACCATCGCAAGTTCACGCAACACCGCCAGATGCTGCGACAGCGCGGACATGCTCAGACCCACCTGCTGCTGCAATTCGCCGACGGAAGCCTCGCCGTCGACCAGTCGGCACATCACCAGCAGACGCGCGGGGTGCGCCAAAGCCTTGAGGAGCCCCGAGGCGGCGGCGGCATGCTGGACCATCTCCGCGGCATCAGGCAGTTTGCGCACCGGCGCAGACAGCCTGGGCTTTGCAACACCGTTGTCACCGCCAGGCTTCGCAGTCATGGTGGACATTAAATTTGGCCGACGCTCATTTAGCTACAATGTGAATCGAGCGCAAGCGGCCCGTAATGAACCCCCAGATCGAATCCTTCCGCGATCCACTGACCTCCACCTTCAGCTACGTCGTGTATGACGCGCCGGGCGGGCATGCGGCGATCATCGATCCGGTCCTCGACTACGATGGCCCCTCCGCGCGAACAGGTACCGCGTTGGCGGACCGCCTGCTCGCGTTCGTGCGCAAGCACGACCTGAAGGTCGACTGGATCCTGGAGACGCATGCCCACGCCGATCACCTGAGCGCGGGCGGCTATCTGCGCGACCAGCTTGGCGCGAAGCTGGCGATCGGACGCGGAATCATCGCCGTGCAGGAACGCTTCAAGCAACTGTTCAATCTCGGCCCGGATTTCGTGGCCGACGGCAACCAGTTCGACCATCTGTTCAACGAGGGCGAAACCTTCACGATTGGGGGACTGGCCGGCCACACATTGGCGACACCTGGCCATACCGATGACAGCCTCACCTATGTGATCGGCGATGCCGCTTTCATTGGCGACACCATGTTTGCGCCCGACACGGGCACGGGGCGTTGTGATTTCCCTGGCGGGGATGCGCACAAGCTCTGGGACTCGATCCACAAGATCTTCGAGTTGCGCTCTGACACGCGGATCTTCCTGTGTCACGACTACCCGCCCGGCGGCCGCGAGCCGGCTGCGCAGACATCGGTCGCTGCGCAGCAAACCAGCAACGTGCATGTGCGAGACGGTGTCTCTCAAGCCGACTTCGTCCGCATGCGTAACGAGCGCGATGCCTCCTTGCCAGAACCCAAACTGATTCTGCCCGCCCTGCAGGTGAATATCCGCGGCGGGCGGTTGCCGCCACCGGATGGCAACGGCATCAGTTACCTGCGCCTGCCGCTGAACCAGATCGGGCACGACGCATGACTGGCGGGATGAGTGCTCTGGCTTGATACCGTCGCCGCCTGGCTCGAGGTCAGCTGCCTCATCGAGGGTCCGACCTGCCGGAAGCGGGACACTGCCTGAGCTCGGGCTCGTTCCTCCAGGCTGGGCGCCGTCGCGGTATCGGCCACCCGCAAGCGCCATGGCCGAGCACCGAGCGGTTGCACGCGAGCGGGGCTGCTTCCGGTCAGGGAAGCGTTCGCTGACAGCCCCGGCGCGACTGCGGAACGATGAGGACCAGGCGCCGCTCGCGGTGATCGGACGAGGATCCTCCGCCAAACAGCACTGCGACGTACGGGACCCTCTGCGCGCCCGTCCACACACCCCGCTCCCGAACCTGGTCGGACACTGGGCTTACTCGCACAGCGGGCGGTCAGCCGCGCAATAGATGCTGTGCAGCGTGTCGATGATGCGCTGCGCCGGGCCTTCGCGCAGCGAATAGTAGATCGTCTGTGCCTCGCGCCGGGTCGTCACCAGACCGTCCTCGCGCATTACCGCCAGATGCTGCGACAACGCCGACTGACTCAGGTCGAGACGCGCGTTGAGCTCGCTCACCGAGCGTTCGCCTTCTACCAGCAGGCACAGCAGCATCAGCCGCTTCTCGTGGCCGAGCACCTTGAGCTGGCGCGCGGCCTCGACGGCGTGGGCGCGCATCGACTCGGGATCGATCGGGGCCGTGGCGGCGCGCGGCTTGCGGGCGGCATTCATCGGGGTCTTCTCAATGCATGGTCAGCGGCAGACCGCCGGCGGTCCAGTCGCTGATGCCGCCAGCGATCGAGCGGACATCGGTGAAACCCAGTCGCTGCAGACTGAGTGCGGCCAACGCCGAGCGGCCGCCGGTGCGGCAATAGACGACGAGCGACTGGTTCCTGTGCGACAGCGCGGGCTCGCGGACGTTCGCCACGGCCGGATGGGCATCGACCTGGAACTCGAGCACGCCACGCGGAATGTTGACCGCGCCGGCGATATGGCCGGTGTCGTATTCGGCCGGTTCCCTGACGTCGATCAGGATGCTGTCGGCGGGATCGGCGGCAAACGCCTGGGGCGAGATCTCGCGGATCTGGCGGAGGGCATCGGCGACAAGGTCGGCGGCGGTCTGGGTCATCGGGAGTCTCCGGTCGGAGGGTCAATATATCAGTTGACACTAATATTAGTACAGTCTAAATTAGAGCTGTGTTTCGCGACTCCGGCTGATCCGTGTCAATGAACTCCACCGGGCTACGGGTGATAACGACAACAACCAACGAGGAAATGATCAATGGCCAGGATCGTGGTGCTGGGAGCAGGACTTGGTGGCATGGCTGCAGCCTACGAGTTGCGTGAGACGCTGGGCAAGGCGCATGCGATCGACGTGGTGGGTCTGGGCGACAGGTTCAGCTTCACCCCCTCCAACCCGTGGCTTGCGGTGGGCTGGCGCAAGCCCGACGAGATCACCCTGGATGCAGGCAGGCACCTGGGCGACAAGGGCATTGCCTTTCACGGTTCCGGTGCGCAGCGCATCGACGCCGAAGCGCGCCGGGTGCACACCGGTGCTGGTGTGGCGCTGGACTACGACTATCTGCTGATCTGCACCGGTCCGAAGCTGGCGTTCGACGAGGTGCCTGGCAGCGGTCCCGAGGGCGGCCACACGCATTCGATCTGCACGACGCCGCATGCGCAGCAGACGTGGACGGCGTACGAGGAGTTCCTCAGGAATCCCGGTCCGATCGTGGTCGGCGCGGTGCAGGGCGCGAGCTGCTTCGGCCCGGCCTACGAGTTCGCGATGATCCTCGACGCCGACCTGCGCAAGCGCAAGTTGCGCGACCGGGTGCCGATGACGTTCGTCACCAGTGAGCCGTACATCGGCCACATGGGCCTCGGCGGCGTCGGCGACTCCAAAGGGCTGATGGAATCGGAGATGCGCCAGCGCCACATCAAATGGATCACCAACGCGAAGGTGCAGGAAGTGCGCCCGGGCGAAGTGGTCGCGGTCGAGCACGACGCGCAAGGCCAGCCGCTGCGCGAGCACGTACTGCCGTTCACGTTCTCGATGCTGCTGCCTGCATTCAAGGGTGTGGACGCGGTCGCGGCGATAGACGGCCTGTGCAATCCGCGCGGCTTCGTGATCGTCGACCGGCACCAGCGCAGCCCGAAGTACCCGCAGATCTTCGCTGCCGGAGTTTGCGTGGCGATCCCGCCCGTCGAAGTCACCACGATTCCGACCGGCGCGCCCAAGACCGGCTTCATGATCGAATCGATGGTCACCACCATCGTGCGCAACATCCAGGCCGAGTTGCAGGGCAAGCCCGCCGATTTCGAAGGCACCTGGAATGCGGTGTGCCTGGCCGACATGGGCGATACCGGCGTGGCATTCGTCGCGCTGCCGCAAATTCCGCCGCGCAACGTGACCTGGACCAAGGTCGGCAAATGGGTGCACGTGGCCAAGGTCGGCTTCGAGAAGTACTTCCTCTACAAGATGCGCCACGGCACCTCGGAACCGGTCTACGAGAAATACATCCTCGGCCTGCTCGGCATCGAGCGCGTCAAGACCCGCGCGAAACAGGATCACAAGACCTGACACACCGCTCCCATGCGCCAGCAATCACCTCACAAATCGAGCAACGCCATGATCTGGAAAAACACCACGGATCGCTTTGGAAGGCTGTCGATCGGCATGCACTGGTTGATGCTCCTGCTGCTGGTCGGCGTGTATGCGTGCATCGAACTGCGCGAATACTTTCCCAGGGGAAGCGATCTGCGCGAGGGCTTGAAGGCGTGGCACTTCATGCTCGGCCTGAGTGTGTTCGCGCTGGTCTTCGTGCGACTGGCCATCCGGCTCGCCGGGCCCACGCCGCGCATCCAGCCGGAACTGCCTGCGTGGCAGCGGCATTTCGCCCGACTGATGCATGCGTTGCTCTACATCTTCATGGTCGTGATGCCGGTGCTCGGCTGGCTGACGCTCAGCGCCGAAGGCAAGTCGATTCCGTTTTTTGGGCTGCAACTTCCGGCGCTCATCGGCCCGGACAAAGCATTCGCGCACTCGGTGCAGGAAATCCACGAAACCATCGGGACGATCGGCTACTACCTGATAGGCCTGCATGCGGTGGCAGCGTTGTTCCATCACTACCTGATGCGCGACAACACGTTGCTACGCATGTTGCCGCATCGCGGTCATCGGACGGACTAGCCAGCATGGAAACGCGATGGCGCACGCCGACAGCCATATTCTCGGATTCGGGAAAACCGAAGCCGCTATCGACAGCAAACCCTCAGTCAAAGGAAACAAACATGAGTCTCGAACGTGCCGTAATGGCCTTTGCCGGCGTGATGATCCTCATCAGCATCGCCCTGACCCAACTCATATCGCCATGGTGGTGGCTGCTGACCGCGTTTGTCGGCGTGAACCTGCTGCAGTCCAGCTTCACCGGCTTCTGTCCCGCCGCGATGGTCATGCGCAAGCTCGGCGTCGGCACGGGCGTCGCCGCGGGATGCGACTACAAGTGAGCCGGACCCAGGGACTGCGAGGAGAATGATCACGATGGTGCGGATGCGTGCGATCCTCGCCACCGGTGTGCTGTTGGCATTGGCAGCCTGTGGCAGCGAACCGGCGGTGTCGGTGCTGCCACCGTTGCCGAAGCTGGCGACGATCACGCTGCAGGCCGGCGGCGACGCCCGCGGCCGCAGCTGGGAGGGTGTGGTCGAGGCGGTGCAGCAGGCCGCCTTGACCGCGCAGACCGCCGGCCGCGTCACCGTGGTCAACGTCGACGTCAATGACCGCGTCGCCCAGGGCGACGTGCTGCTGCGCCTGACCGCGGTCGAGCAGCAGGCCGGCGCGAACACCGCGGCCGCGCAGCTGCGCGCAGCGCAAGCGGCTGCCACCGAGGCGGCGGCCAACTACCGGCGTTACGCCGCCTTGGGCGCCGGCCAGTACGTGGCGCGCGCGCAGATCGACCAGGCGCGTGCGGCGCGCGACAGCGCCACTGCCGCGCGCGACGCCGCGCGTGCGCAGCTCGCGCAGGCCGGCCAGCAGACCGAGTACACGGTGATCCGTGCGCCGTTCGCCGGCATCGTCAGCGCGCGCCAGGTGGAGCCGGGCGAGAGCGTGGCGCCAGGTCAGCCATTGATGGTGGTGTACGCCCCGGGGGCGCTGCGCATCGAGGTGCAGGTGCCGCAGGCCGATGCCGTAGCAATCCGCGCCGCCAGTCGCGCGCACGTCGTGCTAGCCGACGGCCGCCGCATCCAGGCCGCCGAGGTCACGGTATTTCCCGCTGCCGATCCGGCCACCCACAGCGTCGGCGTGCGTGTGACGCTGCCGGACGCCGCCGATCTGCCGCAGCCCGGCGCGACGGCCAAGGTCGTGTTCCCGATCAACGCCGGCCCCGGTGGCCAGCTGCTGCGCGTTCCCGCCAGCGCGCTCGCGCAGCGCGGCGAGGTCAGTGGCGTGTACGTGCTCACCGGCAACCGGCTCGCGCTGCGCCAGGTGCGGCTTGGCCAGCGCAGCGGCGACCAGGTCGAGGTGATCGCGGGCCTGAAGGCCGGCGAGCAGGTCGCGGCCGATCCGGTCGCGGCGCTGCAGGCATTGGCCGCGCAGCGCAAGGCCGGCGGCAATGCCCATGACTGACGCGGCGCCGGTCGCCCGCATGGGCGTGTCGGGCCGCCTCGCCGCCGCGTTCCAGGCCAACCCGCTGACGCCGGTGCTGGCGATCCTCGGCCTGCTGTTGGGGCTGGTCGCGGTGCTGATCACGCCGCGCGAGGAAGAGCCGCAGATCGACGTGACCATGGCCAACGTGTTCGTGCCGTTCGCCGGCGCCAGCGCGCGCGATGTCGAGCAACTGGTCAGCACGCCGCTGGAGCAGAAACTGCTGGAAATCGAGGGCGTCAAGCATGTCTACTCGATCAGCCGCCCCGGCATGGCGGTGCTCACGGTCGAGTACACGGTCGGCGTGGAGCGCCAGACGGC
>JBBRIE010000018.1:0-24255 GCA_038221545.1 Lysobacterales bacterium
CTCGAGGTGCGCGGGATCGATGCGCCCTCCCCTCACCCAATCGCGCACCTGCGGGCGCAGCTGGGATGGCATCACGGCGCTGCGCCGCAACGCCCACAGGCGTTCCACGGTCATCGCAAGCAACAGCACTGAACACAGGACGATGGGTGCCATCGCCCAACCGCCAGCCTCCAATAATTCCAGCACGCAAGAGCTCCACCTGGGCATTTGCCCGCAGCGGGCGATCATAGCAAGGTCGTTTCGCGCCCCTGCCCGCTGCCGTCGCGGACGCTCAGGGCTCGCCGCTGGACCACCAGCGCGGCTGATCGCGGCGCAGACATTGCGCAGGAGCAACAAGTCCCTGCGGTCCGATCAAAGCCTGGATGGCGCCGCACCCAGCGGTGCCAAGCGTCTGCCCGGCGTGCTCCTGCCATCGCGCAACGACATGCGGGTGAGGATGTCCGAACCGGTTTTCCGCGCCGGCGGAGACGAGTGCCAGGCGCGGGGCGAGCGCCTCGACCCATTCGGGCGACGACGATCCGCGGCTGCCGTGATGCGCCACCACGGCGACGTCCAGCTTCGACAACTCCGGATACTCGCGCAACAGCCGCCGTTCCACGACTTCGCCGATATCGCCCGGCACGAGCACGCGACCGCGCAGCGTGCGCGCGAGCACCACGCAACTCGCCTCGTTGCCGGCCAGCGGGAACCAGCGCGGCGGATGCAACACCTCGAAGTCCACGCCGTCCCACCGCCAGCGCTGCCCGGCCCTGCAACGCGTCCACGAAGACGGAGGGGCGCCATGCAATCGGCGCGCAGGGGCGTGCACGCGCAACACCGACTCGGTGCCACCGTCGTGATCGAGATCGCCGTGGCTGACGACCAGCGCGTCGAGGCTGCCCACTCCAAGTGCCCGCAGCGTGGGCACCACGGCAGCTTCGCCCATGTCCAGCCCGCTGGCGAATCGTGGGCCGGTGTCGATCAGGAGTGCGTGTCGATGGGTTCGCATCAGCACCGCCTGTCCCTGCCCCACGTCGATCATGGTCAGCGACAGCGATCCATTGGCCGGCGACTGGTCGCGCGGAGCGGCCAATGGCAACAGCAGGAGCAAGCCCGCCACGCGCCCGCCGACGCCTCGCGGCAGCAGCAGCAGCAGCGTCCCGGCAAGTGCGAGCAGCAGTGCCGGCAGCGACGGCCGCGGCAGGTACCACTGGCCACCCGCCCATGTGGAGGTCGCGTCCAGCAACCGCCAGAAAAGTGCTGCACTCCCTGCCGCGAGGTCCAGCACGATCCGCCACGTCACGCCCTCGATGCCGAGGCCGTGCAGCGCGAGTGCCAGAAGTCCGAGCGGCACCGTGACCAGCGAAATCCAGGGGATGGCCAACAGGTTGATCCATGCACCCGTGAGGCTGGCCTGCTGGAAGAACCAGATCGACAACGGCAGCAGGGCGAGCGCCATCACGCCCTGCGCCCGCGTGAATTCGAGCCACAAGGGACGTTCGCGCGTGCGACCCTGCAGGCAGAAGATCAGCCACGCCACGCCAGCGAAAGACAACCAGAATCCCGCCGCCAGCAAACCGAGAGGATCGAACAGCAGCACTGTCGCGACGGCGAGCGCAAGCGACTGCAGCACGCCGATGTTCCTGCGACTCGCGACTGCGAGCGCGACGATCGCGATCATGAGCAAGGTGCGCAGCACGGGCAGCGAAATGCCGGCAATCAGGCCATAGCCCGTCGCCGCGACGATCGCGGCCCCGGACTGGATGACGCGACGCGGCACCCGCAGCCCGAGGCGCGGCCACAGGCGCGCAAGGCCGCCCGCGGCAAGCGCCGCGATGCCGGCGACGATACCAACGTGGAATCCGGAGATCGCCACCAGGTGCGTCGTGCCGGTCCGTCGCAATGTCTCCCAGTCGGGTCCCGACATCGCGCCCTGGTCGCCGACGACGAGCGTTCGCAACAGGTTGGCGGCGCGCTCGTCGGACACCTCGCTGGCGATGCGTCCAGCAAACCCTGCGCGCACGCGGTCGAGGGCACCGCGTGGATCTGGGCCGAGCATCTGCGGCGGTCCGAGCAGGTAGCCTTGCGCATGCAGTCCACGCTGCAGCGCGTGCGACTCGTAGTCGAATCCGCCGGGATTGCGCGTTCCGCGAGGAACGCGCAACCGCACCTTTGCGCGGAGGCGGGCGCCGGCCTCGATCGGCATTTCCGGCCGATACCATGCGAGCCGGACCCGGCCTTCGACCGGTGCGATGCCGCGGTCGAGGGCGAAGTCGAAGACGGTGCGTTCCGCCTCGACGCGCGGCAGGCCGACGACTCGACCCACGACTTCGACATCGGATCCGCTTGCCTCGGCGGGCAGGCGCGCGTCGAGCGCGAGCGACCCGCGCAGCGCAAGCCAGCCGGCACCCACGACCAGCATGCCCGCGACTCGCCAGAACCCCCGTCCGCGACAGCACAGCGCCCCAACCACGCAGGCGAACACGGCCAAGGGCCAGGTCGGCAACTGCGGGAGACGCAACATCGCGAGTGCGCCGATCAGCGCGAAGGCGATCATGCCGGGTGATGCCAGCCCGTGTGGTAGGTCCCTTTTCGATTCGTTCGCCATCGTCCCTGATGTCCTGGCTGGTCAGTTCCTCAAGGGCACCAGCTTGCCGTCGACAATCTCGAGCGTGCGGTCCATTCGCGCGGCGAGGTCGCGGTCGTGGGTCACGATCACGAGGCTGGTGCCGACCTCGCGGTTGAGCTCGAGCATCAGCTCGTAGACCTGCTCGGCATTGCGATGATCGAGGTTTCCCGTCGGTTCGTCGCCAAACACGCAGGCTGGTCGAGTCACCAGTGCACGCGCCACCGCGCAGCGCTGGCGCTCGCCACCCGACATTTCGCCGGGCTTGTGCAGCATGCGGGCGCCAAGGCCGACGCGCTGCAGCAGGTCGGCGGCCCGCGTGCGCGCATCGGGCATCCGCGATCCGCCGATCGCGAGCGGCATCACGACGTTTTCGAGCGCGGTGAACTCGGGCAGCAGGTGGTGGAACTGATAAATGAAACCCAGGCTGCGATTGCGCACCGCACCCCGCGCGGCGTCCGACAAGGCCGACATTCGCGCGCCTTCCACGTGCACTTCGCCGGCCGTCGGCAGGTCGAGTCCGCCAAGGATGTGCAGCAGCGTGCTCTTGCCCGCGCCGCTCGCGCCCACGATGGCGAGCGTTTCGCCGCGGGCCACGTCAAGGTCGACGCCCGACAGCACGTCGGTGCGGATCGACCCTTCGCTGTAGGTCTTCGAGATGCCGCGGCAGTGGACGACGGGCGTCGGCGCCGAGGCGTTTGCCAGTGGCTCATTCATAGCGGAGAGCCTGCGCTGGCGGCGTGCGCGAAGCCCGCCACGCGGGATAGATCGTCGCGATGAGCGACATCACGAAAGCCACCACCACGATCCTCACGACATCGGCGCTGCGGGTATCGGAAGGCAGGTCGCTGATGTAGTAGATCTCGGCAGGCAACAACTGGAAGCCGAAGCTGCGTTCTATCAGGTGCATCAGGGGTGACACGTTCTGCGCCAGCAGCACCCCGAGCATCACCCCGCTGGCGATGCCGATGATTCCGATCAGCATGCCCTGCACCATGAACACGCCCATGACGCTGCGCGGCGGCAGGCCGAGCGTGCGCAGGATGGCGATGTCCGCCTGCTTGTCGGTCACCAGCATCACCAGCGACGACACGAGATTGAAGGCCGCGACGCCGACGATCAGCGAAAGAATGATGAACATCACCGCCTTCTCGGTCTGGATGGCGCGAAAGAAATTGGACTGCTCGCGCGTCCAGTCCGACACCGCATAGAACCCGCCCAGCCGGTCGCGCAGCTGGCTGGCGACGCGATAGGCCAGGAACAGGTCGTCGAGCTTGAGCCGCACCCCGGTCACCGAGTCACCCATGCGCAGCAGCTTCTGCGCGTCGCTCATGTGCAACACCGCGACATAGCGATCGTAGTCCTGGTGCCCGACGGAGAAGATGCCGGTGACGGTGAAGCGCCGGGTGACCGGCAACACGCCCGCAGGCGTCGTGCGTGTCATCGGCGCGAATACCTGCACGTTGTCGCCGACTTCGGCGCCGATCGCGTACGCGAGCTCCTGGCCCAGAATCACGTTGTAGGCACCCGGCACGAGCGATGCCCATTTGCCGGCGATCACCTTGCCCGGCAGTTCGGTGACCGATGCCTCAAGCGCCGGATCGACGCCCCGGATCGCGCCACCGGACACGCGCGAACCCTGCACCATCACCTCCCGCTCGATGAAGGGCGCAGCGCCAATCACGTGCGGGGTGGTGGTTGCGGCGGCGATCACTCGTTGCCAGTCGTCGAGGCCGCCGCGATCGGCACCGGCGATGGTCGCGTGCGCGACCATTCCGAGTATGCGTTCGCGCAGTTCCTTCTCGAATCCATTCATCACCGAAATAACGGTAATGAGCGCCGCGACGCCCAGCGTGATGCCGAGCATGGACACGCCCGAGATGAACGAGATGAAGTGGTTGCGTCGCTTGGCGCGCGTGTAGCGCAGGCCGATGCAGAGCGCGAGCGGATGGAACATGCGGGAAGGTGTTGCGAGGCGGCCCGCGAGCTTACACGAGCCGTCGATGCGGTTCGACGGCTAGTGTGCCGCCTGTTGGGTACCCTCGCGGAGGGTGCCGAGTCGAACACGCAGGCGGCGGCGTGTCGCGGAATCCAGTTGGTCAGGCCAGATGGAAAGGTCGATGCGTTCCGTGTCCCGCTGCAGGTTCAGTACCACCAGCGGGCCGAGCAGCGTCGCCTGTTCGAGCGTGGCCGGGCCTGCTTCCCCGTCGGCGCGCCGCCACCGCCAGGCGCCGTCACCGTCGAGCCGCCATTCACTGCCTGTCCAGAGCCGCTCGAAGCGCAGCTGGCGCCATTCGAGCCAGCCTGCAAGCACCGCGAGCGCGCAGCTTGCGACCGGATCGAGCGAGGACCATGCCATGCAGCCTGCACCGATCGCGAATGCCGTCCAGCGCGCGGACCGCCACCCGCGCGAGGGTCTCCAATCAAACGAAATGGTGGGCGCGGATTGCATCGATCACGCCGGCGATACCCGTATCGGGAGGCGAACTCCGTCCCATGCACCAGTCGTAGACGTCGGGATCCTGAGCCTCCAGCAGGCGCTCGAAGGCATCCTGCTGGTCGGGTTGCGAATCGACGAACCGGTGCGCGAGGTACCAGGACAACAGAGCATCGAGTTCGCGTGTGCCGCGCCGGCAACGCCAGCGCAATCGACCGAGGTCGCTGGGCTCCGCATCCATCCAGTGCAGTCCAGGACCGGACCGGCGCGGGGCCATCAGGCCCCGACTCGTTCCACCAGGAGCTTTTTGGTTTCCGCGATCGCCTTCGCCGGATTCAGCCCCTTGGGGCAGGTCTTGGTGCAATTCATGATGGTGTGGCAGCGATAGAGCTTGAACGGATCGTGCAGGTCGTCCAGTCGCGCGCCGGTGTCCTCGTCGCGCGAGTCCACGATCCAGCGATAGGCCTGCAGCAGCACCGCGGGCCCGAGGTACTTGTCGCCGTTCCACCAGTAGCTCGGGCATGAAGTCGTGCAACACGCGCAGAGGATGCACTCGTACAGGCCGTCGAGCTTCTTGCGATCCTCAGGCGACTGCAGGCGCTCGCGATCCGGTGGTGGCGACGACTGCGTACGGATCCACGGCTTGATCGAGGCGTACTGTGCGTAGAACTG
Source organism: Lysobacterales bacterium (assembly GCA_038221545.1). Classification (GTDB taxonomy): domain Bacteria; phylum Pseudomonadota; class Gammaproteobacteria; order Xanthomonadales; family Ahniellaceae; genus JBBQNY01. Next base: position 5,715 of record JBBRIE010000018.1, read on the forward strand.
GGTGAGGTCGGGCACGAGATCCTTGACCACCGGCATGTGCGGCAGCGGCAAAACCTTGACGTCGCCCTTGCCGCATTCCTCCACGGGCTTCGTGCAGGCCAGCGTGTTGGTGCCGTCGATGTTCATCGCGCACGAACCGCAGATCCCTTCGCGACACGAGCGGCGGAACGTCAGGGTCGGGTCGATCTCGTTCTTGATCTTGATCAGCGCGTCGAGAACCATCGGACCGCACGCCGCCATGTCGACCTCGTAGCTGTCGATGTGCGGATTGGCGTCGTCGTCCGGATTCCAGCGGTAGATCTGGAACACCTTGACCGATTTGGCACCCGCCGGCGCGCGGAAGGTCTTGCCGCGCTCGACCTTCGAATGCTTGGGAAGCGAGAATTCCGCCATTGTGGCCTTCCTCTAGTAAACGCGCGGCTTGGGGGGCACGGCTTCGACGTCGCTGGTCAAGGTGTAGAGATGCACCGGCCGGTAGTCGATCGAGACCTTGCCCGCCTCGTCCACGCCGATCAGCGTGTGTTTCATCCAGTCGGGATCGTTGCGTTCGGGGAAATCCTCGCGCGCGTGCCCACCCCTCGATTCCTTGCGGTTCTCGGCGGCGCACATGGTGGCGACGGCCTGCCCCAGCAGGTTTTGCAACTCGAGCGTTTCCACCAGATCGGTATTCCAGAAAAGCGAACGATCCGTTACGCGCACATCGGCGAACGAGGTAAAGGTCTCGCCGATCTTCGCGCAGCCCTCCAGCAGCGTCTCCCCGGTGCGGAACACCGCGGCGTCCCGCTGCATCGTCGCCTGCATCTCGTCGCGGATCTCCGCCGTCGAGCGCGCACCGTCCGCATGGCGCAGGCGGTCGAAATTGGCGAGCGCGCGGTCGGTGGATGCCTGCGGCGGCGCGGGCTGGTTCGCCGCGGGCTTGAGGATCTCGCCGCAGCGGTTGGCGACAGCGCGCCCGAACACCACGAGATCGAGCAGCGAGTTGGATCCGAGCCGGTTGGCGCCGTGCACCGAGACGCAAGCGGCTTCGCCGATCGCAAAAAGTCCCTGCACCACGTGGTCGGGATTGTCGCCCTGCCGGATCACAACCTCGCCGTGATAGTTGGTCGGGATGCCGCCCATGTTGTAGTGGACGGTCGGCAGCACCGGGATCGGTTCCCTGGACGTATCGACGCCGGCGAAGATCTTCGCCGTCTCGGAGATGCCCGGCAGGCGCTCGTTGAGGACCTCGGGTCCGAGGTGCATGAGGTTCAGGTGGATGTGGTCGTTGCGCGGACCGACGCCGCGGCCTTCGCGGATCTCGATGGTCATGGCGCGGGAGACGACGTCGCGCGAGGCCAGGTCCTTGGCGTTGGGCGCGTAGCGCTCCATGAAGCGTTCGCCCTTGGAATTCGTGAGATAGCCGCCTTCGCCGCGCACGCCTTCGGTGATGAGGCAGCCCGCGCCGTAGATACCGGTCGGGTGGAACTGCACGAACTCCATGTCCTGCAGCGGCAGGCCGGCGCGCAGCACCATGCCGCCACCGTCGCCAGTGCAGGTATGCGCGGAGGTGCACGAGAAGTACGCGCGTCCATAGCCCCCGGTCGCGAGGATCACGGCCTGGGCGCGGAATCGATGCAAGGTGCCGGTGGAGAGGTCCCACGCGATGACGCCGCGGCACACGCCGTCGTCGTCCATGAGCAGGTCCAGCGCGAAAAACTCGATGTAGAACCGCGCGTCGTGCTTGAGCGACTGCTGGTACAGCGCGTGAAGCATGGCGTGGCCGGTGCGATCGGCCGCCGCGCAGGTTCGCTGCGCCGTGCCCTTGCCGTAATCCGTGGTCATGCCACCGAACGGCCGCTGGTAGATCCGGCCGTCCTCGGTGCGCGAAAACGGCACGCCGTAGTGCTCAAGCTCGATGACCGCGGGAATCGCCTCCTTGCACATGTACTCGATCGCATCCTGGTCGCCGAGCCAGTCGGATCCCTTGATCGTGTCGTAGAAATGGAATCGCCAGTCGTCGTGGCCCATGTTCCCGAGCGCTGCCGAAATGCCGCCCTGGGCAGCCACGGTATGCGAGCGGGTCGGGAAGACCTTGCTGATGCAGGCGGTGCTGAGGCCCTTGGCAGCCATTCCCATGGTCGCGCGCAGCCCAGCGCCACCCGCGCCGACGACGACCGTGTCGTAGACGTGATCGATGATTGGATATGCGGCCATCAGTACGTGAACCCTATGCGGATCAATGCGAGCAGCGACGCGAGCACGCCCAGGAATGCGGCGAACTTGACCAGTATCTGCAGGCCCGTTTCCAGCCAGCGCGTGTGAACGTAATCCTCGATCACGACCTGCAGGCCAAGTTGCGCGTGCCAGAAGAGCGAAATGACGAACGCGGCGAGCAGCAGGCCGTTGAGCGGCGCCGCGACGAACTCGCGCGCCGTCTCGTAGTCCGCGGAAAGCAGCCCCGTTCCGATCCACACGAACCAGATCGTGAGCGGGATGAGCGCGATCGCCGTGAGCCGCTGCACCCACCAGTGGTGGACACCCGATCGGGCGGAGCCGAGGCCTCGCGCATCGGCGAGCGGCGTGCGCAGGCTCATGGCGCACCTCCCGCGAAGAACAGGAACCATGCCAGGCCGATCGTCGCCACGCCAGTGAACGCCATGACTGCGTAGCCGCTGGCGTATGCGTGCCGGATTTCGAAACCGCGTCCAGCGTCCCAGAAAAGATGCCGGATACCGTTGGCGAAATGAAACGCCAGGCTCACGCCGAGTCCCAGCAGGAGCAACCGCCCCAATGGCGAGGACGCCCACGCCATCGCGCGTCCATAGGCGCCATATCCGGATGCCAGCGACACGAGCCAGAGCGCGAGTCCGACGCTGGCCAGGGCCAGCGCCACCCCGGTGGCGCGATGCGTGATCGACAACATGGACGTAAGCTGCGGGCGGTAATACGGCCCGATCATGAAAGGCGAAAGCGGTCGTTGCCGCCCTGTTGCAGGAGTGCTCATCGATTATCGTGCCCCCATTCCCCGTACACGGATGCCGCACCTGCCAATCCGGAATGCCCGTCGCGCGGACACACGGGCAGACCCGATGTCAAAAATCGATGCAACGCCCCTTCTTTTCCCAGTCGCCGTAGCGCGTAGGCTCGAGCCCCGCAGGACCCCCGTGCTCGGGCGCTGGACGATCGCCTGCGGCAGGGTGCTCCCGGGCATCCGCAGGCGCGGGTTCCGGCGTCTTCGTTGTCATCGCGACAGCCTACAACCCGGACCCGTCGCGCGCATAGACTCCGGGCGCATGGCCGGACGACCGCGTTTCCCTTCGAGGGGGGATGCGGCGTCGACATGCGAAACTGGTGTGATGTCGAGTCCACCTGATGAAATCTCCGGCCGCGTCGATGCCCTCGCGGCCCTGACGCTCGCGGGCGCGGACGCCGTCGGGTTCGCACAGCGCATTTTCGCCAACGACGTCGCATTGCTCGCGGTCGACCAGTGGCAGTGGAACTGCATCCTTTCCGCACAGGGCCGGGTACTTTCGCTGTTCCGGCTCTGGCGCAATGCCGAAGAGGGCTTGACGCTCGTGCTGCCGGCATCCGCGCGTGATTCGACCGCTGCCCTGCTCCGGCGGTACCTGTTGCGGACAAAGGTCGCGCTTGCAGGCCACGAAGGGGCACTGCTGGCGGGAACGCAGCCGCCGGCCGATCCTGTCCCTCGTGCGCTGCACTCCAGCGACGGTCGGTGGATCGCGTTCGTGGCCGCGAACGACGTGATTCTGAACGGCACGCGCGACGCCTCGGCCGAATGGCAGGCGCGGGATCTCGCGCAGGGTGTTCCCTGGATCGAGCCGGAAGCTGCCGAGACGTACACGCCCCAGGCGCTGTCGCTTGAACGTCTCGAAGCTTTCAGCGTGCGCAAGGGCTGCTACCCGGGACAGGAAATCGTCGCGAGGATGCATTTCCTTGGTCAGAACAAGCGCGAGTTGCGCAGGTTCCACTCACCGCTGCCCATCGCACCGGGCGCTCCAGTGTTCGCTGCAGACGCCGCGACGCGTGCGCTCGGGAGCGTGGTCATGCGGGGCGGGGAGAGTGTCGGCATGGAGGTATTGGCGGTGGTCCAGCGCACGACGGACGCATCCTCCTTGCACGCAGGAGAGGCGCCGGGCACCCTGCTGCGAGCGTTGCCGCTTGAGGCCCCACCGATGCCCGCGGCATCACCGGGCCTTGCCAAAGCGTAAGGCGGGTGTATTTTCTAGGCTCCGCCTGCTGGGAACGAACATGAAATCCGCACTCAACTGTCTCCGCGGCCTTGCATTGATCGCGGTCCTGGCGGTGTTCACGGCAGGCCCTGTTGCCGCGGCAGAACTCACGCTCGGCGTCGAGCCGCGCTACCCACCCGAACAGATGGCGGGCGAATACAAGCCGCTGGTGGATTACCTGTCGCGCGCAACGGGACACACCGTAAAGCTCGTGGTCGCACCGAGCTACCACTCGTACTGGCGCGACCTGCGCGAGAACCGCAAGCTCGACATCGTGCTCGAAGATGCCCACTTCGCCGCGTATCGCCATGCCCGCTTCTACTACGTACCGGTGGTGAAGGTTGCCGAGCCCGCGAGCTTTACCCTCGTCGCAAGCGACCTGCTGGTGGATCCGACCCTGATCACGCTGGTGGGGAAGCGCGTGGTCACGATGCCAAGCCCGAGCCTTGGCTACGCAGCGCTGACCGAGATGTATCCGAGCCTTACACGCCAGCCGGAGATCGAGTCGCTGGCGAAGTCCTGGAAGGACGGCGTGGAGATCGTGTCCGCCGGCGAGGCCGAGGCCACGATCCTGCCGACGCCACTGGCACAGCAGTATCCGAACTTCATTCCGGTCGGGACTTCGCGGGACTTCCCGGGTGCGGCGGTGCTGGTCCGCCCGACCCTGGATCCGAAAATCGTCGGGGCGATCACCACCGCGTTCCTCAAGGCACACGAGGAGCAATCGCTGATCGACTTCAACACCGGACTTTTCATCAACCAGTGGGTGCGGACGACGGCAGCCGACTACGTGGGGCAGGATGCGATTCTCAAGACGTTCTTCGGCTATCGACCCAATTGACTGGAGCGAGGGGCGCCAAGCCCGCGCCTGACCGATTCATCTGGTTCGACTTCGAAACGTTCGGCAGCGACCCGCGGCGCGATCGGCCCGCCCAGTTCGCCGCGCTGCACACCAACGCCGAGCTTGAGCCCATCGAGCCGGCCATTCGTCTGGACTGCGCCCCGGCCGACGATGTTCTGGTCGACCCCTTCGCTACGCTGGTGACGGGGCTCGATCCGCAGCTGCTGGTCCGCGAAGGGCTCGCCGAACACGCATTCGCCGCGGCCGTCGAGGCTTCCTTCGCGGCGCCGGGTGCGTGCGCAGTCGGCTACAACACGATCCGCTTCGACGATGAAGTGGTGCGTCACCTGTTCTGGCGGAATTTCCGCGACCCCTATCGCCGCGAATGGGCCGATGACCGCAGCCGCTGGGACCTCATCGACCTGGTGCGCATGTGTTATGCGCTGCGCCCGGCCGGCATGGAATGGCCGATCCGTGAAGACGGCAAGCCCAGCTTCCGGCTCACGGACCTGACCCGCGCAAACCACATAGAACACGCCGGCGCGCACGATGCACTCGCGGACGTGCATGCCACGCTGGCGCTGGCGCGCCTCATCCGCACGCGCCAGCCGCGCCTGTTCGACTGGCACCTGGGCGCGCGCGACCGCGACCGCAACCATCGACTGGTCGATCCCCTGCACGCGCAACCGCTGCTGCATGTGTCATCGCGTTATCCGGCCGAACGCGGCTGCATGGCGATCGTGCTGCCGCTTGCCCTGCTGCCCGATCGGCCGCATGCAGTGGTCGTCTACGATCTGGACACGCCGCCCGACGACCTGCTCGCCCTGGACGCCGACGCGATTCGCGATCGGGTGTTCACGCCGCGCGGTGACCTGCCCGATGGAATCGCCCGCATCCCGCTCAAGACCATCCACCTCAACCGTGCGCCTGCACTGGCACCCTTGAGCGTGCTCACCGGGGTCGACACCGGACGCATCGCACTCGACCCGGAACGCTGCATGGACCACTACCGCCGGATCGGCGATGTGGCGCCGTTGGCCGCGAAGATACGTGCGGTCATGGCGGAATCGCCGCGTGCGGGCGACGGCGATGCCGACACGGCGCTGTACGACGGCTTCGTTTCGGCAGGCGACCGGCGGCTCTGCGATCGCGTGCGGCTGCTGGCGCCGCACGAACTCGACGGCCGCAACCTGCCGTTCACAGACCCACGGCTGGCCGCAATCTTGCCCCGATACCGCGCGCGCAATTTTCCGGATTCGCTCGATGCGGATACGAACGATGCCTGGACCGTGGACGTCGCCGCGCGGTTGTGGCGCGGCGACCAGACCCGCACTCTCGCAACCTACCCCGCGCGCGTTGCGGCCGCGCGGGCCACGCTCGATGACGGCGATTCACGGCACGCACTGCTGGACACCTTGCTCGAACGCTCCGCCTGGCAAGCCTCGCGCTTCCCCGAGCACGTCGGCGCCTGAATCCCTTTCGGGCACCCCGCGAGAACCGCGGATGATGCGTCAGGCAATCGCGGAAGGAAAGGCGATGACATCGCCGATGTCGCTCGATCCGAGCATCGCCATCAACAGGCGATCGACCCCGAGCGCCACGCCGGCGCAATCGGGAAGCCCGTGCGCGAGCGCCGCCAGCAACCGTTCGTCGTGGGGCGGACAGTGCGTGCCCCGACCCGCGCGCACGGAGCGCTCGCGCAGGAAGCGGGTGCGCTGCTCCGCCGCGTCGCCCAGTTCGTGGAACCCGTTGGCGATTTCGAGCGGCCCCAGGAACAGCTCGAATCGCTCGGCGACGGGCGGATCGTCGGGCCGTATCCGCGCGAGCGCGCACTGGCTTGCGGGGTAGTCGTAGACCAGCATCAGCCGGTTGTTCTCGAAACTGGGCTGGATCAGGTGGGTCATGAGCAGGTCGAGCCAGTCGTCGCGCGTCAGTCCTTTCGGATCGATGCCGTAGACCACCAGCGGCGCGCGCAGCGTCTGCTCCTCTGCAAGCAATGGATCAATGCCGAGATAGTCGAGGAACAGCTGCCGATAGCTTGTCTCGCGCACGTTCGCGCGCTTGCGCACGGATGCCAGCGCGCGCTGCACCAGCTCGGCGGTCTCGTCCATCAACCGGTGATGGTCCCAACCCACGCGATACCACTCGAGCAGGGTGAATTCGTGGTTGTGCTGGCGACCGCTCTCGCCCGCGCGCATCACACGACCGAGCTCGTAGCAGTCGCCAATGCCTGTTGCCAGCAACCGCTTCATCGCGAACTCCGGGGAAGTCCGCAGCCAACGCGTGCTGCCGTCGCCGGGTCGCGCTTCGATGCTCGCGATATTCGGGTCGTTGTTGGCGGCACCCGACAGGATCGGGGTCTCCACCTCGAGGACGTTGCGCTGGGCGAAGAAATCGCGGATCAGGCGATTGAGCGAAGCGCGCGCACGCAGCGCGGCATCGGTGGCCGAAGGCCGCCATTCCACGCTAATGTTCGCCATGGATGAACCGTCCCGCGGGAAGCAAAACGCATCATGGCGCGTGGCCGCCAAGGAAGGCGAGCAGTTGCGCCTCGTCCCAGGTCTCGATGCCGAACTCCCGCGCTTTCTCCAGCTTCGATCCCGCGGCGGCGCCGGCCACGACCAGGGAGGTCTTCTTCGACACGCTGCCGCTGACTCGCGCGCCCAAAGCCTCCAGCTTCGCTCCGGCCTGTTCGCGAGACATCGACTCGAGACCGCCCGTGAGCACCACCGTTCGACCGGACATCGGTCCTTCGAGCGCGCGCTGCGGCGCGCCTTCGGGCCACGTCACGGCCGCGGCCCGAAGCTCCGCGATCACGGCGCGATTGTGCGGCTCCGCGAAGAAGCGCGCGACCCGCCCCGCAACGATCGGCCCCACGTCCGGAATGGCCTTCAAGGCGTCCTCGTCAGCCGCCATCAACCCGTCGAGCGACCCGAAGTGACGTGCCAGCGCCTTTGCGGTGGACTCGCCGACCTCCCGGATGCCGAGCGCGAACAACAGCCGATCGAGTGTGGTGTTGCGGCTGCGCTCGATCGCCGACACCAGGTTCTCGGCCCACCGAGTGGCGATCCTGCCGGCTTTCACCGTGGCAGGAACCACGCCGTCGCGCTCGTCCGCGCGCCGCTTCATCTCGGTGAAGTCCGCGACTTCGAGGCGATACAGGTCCGCGACGTTTCGCACCACGCCGAAATCCACCAGCGCCTCGCTGAAGCGGTCGCCCAGGCCTTCGATGTCCATCGCCCTGCGCGAAGCGAAATGCAGCAGCGCCTGCTGGCGTTGCGCGGCGCAGAAGAGCCCGCCAGTACAGCGAAGAACCGCCTCGCCCTCCTCGCGGGCGACCGCCGAACCGCACACCGGGCAGGCCGCGGGCAGGCGATACGCGACGTGCACAGGGCTTCCCTGCGAATCCATGGGCCGCCGCTCTTCGATCACGCGCAGCACCTCGGGGATCACGTCCCCCGCGCGACGTACAACCACCTCGTCGCCCACGCGCACGTCGAGGCGCTCGATCTGCCCGGCGTTGTGCAACGTCGCGTTGGTCACGGTGACGCCGGCCACGGCCACCGGCTCCAGGCGCGCCACGGGTGTGAGCGCGCCGGTTCGACCGACCTGGACGTCGATCGCGCGCACCCGCGTCGAGACCTCCTGCGCCGGGAATTTATGCGCCAGCGCCCACCGTGGCGCGCGCGACACGAATCCCATCGCCCGTTGCTGCTCGAGCCGGTCCAGCTTGTAGACGACGCCATCGATGTCGTAGTCGAGCCCATCGCGCGCGTCGCCGATGCGGCGGTAGTAGGCGAGCAGCCCCGCGACCCCGTTCGCGGTGTCGGTGTCGGGACTCACCGGCAAACCGAGGCCGGCGAACCAGGCCAGCACTGCGCTGTGCGAATCGGGCAAGTCCTGCTCGCCGGTCTCGCCCAATGCGTAAGCGTAGAACGACAGCGGCCGCAGCGCGGTGACCGCCGGGTCGACCTGTCGGAGGGACCCGGCGGCGCCGTTGCGCGGATTCGCCAGAGTCCGCTCGCCGTGTTCCCGCGCCCGCGCGTTGAAGCGTTCGAAGCCGCGCTTGGGCATGAATACTTCGCCGCGCACCTCGACGAGCGCGGGAGCGCGACCGCGCAACCGATGCGGCACGGCGGCGATGGTGCGCACGTTGGCCGTGACGTCTTCGCCGGTGGCGCCGTCACCTCGGGTCGCCGCGCGCACCAGCTCGCCATGCTCGTAGCGCAGGCTGATGGCCAATCCGTCGATCTTGGGCTCGACCGAGAACACCGGATCCTGCGCCCCCGTCTCCTTCTCGATGCGGGCGACAAACTCGGCGACCTCTCCGTCGCTGAACGCATTGCCGAGCGACAGCATCGGCACTGCATGCTCCACCTGTGCGAACGCAGAGGAAGCGCGCGCGCCGACTTTGCGCGTCGGCGAGTCCTCTCCCGGTATCTCCGGATGTGCGGCCTCGAGCATTTCGAGCGCTCGCCGCAACGCGTCGTATTCCGCGTCGGGGATGACCGGCGAATCCTCGTCGTGATAGCGGCGGTCGTGGGTGGCCAGCGACTCGCGCAACGTCGCGATCCGGGCCGCTGGGGACTGCACGTCCCGCGGCATCACCAGGACCGCTTGATCGTCTGCCGTTCGGTCGTCCGGTCATAGCCCCGCAGGTCGTCCCGGATGTGCTGGATGCGTTGCCGGCCGAGGGCGTTGTGTTCCTCGTCGAGCACCTGCGCTCCCAGCAGCTCGGCCATTCGCTGGGCCGTCGGCAGCATGGTGTCCCACGCTTCGAGCGCACGCATGGGTCCAGGCAGCGTCATGAAGAAGGTGAGTCCAGGCGTCGACAACTCCGTGATCCGCGTCAGGTCGAAGCTTCCGGGTTTGGTCATGTTGGCAACGCTGAACACCGGGCCCGCGTCGGGTCGGCCGTCCACAAGGCGGTGGTAAACGTCCATGGCACCGAACTCGAGCCCGCACTTCTCGGTGGCGACCACGAGTTCATAGCCGCTGATCTCCTCGCCCGGCGCGGCCACGACGAACAACGTGACCAGGCGGTCGTGGAGTGCGTCTCCGCGGCCGCCAAGCTGCGGCCGCGTCGACGCTGCCACCGAACGGGCTTCGTGCCCGCTGGCGGCGCTCGACGCCGGCGCAGGTTTCTGCGGCGAATCCGCCTCCTGCACGCTTCGGGCATCGCCGAAGGTCGGCTCGACCCGCGTTCGTGCACCTCGCCTGGAAGGCACGCCAGGCAGCTCCGACGCATCGGCGATCGGGTCTCCCGCGATTTCCTGGCTGAGTTTCTCGAGTTCTGCCGCAAGGTCCGCATCGAAGGCGACCGGCCGTCCGCGTGCCTTGGCACTTTCCATCGCCTCCGCAGCAGCGGCCGAGCGAGCGGCCGCTGCGCTGTCGCCCGCATCGACTTCCGAGCCATCCAGCGACGGCTCGCGGCGAACCTGGCCGCGCACGCGACCTGGCGGTGCATGGATGCGCTCGCCCTGGACCCGCCTGCGCTGATGGCTCCACGCGATCCATGCGAGCCACAGCGCGCCGAGGATGGCGATGACGAGGCGCAACAGGTTCTGGTCGCTCATGAGTACGTTCGGATCACGCGGCGCCCGCGAGTTTAGCCGCTTCGGCCAGATCCACCTGCACCAGCCGCGAAACACCCGGCTCGCGCATGGTCACGCCGCAGAGCTGGCTGGTCGACTCCATCGTCGCCTTGTTGTGCGTGACGATGATGAACTGCACATGCTCGCTCATCTCGCGAACCATCTGCGAGAAGCGGCCGACGTTGGCCTCGTCCAGCGGCGCGTCGACCTCGTCGAGCAGGCAAAACGGCGCAGGGTTGAGCCGGAAGATGGAGAACACCAGCGCAACCGCCGTCAGGGCCTTCTCGCCACCGGACAGGAGGGAGATGCTGCTCACGCGCTTGCCCGGAGGGCGCGCCATGATGGTGACGCCCGTGTCGAGGAGGTCCTCGCCGGTCAATTCGAGGTAAGCGTGCCCGCCGCCAAACAATTGCGGGAACAATTCCTGCAGGCCGGCGTTGACGCGCTCGAAGGTTTCCTTGAATCGAGAGCGCGTCTCGCGATCGAGCTTGCGGATCGCGCCTTCGAGCTCGGCCATCGCCGTTTCGAGGTCGAGCAACTGCGCGTCGAGGTAACCCTTGCGCTCGGACTGCTCGCGGAATTCCTGGATCGCGGCAAGGTTCACGGGTTCCAGACGACGCATCTTCAGCGCCACTTCGTCGGCGCGTGCGTGCCAGCGCGCGTTGTCGGCGTCCTCCGCAAGACTCGCCGCCAGCGCTTCGAGATCGAAACCCGCAACGAGGATTGACTCCCGCAGAGTCTCGGCGCGAACGCGCGCACCCTGCGCATCGACCCTGCGCTGCGCGACCGCGTCGCGGACGGCATTGCTGGCAGCGTCTAGGCGGGTGCGTTCCGCCTCGAAGCCACGGGTTTCGCTGGCGATGTCCTCGAGCGACTGGCGGGCGGCGACCAGCGCGCGATCGACCAGCAGGCGCTGCTCGAGGTAGGTCTGGCGCTCCTGATCGAGCTGCGCCGCCGGGGCATGGCCCTCGGCCAATTGCGCATCGATACCCTCGCTTTGCGTGTGCAGCTGGGCGCGCTGCGTCACCAGCCGTTCCCGCGCCTGTTCGAGCGAGGCGAGCCGCGCCCGCTTTGACTCGATGGCGAGTGCGCGGGCGTGCAACTGCTCCTCGACATCGCGAAGCGCCGCTCGCGCCTCTTCGCGCGACTCGAGCAAATCGCGACGCTTGCGGTCGAGCTCTCCCCGCTCGCCCTCCATGTCCCCCATTCGGCCGATGACGCCATCGAGCCGGCCTCGCGCATCGCGGGCCTGCTGCGTGACCGATTCAGCCTGGGAGGTCGCTTCGGACAACTCGGCGTCGATGCGGGCGAGGCGCGCCACCGCTGCGTCGAGCCTGCCACGCTGCGAAGTCACCTGCCCGGCCAGCTCGGCGGCTCGCCGTTGCGCGGCGTACTGCGCATGCTGGGCTTCGTCGCGCGCGGTTTCCGCCGCATTGATTTCCGACTGCAGTGCGGCCAGCTGTCCTGCCTGCGCGGCTGCGCGCTGTTGCAGTGCTGCAAGCGATGCGCGCAACTGCGTCAATTCCCGCTCGCGGGCCAGCATGCCCGCCTGGGCGACATCGGCGCGGAGCACCCGCATCCAGTCGCGGCCCAGCCATTCGCCACCTGGCGTGATCACCGATCGCCCGGCATCCAGTTGCGATGCAATCGCGCGCGCCTGCGACAGGTCCTGCGCAACCTCCACTTCCGCGAGCAGCGACAGCGCCGCCGCCGGTCCCTGCACCTTGCTGGCGAGCGATCCGCCCACGCCCGCCTGCGCGCCACCTGAGCGAAGCAGTCCGAAGTCCGCGTGCTCCAGCCCGTCGAGCCCGGCGCGATCGGCATGCGGATCCTCGACCAGCACCGCGTCAAGCCAGCCACTCAACACGGTTTCCACCGCACGCTCCCAGCCGGCCTCGACGTGCAGCGCGAGCCCGAGTCGTTGTGCGTCGGCGAGGCCGGAATGCGCAAGCGCCTCCGCCAACGCACCGGATGCGCCACCCAGCGCCGCCTGCTGCAATGCTTCCAGCGAAGCGAGACGGCCGCCGGCTGCCTCGATTTCTCCGCGCATCGACGCCTGCTGCTCGAGCTGTTCGCGTTGCCGGCAGGCTGCGTCGTCGCCGCGGCTGCGGCGTGCATCGAGATCGTCGCGCAGCGCGGCGAGCGACTCGGCGCCCGCTTTCTGCGCCGCCTCCATATCCACCAGGGCGACATTCAATGCGGCCACATCGAGCAGGCCCTTCTCCTGGGCCAACGCCTCGCGCCGGCGCGAGATTTCAAGCGCCTGCCGATCCAGGTAGTCGATCCGGGTCCGCTCGACCTCGGCGAGTTTGGCGGCCTCGCCGCTGACTTTGGCGTATTCGTCCCAACGCGCCTGCCAATCCCCGATGGCGGCTTCGGCGGCGAGCTGGGTCGCGCGACCCTGTTGCACGAGGCCGCGCGCGGTTTCGATCTGCGGTTCCGCGTCGCCCAGTGCCGCGCGCAATTCATCTATCTGGAGTGCATCGGACTCGAGATGGCTTGCGATGGCCGCGATCTGCACGGCGATCTCCTGGGCGCTCCTCGACAGACGCTCGGCGAGTTCGCGGCGGTGTGCGATCTGCTGCTCGATGCGCGCGATTTCCGCGCCCACCCGGTACACATCCGCCTGCGCGGCATTGAAGCCATCGGTCGCGCCCTGCTGGCGTCCGCGGAACCGTTCAAGCTCGGCCTCGACGCGGCGCTGTTCCGCGAGGCTTTTCTCCAATTCGAGTTCCTCGCCCCGGAGCTCGGACTCGCGCAGCACCAGTTCGGCGTCGAGCGCGCGCAGTTCCAGCAGTTTGAGTTCCGCCGACACCTGCTCGTGTTCGCGCTGCAGGCGCTGGTAGCGCTCGGCGGCCTTGGCCTGCCGCTGCAGGTGCTCGCACTGGCGCCCGATTTCCTGCGCCTGGTCGCGCACGCGATTGAGGTTTTCGCGGGTCGACTTGATCCGGCTCTCGGTTTCCCGGCGCCGCTCCTTGTAGCGCGAGATTCCTGCCGCTTCCTCGAGATGCATGCGGAGGTCTTCGGGTCGTGCCTCGACGATCTGGGAAATCATTCCCTGTTCGATGATGGAGTAGCTGCGCGGCCCGAGACCGGTGCCGAGGAACACGTCGAGGATGTCGCGCCTACGGCAGCGCGCACCGTTGAGGTAGTAGGTCGAGATGGAGTCGCGGCTCACCGTGCGCTTGACGGAAATCTCGGAGAAGCGCGCGTACTCGCCGCCCGCGGCACCATCGCTGTTGTCGAAGATGAGTTCGACAGTGGCGGCACCCACCGGCTTGCGCGCCGAAGATCCCGAAAAGATGACGTCGGTCAGGCTGTCGCCACGCAGGCGGGACGCAGCGCTCTCGCCCATCACCCACCGGATCGCGTCGATGATGTTGGACTTGCCGCAGCCGTTCGGACCGACAATCCCGATCATGTTGGTGGGCAGGTGCAACGTGGTCGGGTCGACGAACGACTTGAATCCGGCCAGCTTGATCGTGGTTAGGCGCATTGAAGGTTTCGCGGTGGAGTTGCAGGAGTGACGGGCGAGGCGACTGGCGCCGGCGCCGGGCGAACGCGCGCGGCCGAAGGGCCAGCGGGAGGGCGCGGAGTATACCGACCGGGCTGCCCCGGACCCGGTGCCGCGCTCAGCAGTGCTGCTCGTCCGGCGAGAGTGCGGTGATCGTCAAGGCATGGATGTCCGTCGCCATGAGCTCGCCAAGCGCCGCGTACACCGCGCGGTGCCTGGCCAGCGACGCCCGTCCCGAGAATGCGCCGCTCACGATGCGCAGGGCAAAATGGCCGCGCCCGTCGCGTGCGCCCTCGTGCCCGGCGTGGCGATGCGATTCGTCCGTGATCGCGAGTTCGACGGGCTCGAGCGCCGCCCTCAAACGCACCTCCATGGCCTGCATCCGCTCGGCGTTGCTCATGGCAACACCGGCACGAAAGGATCGACGTCGGCGTGCGACCACGCGCCTTCGAGCAGGTACGGGTCCATGTCCGCCCAGGCCCTGGCCGCCGCAATTGAGCTGAAGTCGGCGATGACAAGGCTTCCGGCGTAGCCGGCGGGACCCGGCTCCCGGCTGTCGATGGCAGGCAATGGCCCAGCCACGAGCAGGCGCCCGTCGTCGCGCAACGCATGCAGGCGCGCGAGGTGAGCGCCGCGCGCCGCGAGGCGTGTCGCCAATGCGCCGGAAAAGTCGTGTCCACGAATGGCATACCACATGCGAATCAGTCTAGCGGGCCGATTCCTTCCCGCCAGCGCTGGACAAGCATCGTTGCTGCACTTAGGCTTGTAGCCGTCGTCGATCGTCCAGCCTTCGCAACCTGCAGCGCGCGCCGGCCGAATCCGACTCAAGCCTTCATGCGCTTTGCCCGCCTCCGCGCCGATTTCATTCCGGCCGTGAGCAGGCCCTGGTAATGAACGAAGCAGCCGAGGCGCATCCGGAGTGATGCGCGCCGCTGCCCCGTGTCGCCGGTAGCGTCGCGCCAGTGTCCGGCGCGCCGCGTAGATTCCGGTCGGCTGCTCCACAGTCCTTTCCACATTCGTTTTCCTGCACTGTCAGGTGCCGCTCATTTGATCGAAACACCCGCCGCCAACGCGCTCGACGCCGAAACCGTGCCTGCACGCCCGGAGTCCCATGCGCCGCAGCAACAGGAGATGCCGCTGGCGCTCGTGCAGGGAATGCCCCTGCTCGAGATGCCGCACGATCTCTACATCCCGCCGGACGCGCTCGAGGTGATCCTGGAGGCGTTCGAGGGACCGCTCGACCTGCTGCTTTACATGATCCGCCGGCAGAACCTCGATATCCTCGACATTCCGATCGCCGAGATCACGCGGCAGTACGTCGAATACATCGAGCTCATGCAGTCCATCCGGCTCGAGCTCGCCGCCGAGTACCTCGTGATGGCCGCGATCCTGGCGGAGATCAAGTCAAGGCTGCTGCTGCCGCGGCCCCTCGAGCCCGAAACCATCGAAGGGGATCCCCGCGCCGAGCTGGTCCGGCGCCTGCAGGAGTACGAACGCTTCAAGCTCGCTGCCGAGTCGCTCGACGCGCTGCCGCGTCAGGACCGCGATTTCGTACTCGCACGCGCCGGGATCGGGGACCGCAAGGTGGTTCGACTGCCACCGCCCGTGGAGATGCGGGAGCTGCTGCTCGCACTCAAGGATGTGATGAAGCGCGCCGAATTGTTCGGCGAGCATGCAATCCAGCGCGAGGCGCTTTCAGTTCGCAGCCGCATGGGCGACGTGTTGCGCGCGCTCGCCGACCGCGCGTTCCATCGCTTCGAGTCGCTGTTCGATCCGTCCGAGGGACGCGCCGGGATCGTGGTGACGTTCCTCGCGATGCTTGAACTCGCCAAGGAGCAGTTGCTGGAATTCACTCAGAACGTTCCCCTGGGTCCCATCTACCTCAAGACCCTCGCCGCCACGGATCCCTGATGCAAGTCACCACCCCACCAGCAAGCGCTGTTCCCGTGAAGCGCATCGTCGAGGCGGCCCTCCTCGGAGCCTCGCAACCGTTGACGGCACTCCAGCTGACAGGCCTTTTCGACGAACACGACCAGGTCGACCTGAATGCGGTAGGCCAGGCCCTCGGCCAACTCGCGGACGAGGCAGGCGAACGCGGCATCGAGCTGGTCGAGGTCTCCAGCGGATTCCGCTTTCAGGTGCGCTCCGAGCTGCAACCGTGGATTTCGCGGCTGTGGACCGAGCGCCAGTCGCGGTACACGCGTGCGATGCTCGAGACGCTCGCGCTCATCGCATACCGGCAGCCGATCACGCGCGGCGAGATCGAACAGATCCGCGGTGTCGCGGTGTCTTCGCAGATCATCAAGACGCTCGAGGAACGTGAGTGGGTGCGGGTGCTCGGGCACCGCGACGTGCCGGGTCGTCCGGCGCTGCTCGGAACCACGCGCCAGTTCCTGGACTACTTCTCGCTCCGCAGCCTCGACGAGCTGCCACCGCTGGCGGCGGTGCGCGACCTGGAGGCGATCGACCCGCAACTGCCCCTCGGCGGGGCCGGGGAGACCGGCGCGCTCCATCCGCTCCTCGATACGTCGATCAACGACGAATCGGCACCCAACGAACCTGACGGCGAGAACGCCGTTGCAGAGAACAACACATGACCGATCCATCCAGCCGCAACAAGCTCTCGCTCAATCGCGATGCCAAGCGCACCGGTCCCGAAGTCGAGGAACGCCTGCACAAGGTCCTTGCGATGGCGGGCATCGGTTCGCGACGCCTGATCGAGGAGCGCATCGTCGCCGGCGAGATCCGGATCAACGGCAGCGTCGCCGAAACGGGCGCCTTGCTCCGCACGGGCGACCGCGTCGAACTAGATGGCAAGGCGTTCATGGCGGTAGCCGCCACCCCCGACGACCTGCACCTGGCGATCTACCACAAGCCCGAGGGCGAGGTGACGACGCACGACGACCCCGAAGGTCGTCCGACCGTGTTCGAGAAGTTCCCTCCGCTCACCGGCGCGCGCTGGATTTCGATCGGCAGGCTCGACATCAACACCACGGGTCTGCTGCTCCTGACCAGCGACGGCGAACTCGCCAACGCGATGATGCATCCTTCGGCCGAGCTCGAGCGCGAGTACGTCTGCCGCGTGCACGGCCCCGTCGACGAGGCAGTGCTGCAGCGCCTGCGCGACGGCGTGGTGCTGGAGGACGGACCCGCCCGTTTCGACGAGATCGCGGTCATCAACCTCGGCGACAGCCACTCCTGGTTCCGGGTCATCCTGCGCGAGGGACGCAACCGCGAGGTGCGGCGCCTGTGGGAATCGCAAAACCTCACCATCAGCCGGCTCAAGCGCATCCGTTACGGCAGCGTCGAGCTGCCGCGCGAGTTGCGCCGGGGACGCTTCGAAATCCTGCCACTGCAGCGCCTGACGTCATTGCGCGCGGAGTTGGGCCTCGGCGAACTACCGCAGACGCTCACACTGCAGGCCGTGGTCGGCGTGCGACGCGCCGCCAAGCCAAACGAGTTCACACCGGCCGAGCGTAGCCAGCGGGCATGGACAGGAGCCACGGTCGACGAGGGCCGCGAACTGCGCGCCTTCGACCACATCCGGGACGATTCGCCACGCCGCGCGAAGCGTTCCTTCACCAAGGGGGCGCCCAGGACGCAATCCAGGCGCGGCCCGGGGCGCGCGCCCGGCACCGATCAGCCAGGTCATTCCCAGCGTCCCGCGTGGTTGCAGGACGCCGGCGCGCCGCCGCGTGGCCGCGGAGTGCCGCGGGGTGGTCGCCCAGCGCGCGCCGGTCAACCGGGTGCCGAGCGGTCTTCGCGCGCGTCCCAGGATCCCAACCGCGCGCCACCGCGCCGCGGCGACGGCAATCGCCCACAACGGCCGTTCGACCCGAACAGGCCGCCGCGCGCATTCGATCCCAACCGACCGCCGCGTGCCGACTTGCACCAGCGGCCCGGCCGCACCGGGTCGCCGAGACCGGCGCGCGGTGACCACGCGGACCAGCCGCCGCGTTCGTTCGATCCGTCGCGCCCGGCACGCGCGTTCGACGCCAACCGTCCGGCAAGACCGTTTGATCCCAACCGCCCCCCGCAAAGGGCACGGCCGGGCGGCGCGCGGGGAGGGGTCGCTGCCCGCGGCAACGACAACGACGGCAATCGGCCACGACCGAATCCGGCGGAACGGCGTACCTGGTCGGCGGGCGCAGCTCCGGCCCGCAGCGGACGCCCGGGAGCACCCGCCACGCCGTATGGATTCCCGTCGGATCACGCCTATGCCCAGCGAGCGCACGGCAACCAGCGTGACGATCTCGGCAATCGCAAACCGGAAGGAAGCCGTCCGCAAGACCGGCGCGGTGCGCCCCCGCGTGGCGCTACCCCGGGTCCCGCCGCGCGGCCCTCCCAGGGCCAGGACGATCGT
>JBBRIE010000019.1:0-24016 GCA_038221545.1 Lysobacterales bacterium
TGCTGACGGGAGCCATCGGCTTGGCGGGGCCCACCAGTTCGGCCGAGCTCAAAGCCTTACAGTCAGCTGGCTTTCCTTGGGAGTCGAAGTTTCTCTACTACACGGTGCGGGAGCCGTTCCCCAGTCAAAACTCCGAGACGACGCTCTTGTTTGGGCGAGTGGAAAATGGTGAATCACTGCGCCTCACCTCGCAGATGCCCGACTACGGCGTGATCTTCAGCGACGGGGTCGAGCGCGATTTCCTCGAATTTAATTCTGGCATGCAGGCAACGATTGGCATTGGCGATCGCAGTGGAACGCTCGTCCAATGAGGCTCGATCTCCCAGTTCGAGAAATTCATCGGTCTGGCCATTCGAGTCGAGTCGAGTATCGTAAGGGACCGGATTTGAAGCTTTGAGTCCACGACGCGATCTGTTCCCTTACATGCGCACCGCTGAGTGCTGCAGAGCTTGCGACTTCCTCAACCGGAGGGAAGTGACGTGCTATCCAAACGGCTTTGCGCCGGATTTCAAGCGCAACATTCGAATCATGCGCGAGTTCAACTACGAAACATCCAGCCCAGACCATTGCTCTGGCGCGTTCTTCGGGAGTGGACATGGTTGTCTTCTCGTGAGTCGCAGCTGAGTTGCAAACTTGCGGATGATCAGTCGCACGGATTGCGAATCGCCCTGCCAGGTCAGCGGCACCAGAAACGGGGCCCGGCTCGGCATCGAGCAAGCGCAGGGGAGGCGTATTCATCGTCGCTCCCCGCATCGCTGAACAGATCTGTCCATTTCTCCGCGCGGCAGGTATTTGACGGCGCGCACCAATACGCGCGCCGCACGTCTGGCCAAGTTGAATGAGGCTCCGTTTGAGACCCGGTTCTGGCCAATTCAGCTGGCGCCATTACGGCGATCATGGGTGGCGCCAATAGGGCTGTCGGTGACAGCAAGCGTCCAGCGTCGCGCGGACTCTCGCCGACAGCATTTGTGGTCAAAAATCGTGAGGCTTCACAAAATCTGCCTTTTCAGGTGGGTGCCGCCAAGGTTTCGGTTACCTAAGTAGACACGGCGCCACGGTTACGTGGTCTGGGCAGGGTTTCGGACCTGAGCGCCACCAACAAGGAATGCCGACAAGCGCCGAGCGTGTTCAGACTGCGCATAATACATATTATGTAACATACGCACTCGAGATGATCGCGCTCTGACTCCAGCGCGCCCTTCTGCTTCTGTTCGGCCAGTTATCCAAGCCAGCGCGGCGATTGATCTCGGAAAGACCACCAAATCGCCCGCTGGATCTCCCTCCACCATGCGATTCAACTGAATCTGGAAGGGCGCCGATCAAAATTCGCCCGAACGAGCACCGATTCAAAGACGGACTGCAATCCGTTGGTCCTGCCTTGATCAATCTCGATCAAGGCTCGCTGCGATAACGTTCAATGAGAATACGCGTCGAGCTGTCCAGCGCATCGTTGCTGCCATGCCCGGGATCTGCGATAGCCGCCGAAACGCTTCTGGCAACCTCCTTGCCGAGTTCAACGCCCCATTGGTCGAACGGGTTGATGTTCCAGATCGCGGCCTGCACGAACACCGCGTGCTCGTACAACGCCACCAGTGAACCGAGGCTGCGCGGTGTCAACTGCTCGGCGAGGAGCGTCGTGCTGGGACGATTGCCGTGGAATGTTCGATGGGCCACGGTCGCGGGATCGACGCCTTCGCGCGCCACGTCGGCCGAGTCGCGGCCAAACGCCAGCGCCGCCCCTTGCGCGAAGAGGTTCGCCATCAGCAGGTCGTGTCGCGCGTCAGCAGCACCGACCGGCCTTCGAAAGCCGATGAAATCGCACGGCACGAGGCGTGTGCCCTGGTGGAGCAACTGATAGAACGAGTGTTGGCCGTTGGTGCCGGGCTCACCCCAGTAGACCGGGCTGGTCGAATGTTCGACGCGCTCGCCTTCAGTAGTGACCTGCTTGCCGTTGCTCTCCATCGTCAGCTGCTGCAGGTAAGCCGGGAAGCGCCTCAGATAGTGCGAGTACGGCAGCACTGCGACCGTCTCCGCCGCGAGGAAGTTGGTGTTCCAGATCCCCAGGAGCCCCATCAGTACCGGCAGGTTGCTTTCGAACGGTGCCGTCCGGAAATGCGTGTCCATCTCGTGGAAACCGGCCCGCAGTTCGTCGAACCGCCGGGGCCCGACCGCAATCATCGTCGACAGCCCGATC
Organism: Lysobacterales bacterium; assembly: GCA_038221545.1. Lineage (GTDB taxonomy): Bacteria > Pseudomonadota > Gammaproteobacteria > Xanthomonadales > Ahniellaceae > JBBQNY01. The sequence continues at coordinate 2,195 of JBBRIE010000019.1, forward strand.
GCGGACGTCATCGAATATCGACCTCCCACCCAATTCCATAACTCGAACATGTTTTCAACGTCGATGCCGAACAGGCGCACGCCCTCCGCGTTGGTGGAGACCGCGACGAAGTGCCGCGCGACCGCGGATTCGTCCCGCAGCGCGGCGAGCAGCCACGCGCGGGCGGCGCGCGCGTTGGCAAGCGTCTCGGTCGTGGTGAAGGTCTTGGAACAGACAATGAAAAGCGTTTCCGCAGGGTCGAGACCTTGCAGCGCCTCGTCGAGGTCAGCCGGATCGACGTTGGATACGAAACGAAATGCGAGATCCCGGCGGCTGTAGGGCCGCAACGCCTCATAGGCCATCGCGGGGCCAAGATCGGAACCGCCGATCCCGATGCTGACCACGTTGCGGACCGGCTTGCCGCTGTGGCCAAGCCACTCACCGCCGCGGATGCGATCCGCGAGTCGCGCCATGCGTGCCAGCACCGCGTGCACCCCCGGCAACACGTCCACGCCGTCGACTTCGATGCCCTCCTCCGCCGGTGCGCGCAGGGCGATGTGCAGTGCCGGACGGTTTTCCGTCCGGTTGACGCGTTCGCCTGTGAACATCGCCTCGATCCGCACGCGCAGGCCGCGCGCGTCGGCGAGCTCGAGCAACAGCCTGAGGCATTCGTCAGTGACGCGTTGCTTCGAATAGTCCATGTAAAGGCCTGCGCCTGCCGCGCCCAGCCGCCGGCCGCGGGAAGGATCACGGTCGAAAAGGCAGCTCAGAGTTTCGTTCACGCCCGACAGCGCATACTCGGCGAGCGCCTGCCACTGAGGTAGTTGCGTCAACCTTGGGATGGCTAGCGGTTCTGCGGACGTGATCATGCTCACCCGTAATTTGTCGAAAGGCATCGGACGCGATGCACGTGCGGTGCACGAACCGGGATGGTATCTCGCGATAATTGCCGGCGGAGCCGTTGGCGCACGATCGTGCCGCCGGCCTCCCGGCGGTTTGGACAGCGCCCGCACCATGGCTCGTCGATGACGAAGAGTCACCCGACGCAACTCTCGCCGCCCATGGCCTGGCTCACCGATCTCGCGGACATGGCGACGCCCAGGCAGGTCGCCGCGCTGTTGGCCGAATACGCGATGGCCCAGCCCGAGTGCGAATCGGCATGCGTCGCGTGGGGTTTGCATGGCGTCGACGACGTCGAGAGCGAGCCGCCCTGCCCCATGGATCCTGACGCCCTCGCGCTTGCCAGGAAGGCGGCGGCCAGCACTGCGCCGGTACTGTCGCGCGGTGGCCGGCGCATCGCACTGTCGCTGTTCGAGCCGCAGGGTGCAGTGTTGCTGGTGGTGCCGCGAACGAGCAGCGACGATGCGCTCTGGATTGACCGTATCGCCGAGCGGTCGAGACTGGCCGGCCGGCACCTGCGCCGCGTGCTGGAACTGAAGAAACTGCGTTCGGCGCTCAATCAGCAGGCGCGCTCCGAACAGCTGCAGCGCGCGCTGTTCGCCATCTCGGAGCTGGCCGGCTCGGACCGCGACATGCCGGAGATGTTGCGTGGGATCCATTCGATCGTCGGCAGCCTGATGTACGCGGAGAATTTCTTCATCGTGCTGCACGATGCCGAGCGGGCGTCGATCCGCTTCCTGTATTTCGCCGATGTGGAAGACGACGTCACCGCGCCCCGCGATCCCACCCACGAGTTCGCCCTCGCCTCCCGCGAGCACACGCTGACCTGGTACCTGATCCGGGACGGCAAGCCATTGCACGGTTCGACCGAGGAACTGCGACGACAGGTGTCCGGGCCGCTGACGATCTACGGGCCCGATGGTTACGACTGGCTGGGCGTGCCGATGATCCGCGACGGTCACGTGCACGGCGCCCTGGTGGTCCAGAGCTACGAGGAAGGCATCGGGTATTCCGAGGAGGACAAGACACTGTTGGCCTTCGTGGCATCACACGTGCTGACGGCGATGGAACGCAAGCAGACCAAGGAGCAACTGGAACAGCAGGTGCGGCTGCGCACGCTCGACCTTGCCGCTTCCAATCGGGTGCTGGAGCTGGAAGTCGTCGAGCGCCAGCGCGCCGAGCGGCTGCAGGCGGCGCTGTTCCAGATCGCGCAACTGGCGACCGCAGATATCAGCGAGGAAGAGTTCTACGGACGGGTCCACGCGGTCGTGGCGCATCTGCTGAGCGCGGAGAATTTCTTCATCGCGCTGCTTTCAAGCGACCACCAGTCGCTCGAGTTCCCCTACTTCGTCGACGCCACTCAGCAAATGCAGCCCACGCGTCCGCTGGCGCACGGATTGAGCGAGTACGTGCTGAGGCATGGCGCGCCACTGCGCGGCGACATGTCCGATTTCCGTGCCCTGGGGCTGGCGGGTGAAGTCGATCTTAAGACCGCGGGGTCGCCGGCCACGTCCTGGCTCGGCGCGCCCCTGTTCGTGGGTGATGAAGCCATTGGCCTGGTCGCCGTGCAGTGCTACGACGGCTCCGTCGATTACAGCGCGGCCGACCAGGAGTTGCTCAGCTTCGCCGCATCCCAGATTGCCTACAGCCTCAATCGCCGCCGCGCCGCCGCGATCCAGCAGCAGGCCTATGCGCAACTCGAGCATCGAGTGCAGGAGCGGACGATCGAGCTTCGGACGGAAATATCCGAGCGGCAGCGCATCCAGGAACTGCTCAAGCACGAGGTGATGCACGACGCGCTGACCGGTCTGCCGAACCGCTGCTACCTCCGTGATCGCGTCGATCGCGTGCTCAGCGCGCTGAAGCGCTCGCCCAACCGCCACTGCGCGCTGCTGTACCTCGACGTCGATCGTTTCAAGATCATCAACGACAGCCTCGGTCATCTCGCAGGCGACGAGGTGTTGCGCGAGGTCGCGCGAAGGTTGTTGCTGTGCGTGCGCGAGCCGGACATCGTCGCGCGGCTCTCGGGCGACGAGTTCGCGATCCTGCTGGAGGATGCGCCCGAACCCGGTACCGCGGTGAAGGTTGGGCAGCGTGTGCTTGCGGCTTTGCGCAAGCCGCTCGAAGTCGACGAAACCGCCGTCGAGACATCGGTCAGCATCGGCATCGCCATCGGCGACGATCGCTACAAGACCGCCGACGACCTGCTGCGCGATGCCGACATTGCGCTCTACCGGGCCAAGAAGCTCGGGCGCGGGCGCTTCGAGATCTTCGATGCCGCGCTCCAGCAGAACGCGATCAACGTGCTCTCCGTCCAGAACGACCTGCGCCTCGCATTGCAGTGCGACCAGTTCGAGCCCTACTTCCAGCCCATCGTGCGCCTGCGTGACGGGGCCCTGATGGGTTTCGAGGCGCTGCTGCGCTGGAACCATCCGACCCGCGGCGTGCTCGGGCCGCCGCATTTCCTGCAGATCGCGGAAGACCACGGCATCCTTTCAGCGATCGACTGGCGCATGTTCGAACTCAGCTGCTCGCTGGCCGCTCGCCATCTGCCCGCCGAGTCGTGGCTGACGATCAACGTCTCGCCGCGCCACCTGCAACGCGAGAATTTCGACGTGCGGTTGCTGGAGCTGCTGGCGAAGACGGGCCTGCCACCCCATCGGCTGTTGATCGAAGTCACGGAAGGCTCGCTGCTGGACGATTCCCAGCGCGTCCGCGCGATCATCGAGCGCCTGCGCGATGCCGGCATCGGCACGGCGCTGGACGACTTCGGGACGGGCTACTCCTCGCTCAGCTACGTGCATACGCTCCCGCTGCGCCTCCTCAAAATCGACCGCAGCTTCGTCGTGCAACTGGGCCAGGATCCGGCCGGCGCGACGGTGGTCGCGTCCGTGCTCGCGCTGGCGCACGCGTTGCACCTGGAGGTGGTGGCAGAGGGCATCGAAACGGAACTCCAGCGCACCACGCTGATCGAGATGGGCTGCGAACTTGGACAGGGCTACCTGTTGGGACGGCCTGCACCGATCTCGCACTGGCAGCCGGACGCCTGATCGCCGCCGAAGCCAACCGGCGACGGGAAAGCGCTCAGCGCGCACGTAGCCGGAAGCGTTCCCGGTAGTCCGCCGGCGTGAGCGTCGTCGAGCGCTTGAACAGTTTGCGAAAACTCGAGACATCGCTGTAGCCGCAGCGTTCGACGACCTCGTCGAACGTGAGTTGGGTCACCTCAAGCAGAGCCTTCGCGCGTTCCACGCGCAGTCGCTGGATGTGCGCGCTCGGACCCATCCCGTAATGCAGATGGAAGTGACGCAGCAGGCTGCGCTCACTCGTGCCGCAGTGCTCGGCAAGTCGTGCCACGCCGATGTCGCTGTGCAGTTCGCGCTGCAGGAAATCCTCGGCCTTTTCCGCCAGTGAGGTGCGCGGTTGCTCGAGCAACGCCTGGCTGACGTACGGCGCCTGGCTCTGGCGCTCCGCGTCGATCAGCAGCAGTCGGCTGGTCTGCTGCGCGAGTTCCTCGCCGCCTGCCTTTGCGATGAGCCGCATCACCAGGCCCATGATCGCCGTCGACGCGCCCGAAGTGGCCAGCTCGCGGTCTTCGACGTACATCGCATCCGCCTCGAGGCGCACGTTCGGGAAATACTGGCGAAACGCACCGGCCAGCCACCAGCTTGTCGTCGCGCGGCGACCATCGAGCAGGCCGGTCGCGGCCAGCAGGAAGGTACCGCTGCAGCACGCCGCAAGCCGCACGCCATGCAGGTGCAGCTTGCGCAGCAGTTCGATCTCGGGTTGCAGCGATGCCATGCGCTCATGCAGCGCACGCGGCTCGCGATGCATGAGTCCGGGTACCAGAACCATGTCCAGGTGTTCCGGAGCCGGTGCCAGCCCGGCCAAGGTGAGGCCCGTAGACGTCTGTATTTGAGCGTTGCCGCGCACCGAGAAGACAATCGTCTCGAGGCGCGGGGCACCCATCGGGTTGCGTATCTCCGCTACCAGCTGCGCGGCATACATCGCGTCCGTCACCGAGGCGATGCTCGACATCATGCAGCCGTCGATGGCGAGGATGCCCAGGCGCAGGGAGTTCTCAGCCACTGACGTACACCGCGCCGGTGCGCTCGGCCAGCAGGTCGATCAGGATCCGGGGCGCTGCAACGCTCTGTTTGCCTTGAACGTCCTCACCGCACGCGACAAGCGCGACGCGTCCCACGTGGCCCGCCGGAAGATGCGTGACGGACGGCGCCAGCAGTTCCGGACGACCCTGACCATCCCGCGTCACCAGCCAGACGCCTTCCGGGATCGCGTCCCCGCTGGCGCACCGGCGCCCGGGACTGAACATCTCGATCTCCTGTCCGTCGATCGGTAACAGCTTCCAGTGCTGTGAGGCCTGGTCGAGGGTTGCCGTGTATTGCCCATCGGTGAAAACCGGACGGTCGGTGGGATGCGAGCCAAACGTGTAGGCGCCGGTGCACAGGGCAAGGGCGACGAAGCCGGCAGCGAGGCGAAAACCAGAGGTTTGCATGACGCTTCTCCTTCAAAGGGACACTGTGGTCCGGTGTGGAGAGCTTCGCCCGCCCAGCCCTGCAGCAATAGTGGCGGATACGCAATTAGGATGGGTGAAACCGCCAACCTCATGCACCCGGCTCCCGGTCTGGTCGCGCGCCGGTCAGGCTGGAAGGCACCACTTCTTCCCGCCTGGAGCTGTTCAATACGTATGAAATAACATAACGTATGTACCCGCCGCCACCGGCCGCCTCGCCGAGACAATAAATGACATCGTTACCGCTCCGACGCGCCGCATTGATGGCTGCGATTTCGCTGGTCTTCGGCCGGGCGTGGAGCGCGCCTGTCGCGCTCGATGCCGATCCTCGTCATCCGGATCCGACGAAACTTGACGAGATTGTCGTAACGGCCACCCCGCTACGCAGTACTGCCGAAGCGCTTTCGGATCCAGTGGAAGTACTCGCCGGCGAACGCCTTGATGAGGACAAGTCCGCGACACTGGGCGAAACCGTCAGCAGTTTGCCAGGTGTGCAGAGTTCGTATTTCGGGCCGGGCGTCGGGCGTCCGATCATTCGCGGACTCGACGGGCCGCGCGTTGGAGTGCTTGCCGGTGGCCTCAGCACGCAGGACGTGTCGACCGTGAGCCAGGATCACGCGGTCACCAGCGAACCGTTTCTGGCAGACCAGATCGAAGTGCTGAAGGGTCCATCCACGCTGCTCTACGGATCGGGCGCGATCGGCGGCATCGTCAATGTCGTGGATGGGCGCATTCCCGAAGTCGCGCCAGACGAGGCAGTGTCCGGTCGCAGCGAAATGCGTTTCGACAGCGTGTCCGATGGCTTTACGGGTTTGTTGCGCGTCGACGGCGGCGATGAGCGCTTTGCGCTGCATTTCGACGGCGTGTATCGCGATAACGGGGACTACGAGACTCCCGATGGCGAACTGCCCAACAGTTTCATCGAAACGCGAACCGGCGCTCTTGGCGCGTCGTTGCTGGGCGACTGGGGCTTCCTCGGTTTCGCCGCGTCGCGCTATCTCGATACGTACGGCAACCCGGGAGAGCCGGGCGATCCTGCCGCGGGAGAGCCCGGCGTCTTTCTCGACATCGCGCAGAACCGCTACGAACTCAAGGGTGGACTGACGCAGCCGTTCGGGTACTTCAGCGCCGCACGCTTCGCTATCGCCAGCAGTGATTACGAGCACACCGAATTCGAGGGCGATGAAGTCGGCACGGTCTTTATCAACGACAGCATTGAGGGCCGCTTTGAGTTGACGCATCTGCCACTGGGCGGCTGGCAAGGCGCGATCGGCTTGCAGTTCGCAGCCCGTGAATTTGAAGCCGTTGGTGAAGAGGCTTTTGTGCCAAAGACCGCCACGCACGCGCTCGGACTGTTTGTGGTTGAGCAACGGCGCTGGGATCGCTTCCAGCTGGATCTCGGCGCACGAATCGACGACGTTGAAAGCGATCCGGTCGATGCAGTTGCTCGAAGATTCAATCCCCTGAGCCTGTCGGCAGGCGCCATCTGGCGCTTCGACGCCGCTTGGCATCTAAGCTTCAATCTCGACCGCGCCGAGCGTGCGCCCGCCGAGGAGGAACTTTTTGCCAATGGTCCGCACATTGCGACCGCGTCGTTTGAAATTGGCGATTCGGAGCTTTCGGAGGAGACCGCGAATCAGGCGGAAATCGGCGTCCATTTCCACAGCGCGAGTGTGGAAGCGAAGTTCTCTGCGTACTACAACCGCTTCGATGACTACATCTTTCTCATCGACACCGGCGAAGTTGAAGACGATTTGCCGGTGCGGCAATGGACTCAGAACGATGCGCGCTTCCGCGGCTTCGAGGGCGAGGTTCTCTGGCACGTCGCCGACAACGCTTCGGGCGCCTTCGACCTGCGGCTGTTCGGCGACACGGTGCGCGCAACGTTGACCGACGGCGGCGGCAACGTGCCGCGCATCGTGCCCTCGCGGCTGGGTGCGGATTTGCGCTGGAAGTCCGGTGGTTGGCGAGCTTCGCTGGGAGCGGTGCGCTACGCCGAACAGGACGACATTGCCGCCAATGAAACCCCCACCGACGGCTACACGCTCGTCGACGCTCACGTCGCGTACCACGTCGATTCACCGAACCTCGCCTGGGAGGTATTCGCGGACGCCACCAATTTGACGGATCGGGATGCGCGCGTGCATACCTCGTTCCTGAAGGATCGCGTGCCGCTGCCAGGTCGCGGGTTCTCCCTTGGACTGCGCGCGTACTTCTGATCCCTTGCTAGTGGTAGCCCGCGTCGGCCGCGATCTTGCCCCGGAAGACGCTGTACGACCAGATCGTGTATCCGAGGATCGCGGGCAGCAACACGATTAGTCCCACCAGCACGAACCCCTGCGACGACGGCGGCGACGCAGCGTCCCAGATTGTCAGCGTGGGTGGCACGATGTTCGGCCAGATGCCGAGCACCAGTCCTGCGAAGCCGAGCAGGAAAAAGGACAGGGCGAGCAGGAACGGAGACGCATCGCGATCCTTCCGCATCGATGCGCGCCAGAGCGCCAGTGCATTGATTAGCGCAAGCACCGGCACCGGCGAAAGCCACCAGAAATTGCCGCTGTCGAACCACCGCGCCATGATCCTCGAGTCGAGGAAAGGCAGCCAGGCGCTCACCAGTCCCATGAACGCGACGACCACGAGGATCAGCGGTCGCGCGAGCGAGCGCGCGATCAGCTGCATGCGGCCCTCGGTCTTGAGGATGAGCCAGGTGCTGCCGAGCAGCGCGTAGCCGAACAGGACCGCGACGCCGGTCAGCATCGAAAACGGACTGAACCAGCCGAAAGCGCCGCCGAGGTATTTGCCTTCCGTGAGCGGCATCCCTTCGACCAGCGCGCCGAGAATCGTGCCTTGCGCGAACGCGGCAAACATCGAGCCCAGCGCAAACGCCGCCCCCCAGAAACGCTTGGCGAATCCCCCCGCCTTGAAGCGGAACTCGAACGCCACGCCCCGGAACACCAGCGCGATGAGCATCAGCAGCACCGGCAGGTAAAGCGCGGACAGGATCAGCGCGTAAGCCTTGGGGAATGCCGCGAGCAACCCTGCCCCGCCCAATACCAGCCAGGTCTCGTTGCCGTCCCAGATCGGCGCGGCGGTATTCATCATGTGGTCGAGCTGGCCTTCGTCCTCCGCGAACGGCGCGAGGATGCCGAGACCCAGCACGAAGCCGTCCAGCAGCACGTACATGAGCACGCCGAATCCGATCACGCCGAACCAGACCACGGGCAGCAGCCATTCGAGGTTCATGTCGCCGCTCCGGGCTCGTCGGGTGCCGCGGAAATCGGTCGCGCGGGGGTGTTGTCCCCATGGTCTGCATCCGGCGCAGCCTCGTGCGGTTGCGGTCCCCTGCGGATCATTGCGACCAGGTAGGCGATGCCCGCGCCGAACACGATCGCGTACACGAGCGCGAAGGTGACGAGCGAGGTCAGCACGCTGCGCGGATCGACCGCGCTGACGGCATCTGCAGTGCGCAGCAGTCCGTAGATCACCCAGGGCTGGCGGCCGATCTCGACCACATACCAGCCCGCGAGCAGCGCGATGAAGCCGCTTGGCAACATCCAGTGCCAGGCGCGCAGAAGCAGCCTGGAATCGAATAGCCGTCCGCGTCGCAGCGCGATCGCCGACAGCAACGTCAGCGCCAGCATGGCCAAACCGATGCCCACCATCACGCGAAACGCGAAGAACACCGGCGCGACTGGCGGGCGATCCTCGGGTGGAACCGAGGTGAGCGGCGCAATTTCTCCGTCGAGCGACCACGTGAGCACCAAGCTGCCCAGGCGGGGAATCGCAATCTCGTAATCGTTCCGCTCCGCCGCCTCGTTGGGAACCGCGAACAGCACCAGCGGCACGCCCGCACCCTCGCCTGCGCTGCGCCAGTGGGCTTCCATTGCCGCCAGCTTGATCGGCTGGTGTTCGCGCACGTTGTGGCCGTGCAGGTCGCCGACGAATATCTGCGCGGGCACGGCGATGGCCGCGAACACGACCGCGAGCTTCAGCATTTGGCGCGCCGCAGCCACGTGCTCGCCACGCCGCAGGTAGCGCGCGCTGACGCCGCCGATCACGAAGCAGGTCGTGATGAAAGCCGCGAGCACCATGTGCGAGAGGCGATACGGAAACGAAGGGTTGAACACGATCTGCCACCAGCTGACCGCTTCGAATACGCCGTCGACGATCCTGTAACCCGCGGGTGTGTGCATCCAGCTGCTGGCGGCGATGATCCAGAACGTGGAGATCAAGGTGCCCAGCGCGACCATGCAAGTGGCGAAAAAGTGCAGCCGCGCAGATACGCGCTTGGCGCCGAACAGCATCACGCCGAGGAAGGTAGCCTCAAGGAAGAATGCGGTCAGTACTTCGTAGCTCAGCAGCGGGCCGAGGATGTTGCCCGCGCGTTCGCTCAGCACCGACCAGTTGGTGCCGAACTGGAAGCTCATGACGATGCCGGACACGACGCCCATGCCAAACGAGACGGCGAAGATCTTGAGCCAGAAGAAATAAAGATCGCGCCAGAGGGCGCCATCGGCCGCGCTGCGAGCGCGCAACCAGCGAAATTCGAGATACGCCAGCCAACTCGCGAGGCCGATGGTGAAGGCGGGAAACAGGATGTGGAACGAAATCACGAAGCCGAACTGGATACGCGACAGCATCAGGACGTCCATGTACCGAATTATGAGAGCGTGACTTAGAGTCAGGAGTCTAGGACGCTGTCGGCAACCGTTGCCGCAGGGATTCCAGTTGCGAGGCGAGCTGGGGAACAGGGAGCCCTGCCGCGTCCCGAAGGGTGTAACGGCCCGGCGTGCGTATTCGCGCAAGCTTTTCCCATGTGAGCGGTACCGCCACAGGTGCGCCGGCGCGCGCACGCAATGACCAGCTGGCGATGCTGGTGGAGCCGCGTCCGTTGCGCAGCCAGTCGATGAAGATGCGTCCCTGGCGCCTGGCCTTGCTCGCGGTCGCGACATAGCGTTCGGGCTGCTCCATAGCCATCGCATGCGCAAATGCTTCGCAGAATGCCCGGGTCTGCTCCCACTTCGCGACCGGCTCGATGGGCACCACGACGTGCACACCCTTGCCTCCGGAAAGCTTCGGCCAGGATGCGAGACCGACCGCACGGAGGCGGTCGCGAACCTCGATGGCCGCCGCCTTGATGTCTTTCCACTCGATCGACGTGTCTGGATCGAGATCGAAGACCAGGCGGTCGGGCTGCTCAAGCGTGTCCACACGCGAACTCCACGGGTGAAACTCGAGTGCATTCATCTGCACGAGGTTCATCAGCCCGGCGACATCGTCAATGGAGAAATACTCGGCGCGGTCGCCGTCGTTCTCGGTCAGTGGCAGCCGCCGGATCGCCTCGCCGAATCCGGGGCCCGCGTGCTTCTGGAAAAAATGCGGGCCCGCGATCCCGTTTGGACAGCGCACGATCGACAACGGGCGTCCGCCGATCTCATCGAGCAGGCGGTCGGCAACCGAGAGATAGAAATCGAACACCTGCTGCTTGGTGATGCCGGCGTCCGGAAAGACGATGCGGCCGGGACTGCTCGGCGGCGGAATGTTGGCCGCGGCGGCCTCGGGTTGCACCAGCGACGCATCTGCGTTTCGATCGTCGCGCAGGCGCGAGAACGACGCCTGCCGCAGCAGGCCTTCCTTGCCCCAGCCGCGGAAACGCACTTCCACGATGGTGTCGGGATGCACCCAGGTGACGGCTTTGTCGGGCAGCACCACGTGCGGCGGCAACTTCACCGCCGGCGCGCCCGGTGTCGGCCGCAGGCGCGCGGGCAACGCCGCGAGATCGGCGTCGGCGAGTCCCGACCCAACGCGGCCGACGTACTTCCAGCCGTTGCCTTCGGGCGTCGCGAGCAGCACGGCACCCAGGCCCGCGCGGCTGCCCTTCGGTCGCGTATAGCCAACGATTGCATACTCGCGCGTCTGCACCGGCTTCACCTTGAGCCAGTCGTTGCCCCGCCCCGACCGGTATTGGGAGTTCACGCGCTTGCTGATGATGCCTTCGAGTTTCTGCTTGACCGCAACCGCGAAGACTTCCGCGCCGTGCCCGACGATGTGCTCGCTGTAGCCGAGGTAGGGGCCGTGCGCCTCTATCAACCGTCGCAGCAGATCCTTGCGCTGGACCAGCGGCGTTCGCGACAGGTCGGTGGCACCGAGTCGCACGAGGTCGAAGAGCACATAGCTGAGGCCGTCGGTGCGATCGCTCTTGAGCGCTCGCTGCAACGCGTTGAAGTCGCTCTGCCCGCGCGCGTCCATCGCGACCAGCTCGCCATCCAGCGCGGCGTCGACGCCGAGCCCCTGCAACGCCTCGACGAGGTGCGGAAGCCGGTCCTGCCACGGCAGGCCATTGCGCGATGCGATGCCTACCCTGCCCTTCTCGATGCTGGCGGTCAGTCGATAACCGTCCCACTTCCACTCGTGCAGCCATTCGTCGCCCGCAGGCGGCTTCGCGGCGCTGGTCGTCAGCATGGGCTCGATCCACGCGGGCAACTTGCGCGCCCGCGTGGCACCTTCGAGCTTCGCGGCTTCCGCGACCAACGCCGGGATATCGGTTCCCGGCGCGACCCCAGTCCGTTTGGCGGCGCCTTTCCCGGGAGCGCCAGTGGACGTGGCTGCCTTGCCTCTTGACTTCGCAGGCGCCCGACCGGCGGCCGCAGCCGCAGGCTTTCCCGGTTCACCGAGCAGGTCGTCGGATTCGAAGTCGCCCGCGAATTCGTCGTCACGCTTGAACAGGAGCCACTGCGGCTTGCTGGCCGCCTTGCCCGTGCGAATCAGCTTCCACTGTCCCTTGAGTTTCGTGCCCTTCAATTCGAATTCAAGCTTGCCCTTCCCGATCGCCGCGGCCGGATTCTCTGTCGGAACCCACGTACCGCTGTCGAACACGACCACGTGACCTGCGCCGTAATTGCCTTCGGGAATGACTCCCTCGAAACTCGCATACGACAACGGGTGGTCTTCCACTTCGACCGCGAGCCGCTTCTCGCCCGGGCGGAAGGACGGTCCTTTCGGCACCGCCCAGCTGCGTAGCACGCCGTCCACTTCCAATCTGAAATCGTAGTGGCGTGCGCGCGCGTGATGCAGTTGCACAACGAACGACAGCGCGCGAGTGTGCGGCCGTTTCGCCACGGCGCCACGAGGTTCCGGCGTCGCGGCGAACCTGCGCTTTCGCGCGTACGCTTCGAGTGCCAATTCGCTGCCCTATGCCCGTTTGCGTGCCGGGTGTTTCCTGGTTGCGCTCTTTGCAGGCGCAGCCTTCGCGGTTGCACTCTTGGTCGATTTGCCGGAGGGAGGTCCCTTGCCACGCTTGTCGAGGCTCTGCTTCAACAGAGCCATGAAATCCACGACGTTGGTGGCGGCGCCCTCGGGATGCGAATCCTCGGTCGTCGGCAGCTTGCGCACTGCGCCCCTGGTCTTGATGCGGCGCTTGATCACCGCCGACAGGCGCTCGCGGAATTCGTCCTTGTACTCGGCGGGTTTCCAATCGGCGGACATGGACGCCACCAGGGAATTGGCCATCTCCAGCTCGCGCGGCGTGATCTTCCATTTGGCGGCCGAACCCTTCGGTATGGCGTAATCGGCGGGATCGACCAGTTCCTGGGGAAAGCGCAGCAGGATCAGCAGCAGCGCGTCTTCCTGCGGGGTCACCATGGCCAGGTATTCGCGCGTGCGGATCACGACGCGGCCGATGCCGACCCGTTTGGTCTTCTTCAGCACTTCGCGCAGCAGTACGTAGCCCTTCTCCGCCTTCTTGCCGGGCACCAGCACGTAGGGCTTCTCGAGGTAATTCGGCGCGATCGAGTCGCGGTCGACGAACGCGTCGAGCTCGATCATCTCGCGGTTGTCGCTGGCGGCCTCGGCCAGGTCGGCTTCCTCGATGACGACGTAGCTGCCCTTGTCGTATTCGAAGGCCTTGACGATTTCCTTCCACGGCACTTCCTCGCCGGTCTCGGCGTTGACCCGCTCGTAGCGGATCGGCGCCTTGTTCCGAGCGTCGAGCATGCGGAACGAGATGTCGGTGCGGCGCTCCCCGGACATGAGCTGGATGGGTATATTGAGCAGGCCGAACGACAACGAACCGTTCCAGATCGGGCGAGGCATGGTGGACTCCGCGAAGTCGCAGGCAGGACGGCGGAGTATGCGAGTGCTTGCGTTAGAGAGTTCTGAACGGACGGCGCGCCGCCGCCCTACAATTCGCGTAACAGGGTTGGCCAGGTCAGGAATGTCACCGCTGCGATACCTCGGAGGCGCGTTGGCGCGGCACCTGGCGAAGCCCCGGCCCGGACAGTCGCGCCTCGCGACCAGTCGTCCCGACCTCCTCGCCGCTGCGTTGCAGCCGGGCGACGTACTGCTGGTCGAGGGGACCAGCCGTTTTTCCAGCGCCATCAAGTACCTGACGCAATCGACGTGGTCGCATACCTCGCTCTACCTCGGCGAACGGGTTGATTCCTTCGAGCAGGGCGAGGACGCCCGGGTACTGGTCGATGCGGACATCGTGCAAGGCGTGCGGCTCATCCCGCTCAAGGAGTTTTCGGGGCTGCATACACGCATCTGCCGCCCGATCGGCCTCGGCCCCCAGGAAGTCGAAGCGCTGCTGGGTTTCATGCTCGAGCGCGTCGGCAACACCTACGATCTCAAGAACGTGTTCGACCTGGCGCGCTTCTTCATCCGCCGGCCGCCCTTGCCGGGAACCATGCGACGCCGGGCGCTCGCGCTCGGGAGTGGCGAACCCACGCGCGGCATCTGCTCGACACTGATCGCGCAGGCCTTCGGCTCGATCCGCTATCCGATCCTCCCGGAGGTCGAGATGATCGATGCGGCGGCGCCGGGCGCCGACAAGGCGCGCGCCGAAATCCTCCACATCCGGCACCACAGCTTGTACGCCCCGCGCGATTTCGATGTCTCGCCGTTTTTCCGCATCGTCAAGCCGCGCATCGAGCATGGCTTCGAGTTCCGTTCGCTCACCTGGGCGGACCAGGCAACGACCGCGGACTGAGCACGAGCGCCGCTGCGTGAGGCGCGATGCCAGTCGCGACCGGCGTTGCACCGGGGAATCGCGACTGGCTTCGACTCTTCAGAAGGCCCGTGAGTCGCCGTTCCAGCATCAGAACAGCTGACGGTTGATGCCGAGCGCCTGCATGACCTTGCTCGCGATCTCCTCGATCGACGTATGGGTGGTGTTGAGCACGGGAATCTTCTCCGCCCGGAACAGCTTCTCGGCCTGCGAAACCTCCCAGCGGCACTGCGCCAACTCCGAATAGCGCGAGTCTGGCCGACGGATCTGCCGGATCTGCTGCAGGCGCGCTGGATCGATCGTGAGCGCGAACAGTTTCCTGCGGTGCGCGCGCAGCCGCAGAGGCATCTCGCTTTCCTCCAGGTCCTCCTGCGTGAGGGGGTAGTTCGCGGCCTTGATGCCGAAGTGAAGTGCAAGGAACAGGCAGGTCGGGGTCTTTCCCGAGCGCGATACGCCGATCATGATGAGATCGGCATCGTCGTAGTGGACGTCGACGCCATCGTCATGCGCCAGCGCGTAGTTGGTGGCGTGAATGCGCGCTTCGTACTCAAGCCCGTCGCTCATGCCGTGCGCGCGGCCCACGGCCGACTGACGCGTGGTGCCCAGTTCCTCTTCGAGTGGAGCCAGGAAGCGCTGGAACACGTCCAGCATCAACGCGCCGCTCATCGATGCCACCAGCGTGCTCAGCTCCGGATCGACGATGGTGTTGACCACGATCGGACGGACCCCGGCCTGCTCGCCCGCAGCCTTGATGCGCGCAGCCGCGGCGTGCGCCTTGTCGGCCGTGTCGATGAACGGGATGCGCTCGGTGGTGAAGGCGATCTGCGCGAACTGGGTCAGCAGC
The DNA here is from genome assembly GCA_038221545.1 of Lysobacterales bacterium. Classification (GTDB taxonomy): domain Bacteria; phylum Pseudomonadota; class Gammaproteobacteria; order Xanthomonadales; family Ahniellaceae; genus JBBQNY01. The sequence continues at coordinate 17,453 of JBBRIE010000019.1, forward strand.
GTGTGCCCGATCGTCTCGGCAGTGATGCCCGTGCCGTCGGAGAGGTAGAAAATAACGCGTTTATCCATGCGCAACGGGCTCCGCAGGGTTCGAGGTTGAGCATCCAGGCCCAATCACCGAAAATGCCACAATTGCGCCAGTATTGCGCGCGTGCCCGCGGCGTATGCCGCCCTTCCCCGGAGATGTACCGCTGATGGCTGACCTCATCCTGTGGCTGGACAAGTTGCGCTTGTCCGATTTGCCCGCGGTAGGCGGCAAGAACGCGTCCCTCGGGGAGATGATCGGACATCTTTCGGGACTCGGCGTCTCGGTGCCGGGCGGCTTCGCAACCACTTCCGACGCGTTTCGCGATTTCATCGAGGCAGGCGGCCTGCGCCAGCGGATCTTTGATCGACTGGGCGAGCTCGACGTCGAAGACGTGATGGCGCTGACGGCCGCGGGCGGCGAAATCCGTGGCTGGATCATGCACGCGCCGTTGCCGGCCACGCTGGACGCTGGCATCCGCGGAGCCTATGCGGAGCTCTGCAACCGGGCCGGGGTCGCGGATTGCGCGGTCGCGGTGCGTTCGTCCGCCACCGCCGAAGACCTTCCCGACGCCAGCTTTGCCGGGCAGCAGGAAACGTTCCTCAACGTGGTCGGCGCCGACGCGGTGGTGGCCCGCGTCAAGGAAGTCTTCGCCTCGCTCTACAACGACCGTGCGATCGCCTATCGCGTGCACCACGGCTTCAAACACGAGGACGTGTTCCTGTCTGCCGGCGTCCAGCTCATGGTGCGCTCGGACCTCGGCGCGTCCGGCGTCCTGTTCACGCTCGACACCGAGTCGGGCTTCAACGACGTCGTGTTCATCACGTCGAGCTACGGTCTGGGCGAGAACGTGGTGCAGGGGTCGGTCAATCCGGACGAGTTCTACGTGTACAAACCGACGCTGATGCGAGGCCTGCCCGCGATCCTGCGACGCACTCTCGGTACCAAGGAAATACGCATGGTGTATTCGGACACGCAGGGAGAGCGCGTCCGCAACGAGGACACGCCGGCTGCACTGCGCACGCGCTTCTCGCTCGACGATGCGGACGTACAGGAACTTGCCCGCCAGGCATTGACGATCGAGCGGCATTACGACCGCCCGATGGACATCGAGTGGGCGAAGGACGGCGTCAGCGGCAAGCTCTACATCGTGCAGGCGCGCCCGGAGACGGTCAAGTCGCGCACGCGCGCCAATCGCATCGAGCGTTACCAGCTGCGCGAGCGCGCGGACGTCCTCGTCGAGGGTCGCGCGATCGGGCAGAAGATCGGTAGCGGTCGCGCGCGTGTCGTCAACAGCCTCGCGCAGATGAGCAGCTTCGAGGCCGGTGAAGTACTCGTCGCCGACATGACGGACCCGGACTGGGAGCCGATCATGAAGCGTGCCTCCGCCATCGTCACCAATCGGGGTGGCCGCACCTGCCACGCGGCGATCATCGCGCGTGAACTCGGCGTCCCGGCCGTGGTCGGCACGGGAGATGGCATGCAACGCATCCCGGACGGTGCCCCCGTCACGGTTTCCTGCGCGGAGGGCGACACCGGCTTTATCTACGCTGGCGCGCTGCCGTTCGACGTGCACACCGCGGACCTCGACCAGATGCCGCCGGCGCCGCTCAAGGTGATGATGAACGTCGGCAACCCCGAGCGTGCGTTCGATTTCGCGCAATTGCCCCATCAGGGCATCGGGTTGGCACGACTCGAGTTCATCATCGCGCGCCAGATCGGCGTGCATCCCCGGGCGCTCCTCGAGTTCGACTCGCAGCCTCCCGAGATCAAGGCGCAGATTGCGCCGATGATCGTCGGCTACGCCGACCCCGTGAGTTTCTACGTGGACCGTCTGGTCGAAGGCATCGCCACGCTGACGGCGGCGTTCGCGCCGCATCCGGTGATCGTGCGGTTGAGCGATTTCAAGTCGAACGAATACGCAAACCTGGTCGGCGGCGCGGCGTTCGAGCCGCACGAGGAGAATCCGATGATCGGGTTCCGCGGCGCCTCGCGCTACGTGGATCCGGGCTTCGCCGCCGCGTTTGCGCTCGAGTGCCGCGCGGTCAAGCGAGTGCGGGAGGAAATGGGGCTCGACAACTGCTGGGTGATGATCCCGTTCGTGCGCACGCTCGACGAGGGCCGCAAGGTGATCGAGGCGCTGGCCCGCAATGGCCTCGTCAGCGGCGAGCATGGCCTCAAGCTGATCATGATGTGCGAACTGCCGTCGAACGCGTTGCTGGCCGACGAGTTCCTCGACCTGTTCGACGGGTTCTCGATTGGTTCCAACGACCTGACCCAGCTGACACTGGGACTGGATCGCGATTCCGGCGTCGTCGCCCACCTGTTCGACGAACGCGACCCCGCGGTCAAGAAGCTGTTGTCGATGGCGATCCGCGCGGCCAAGGCGCGTGGCAAATACATCGGCATCTGTGGACAGGGGCCGAGCGACCATCCCGATCTCGCGGACTGGCTGATGGACCAGGGCATCGAGTCGGTCTCGCTCAACCCCGACACGGTCGTCGATACCTGGCTTCGACTGGCGAAGCACGCAGCAAATCACTAGGTAGTACAGACGTTTAGGAAACGTTTTTCATGGAACTTATTGGATCGCTCCGCGAGTTGGACTGGCACGCCGTGCTGGTGCTGTGGGGTACGCGCCTGGTGGGGGCACTCGTGGTCCTCGTCGTCGGCCTGCGCCTGGCGCGCTGGATTTCCCGCCTCTCCGACGTAGCGTTGACGCGGGCCGAGGTCGAGGTGACAGCGGTCCAGTTCCTGCGCAAGACGGTCTATGTGCTGCTGATGGTGGTGGTACTGCTGGCGGTGCTGCAGGTCGTCGGCGTGCCGATGACCTCGATGATCGCGGTGCTGGGCGCTGCGGGCCTTGCCATCGGCCTTGCGCTGAAGGATTCCCTGTCCAACATCGCCTCCGGCGTGATGCTGGTGACGCAGAAGCCGTTCCGCGTCGGCCACGTCGTGCGCATCGCGGGCGAACAGGGCAAGGTCGAGTCGGTGAGCATCCTCCTGACCCGGCTGCGTGGACTCGACAACCAGGTCATCGTGCTGCCCAACAGCCTCATCACGGCAGACGCGATCGTCAACCTCACGCCCGACGTCATGCGCCGTATCGAGCTTGTGATCGGGATCAGCTACGACGACGACATCGACCTCGCCCGGTCCGCAGCGCTTGCGGTCATGGGCGCAGACCCGCGCGTGCTGGCGGAGCCGCCCGCGGATGTGCTCGTCTACGAGCTGGGCGACAACAGCGTCAACCTCGGCATCCGCTGCCATACCAGCAACGAGGACTGGTTTGTCACCAAGTGCGATCTGACCGAGCGCATCAAGAAGGCCTTCGACGCGGTGGGCATCTCCATCCCCTTCCCCCAGCGGGTGTTGCACGTCACCGGACTCGAGACTTCCGGATTGGCATTGGCAAGGCTGCCGGCGGAAATTGCGGACGCCGCTGCCGACTGAGGCTTTGGGGCGCCGCCGGCGCGGTAGCCGCGTAAGGCGGCCATCTTCACGATGCGGGCCGATGCGCGCCCTTCGCCAGCCTCAGCGCGATGGCGCGCGTGCGTGGAACAGCTTGCGCTTGCGCGGTTGCGGTTTGTGCTCGGCCTGCACCGGATCGGCGCGGTCGCCATGCACTCCCTGCTGCTTGAGCTTGACCGGCTTGTTCGCACGAGCGGATGCAAAGATCGCGTCGATCACGAGCAGGTCCGCCAGGCCTTCCTCACCGGAAGGCGCGGGGTCGCGTCCCTCGATGACGCAGTCCGAGAAGTGCGTGAGCAGGGGCGCGAACTGGTCAACCGCCGCGAACTTGCGCACCTGCTTCTTCGTGGGCTTGCCGCCGCCGGCCATGGTTTCGAGTACCAGTTCCCTGGGACCCTTCATCTCGAAAGCCTGGTCCAGTCGCAGCGAGCCCCGGGTGCCGTAGAGCTGATAGCTGGACGCGTCCGACGCGCCGAAACTGCAGGTGAAACTCGCCAGCCGGTCGAACGGGAAGCGCATCGACACGCTGGCCATCTCCTCCACTTCCTTGAACCTGGGATCGTCACGCGTTGCCAGTTGCGCCATCACCTCGGTCGGCTCCGCCCGGAACAGGTTGCGCGCGGCATTGATGCAGTAGATGCCGATGTCGCGCATCGGCCCGCCGTCGAGATCGCCGTCGACGCGGATGTTGCCGGCCTTCACCTGCATCGAGAACTGCGCCGTGAAGTATCGCAGCAGCCCGAGCTTCGACCCATGCGCGAGTTCCACGGCGGTGAGGTTCGCCGGCTCGAATTGCAGGCGATACGCGGTCATCAGCTTGACGCCCGCCCGTGCGCAGGATTCAACCATGTCTCTCGCCTCGCGCGCATTGCCGCCGAGCGGCTTGTCGCAGAGCACGTGGATGCCCCGCTTCGCGGCGCGCTTCACGAAGTCTCGATGCATGGAATTCGGCAAGCCGATGTAGACGGCGTCGATCTCGCCCGAGTGGAGCAACTCGTCGTACTGCGCGTAATTCGCAAGCCGCCTGGCGCCATAGCGCTTGCCGAGCGTTCTCGCCTTGACCGCATCGTCGGAGACCAGCGCGACCAGCTCCGAGTTGCGCCGCGCCTGCGCGAACGCCGGGAGCATCGCGGACTGGCTGATGTAGCCGAGACCAACTACCGCGTAACGTACCTTGCGGGCGACGGGGGCTTTGCGCGCTGTGGCCATGGATTCGTCTCCGGATACAGGTCCGCAGCGTAAACGACACGGTCACGAGAGCGGAGGCTCCGCACGGGATCGATTCAGCGCCCAGCCATCGGAACGCAATCTCGGCGATCGCGTGTTGATCGGATGCCTTTGGTCCCGGCGAGTACCGATGGAGTCACGGCGACGGGCCGCAGCCGCGATTTGAGGCGCACGGGAACGGCATACCCGGCTGATCGCTATCGGTTGTCAGTCGAGGAATGCGCTCCAGTGCAACGTCTGCCACATGGACTTCGCGGATCTTGCGTCACAAACCCGCCTGAGTCGTCACGGCCATCCACACAGCGCCGATCACCGCGCTACCGAGCAACGTCCACCCCATGCCAACCTTGAAGCGCAGCATGGCGACCAGCGCCGCCGTCGCCAGGGCCAGCGAGAACCACTCGATCGTGTCCCACCGCGGCACGTCCAGGTGCAACGGGCCGTAGCGCCGCGCATCCACCCGAGCAAACACCGTGTGCACGGTGAACCACACCGACAGGTTCAGCACCACGCCCACGACCGCCGCGGTAATCGCCGACAACGCCGAGTGGAGTACCCGGTTGCTGCGCAGCGCCTCGACATAGGGAGCGCCGAGGAAAATCCACAGAAAACAGGGCGCGAACGTCACCCACGTAGTCAACAACGAACCGGCAATTCCGGCCGACATCGGCGGCAGCCCGGCTTCGTGCCGGAATGCGCCCAGAAAGGCCACGAACTGCACCACCATGATCAACGGGCCGGGCGTGGTCTCGGCCAGCGCCAGCCCATCGAGCATTTCGCCCGGCGTGATCCACTGGTAGTTCTCCACGGCTTGCTGTGCAATGTAGGCCAGCACGGCGTAGGCGCCGCCGAAGGTGACCACCGCAGCCTGGCTGAAAAAGAGCCCTTCCCTGGCCAGCACGCTGTCGCGTCCGAACGCAACGATCACCGCCAACACCGGCAACCACCAGATCAGCAACCAGGTCAGCGTGACCACCAGGGAACGCACTCCGGACGGTTGGGTGTGCCGGAGTTGACCGTTGCCGATCATTCGGTCGACCAGATAATCCGAAGATGCATCGTCGGCGGTCGATGCGGGGGTGGGAAAGCTGCGCGGCAGCCACCAGCGTCCGGCCAATCCGAGCAACCCAGCGCCAAGGACGATAAGCGGGAATGGCACCTTGAAGAAATAGATGGCCACGAACGCCAGCGCCGCGATCGCCACCATGACGGCATTCTTCAAGGCCTTGCGGCCGATCCGCAGCACCGCCTCCATCACCACCGCCAGCACCGCCGCCTTCAGGCCAAAGAACACTGCCTGCACCATCGGCACGTCACCGTAGAGGACATACACGATGCTCAGCGCCAGGATGACGACGAAGCCTGGCAACACGAACAGCAGCCCGGCGATGATCCCGCCGAGTGTGCGATGCAGCAGCCAGCCGATGTAGATGGCCAGCTGCGCGGCTTCGGGGCCGGGCAGCAGCATGCAGTAGTTGAGGGCATGCAGGAACCGCGCATCGCTGATCCACTTGCGCTGCTCCACGAGCTCCCGATGCATCAGCGCGATCTGGCCGGCGGGACCCCCGAAGCTCAGTAGACCTATCTTCGCCCACACGCGCGTGGCTTCGCGCAGGGAAACATCCATGCCTGCGGAGGGCGCTGACTGGGCCGGCAGAGTGGATTCGGAGGGCATGGCGTTACTCCGTGGCTCCGTGGCGACCTGCTGAACCTGCATCGTTTGTTGCTGGCAGCACGCGAGCAAGCTGCAACCGCGCGCGTCAGGCGAATGATTGACCTGACCTGTGAGCTTGATCTTCTGATCGACGAATGGACGTGGAAATGCTCGGCGGCATCCAAGCC
>JBBRIE010000020.1:0-23802 GCA_038221545.1 Lysobacterales bacterium
ATGGCAAAGAGCAAGTTCGAGCGCAAGAAGCCGCACGTGAACGTGGGCACGATTGGGCACGTGGATCATGGCAAGACGACGCTGACGGCGGCGCTGACGAAGGTTGGTGCGGAGCTGTACGGCGGCGAGTTCAAGGCGTACGACCAGATTGACGCGGCGCCGGAAGAGAAGGCGCGCGGGATCACGATTTCGACGGCTCACGTCGAGTACGAGTCGAAGAACCGCCATTACGCGCACGTGGACTGTCCGGGCCACGCGGACTACATCAAGAACATGATCACGGGAGCCGCGCAGATGGACGGCGCGATCCTGGTGTGTTCGGCGGCGGACGGTCCGATGCCGCAGACGCGCGAGCACATTCTGCTGGCACGCCAGGTGGGCGTTCCTTACATCGTGGTCTACCTGAACAAGGCGGACATGGTGGACGACGCCGAGCTGCTTGAGCTGGTGGACATGGAAGTACGCGAGCTTTTGAGCAAGTACGAGTTCCCGGGCGACGACACCCCGATCATCAAGGGTTCGGCGTTGAAGGCGCTGGAAGGCGACCAGTCGGAGATCGGCGTGCCGTCGATCCTGAAGCTGGTCGAGGCGCTGGACGCGTGGATTCCGCAGCCGGAGCGTGCGATCGACAAGCCGTTCCTGATGCCGGTCGAAGACGTGTTCTCGATTTCGGGTCGCGGCACGGTGATCACGGGCCGGATCGAGCGCGGCATCATCAAGGTGGGTGACGAAGTCGAGATCGTTGGCATCCGCGACACGCAGAAGACGATCGTCACGGGCGTCGAGATGTTCCGCAAGCTGCTGGACCAGGGCCAGGCGGGCGACAACGCGGGCATTTTGCTGCGCGGCACCAAGCGCGACGACGTTGAGCGCGGGCAGGTGGTGTGCAAGCCGGGTTCGATCAAGCCGCATACGGTGTTCGAGTCGGAAGTGTATGTATTGAGCAAGGAGGAAGGCGGTCGTCATACGCCGTTCTTCAAGGGCTACCGTCCGCAGTTTTATTTCCGGACGACCGACGTGACGGGCTCCTGCGAGTTGCCGGAAGACATCGAGATGGTGATGCCCGGCGACAACGTGCAGATGGTGGTGACGCTGATTGCGCCGATCGCGATGGAAGAGGGATTGCGGTTCGCGATCCGCGAGGGCGGTCGTACCGTCGGCGCGGGCGTGGTCGCGAAAATCATCAAGTAGGACCGGTGCTGGGGCCGGGGCGGCGTAAAGCCTCTCCGGTTGCGAGAACGGGATACGAATTGTGGCGCGGCGGAAACTCCGCGCGAACTATTGCTCTTTTTTAAGGAATTACCGCGATGGCGGACCAGAGAATCCGGATTCGGCTCAAGGCGTACGATCACCGCCTGATCGATCGCTCGGCCAGTGAGATCGTCGAGACCGCGAAGCGGACTGGCGCGCAGGTGCGCGGCCCCATTCCGTTGCCTACCAAGATCGAGCGGTACACCGTGCTGGTCTCTCCGCATGCCGACAAGGATGCGCGCGACCAGTACGAAACCCGAACCCATAAGCGCGTGCTCGACATCGTCGATCCGAACGACAAGACCGTCGACGCGCTGATGAAACTGGACCTCGCCGCTGGCGTCGACGTCCAGATCAAACTGTATTGAGAGGCGCACGATCATGAGAATCGGGCTGGTAGGCCGCAAATGCGGCATGACGCGGGTCTTCACCGAAGCGGGTGAATCGATTCCGGTGACCCTCATCGAGGCGTCGCCGAACCGCATCACGCAGGTCAAGACTCGCGACACCGATGGCTATACGGCCATCCAGGTGACCGCCGGCAAGAAGCGTGCGTCCCTCATCAACAAGCCTGCGGCGGGTCACTATGCCAAGGCCAATGTCGAGGGCGGCCGCGGCTTGTGGGAGTTCCGTGTCGAGGACGACAGGATCGGTGACTACAGTCTCGGCGCAGAGCTCAAGGTGGACATCTTCACCGAGGGGCAGGTCGTGGACGTGGCCGGCGTCACCAAGGGCAAGGGCTTCCAGGGCACGATCAAGCGCTGGAACTTCAAGATGGGCGACGCGACGCACGGCAATTCGTTGTCGCATCGTTCGCCGGGCTCCATCGGCCAGCGCCAGACCCCGGGCCGGGTGTTCCCGGGCAAGAAGATGTCCGGTCATATGGGCGACGTGAATCGCACCGCGCAGAACCTGCGAGTGGTGAAGATCGACGCCGAACGGCATCTCATCGCGGTGCGCGGCGCGGTGCCGGGTGCGAATGGCGGCGACGTCGTGATTCGACCGGCCGCGAAGGGCTGAGGAAGAAAATCATGCAACTCGATATCATCGACAGCAAGAAGCCGCTCGACGTCGCCGACGAGGTGTTCGGTCGCGAGTTCAAGCAGGATCTCGTGCACCAGGTCGTCGTCGCGTACCGCAATGCGGGCCGCTCCGGCACCAAGGCGCAGAAGACGCGCAGCGAAGTGCGCGGCACCACCCAGAAGTTCACGAAACAGAAGGGCGGTGGCGCGCGCCATGGCGACTATCGTGCTCCGATCTTCGTGGGTGGCGGCGTGACCTTCGCGGCGAAGCCCCGCAGCTTTGTCGAGAAGGTGAACAAGAAGATGTATCGCGGCGCCATCGCCTCGATCCTCTCCGAGCTGGTCCGCCAGGACCGGCTCAAGGTGTACGACTCCTTCGACCTCGATGCACCGAAGACGCGTGACCTCGTGGGCAAGATGAAGGACCTCGCCTACGGCCGGACCCTCATCGTGACCGAGGCCGGCAGCGACAACCTCTTCCTCGCGGCGCGCAACCTCCCCGGGATCATGGTGGTCGATGTCGCGGCGATGGATCCGGTCTCGCTCATCGGCTACGACCACGTGCTGATGACCGTCGACTCGGTCAAGAAAGTGCAGGAGTGGCTGGCATGAACCAGGAACAATTGATGACCGTGCTGCGGGCGCCGCATGTATCCGAGAAATCGGCGCGCATGCAGGAAGCCAACCAGTACGTGTTCGAAGTCGCCTCCAGGGCGACCAAGGCGGAAGTGAAGGCGGCGGTGGAGCAGATGTTCGACGTCAAGGTCGAGTCCGTCTCCGTCCTCAATGTGAAGGGCAAGGTCAAGGCGTTCAAGGGTCGCGGCGGTCGTCGCGGCACGTGGCGCAAGGCGTATGTGCGCCTCGGCGCGGGACAGACCATTGACATGACGACGAAGGCCTGAGGCAAGCAACCATGGCACTGATGAAATTCAAGCCGACGTCCCCCGGTCGCCGCTCAGCGGTTCGGGTGACCACGCCCGATCTGCACAAGGGGGCGCCGTATGCGCCGCTCGTGGAAAGCCAGCACAAGACGGGCGGACGCAACCATTACGGTCGCATCACCTCGCGTCACCAGGGCGGCGGACACAAACAGCACTACCGTATCGTGGATTTCAAGCGCGACAAGGAAGGCATTGCCTGCCGTGTCGAGCGTATCGAATACGATCCGAATCGCACGGCGCACCTTGCCCTGCTGGTATACGCCGATGGCGAACGCCGGTACATCATCGCGCCGAAGGGCGTGAAGGCCGGTGACCAGCTCATGGCCGGCGCGAACTCGCCCATCAAGAGCGGCAACGCCATGCCGCTGCGCAGCGTCCCGGTCGGCACGACGGTCCACTGCATCGAGCTCAAGCCCGGCAAGGGCGCGCAGATGGTGCGTAGTGCCGGTGCCGGAGCGCAGCTCGTGGCGCGCGAGCAGGGTTACGCGACTTTGCGTCTTCGCTCCGGCGAGATGCGCAAGGTGCCGGTCGAGTGTTTCGCGACGATCGGCGAAGTCGGCAACGGCGAGCACAACCTGCGCAAGCTCGGCAAGGCCGGCGCGAAGCGCTGGCTCGGCATTCGCCCGACCGTCCGCGGTGTCGCCATGAACCCCGTCGACCATCCGCACGGTGGTGGCGAAGGCAAGACGTCCGGTGGACGCCATCCGGTCAGTCCGTGGGGCACGCCGACCAAGGGTTACAAGACCCGCAACAACAAGCGCACGCAGCAGTTCATCGTTCGCGATCGCCGGGGCTAAGGAAAAACCATGCCGCGTTCATTGAAGAAAGGCCCGTTCGTCGATCTCCACCTGCTGCAGAAGGTGGAAGCCGCCGCCGCGACCAACAACAAGCGCCCGATCAAGACCTGGTCGCGCCGCTCCATGATCCTGCCCGACATGGTCGGCCTGACGCTCGCGATCCACAACGGCAAGCAGCATGTGCCGGTGCTGGTCAACGAGAACATGGTCGGCCACAAGCTGGGCGAGTTCGCGATGACCCGCACCTTTCGCAGCCACGCCGGCGACAAGAAAGCGGCCGAAGCCTCGAAAGCCAAGCCCAAGAAGAAGTAGGGGACACCATGGAAGCCAAAGCAATCCTGCGCACCGCGCGCATCTCGCCGCAGAAGGCCCGCCTCGTCGCGGACCTCGTGCGCGGGATGACGGTGTCGCGTGCCGCCGACGTGCTGACCTTCTCCAACAAGAAGGCCGCGCAGCTCCTCAAGAAGGTCCTGCTTTCGGCCGTCGCCAATGCCGAGAACAACCTCGGTGCAGACGTGGACGAATTGAAAGTGTCGACGGTATTCGTCGACGAAGGCCCGACCTTCAAGCGCATGCACGCTCGCGCCAAGGGTCGTGGCAACCGCATCACCAAGCGCACCAGCCACATCACCGTGGTTGTCGGCAACGGCAAGAACTGAGCGAAGGCAGTCAACGATGGGTCACAAAGTTCATCCGATCGGTATCCGCCTTGGCATTTCCAAGGACTGGAATTCCAAGTGGTTTGCGGGCAAGCGCGAGTATGCGGAGTACCTGGCCGCTGACCTTCGCGTGCGCGAGCTCCTGAAGAAGAAGCTCGCCGCCGCCGGCATCAGCCGCATCAACATCGAGCGTCCGGCCAAGACCGCGCGGGTCACCATCCACACGGCTCGTCCGGGTGTGGTGATCGGCAAGAAGGGCGAGGACATCGAGAAGCTGCGCCGGGAAGTGACGGCGGTGATGGGTGTTCCCACCCACATCAACGTGACCGAGGTGCGCAAGCCCGAACTCGATGCACAGCTCGTCGCCGAATCGATCGCGCAGCAGCTCGAGCGCCGCATCATGTTCCGCCGCGCGATGAAACGCGCGGTGGGCAACGCGATGCGCCTGGGTTCGCTCGGCATCAAGGTCAACGTGGCGGGTCGGCTCAATGGCGCCGAAATCGCGCGTTCCGAGTGGTACCGCGAGGGCCGCGTGCCTTTGCACACGCTGCGCGCCGACATCGACTACGGCTTTGCCGAGGCGAAGACCACCTACGGAATCATCGGCGTCAAGGTATGGGTCTACAAGGGCGAGATCTTCGATCTGCACGCCGCGACCCAGGCCGAGCAGGCCAACGACGCAGGCACCCCGAAGCGCGAGCCGCGTCGGGCGGAACCAAGGAACTAATGCGCCATGCTGCAACCTAAACGCACCAAATTCCGCAAGCAGTTCAAGGGCCGCAACGACGGCCTCGCCTGGAGCGGCAACCTGGTCTCGTTCGGCGAGTACGGGCTGCGTGCGACCACGCACGGCCAGCTGACTTCGCGCCAGATCGAGGCCGCCCGGCGGTCCATCTCGCGCCACGTCAAGCGTGGCGGCAAGTTGTGGATCCGCGTGTTCCCGGACAAGCCGATCACGAAGAAGCCCATCGAAGTCCGCATGGGTTCCGGCAAGGGCAGCGTCGAGTACTGGGTTGCCCTGGTGCAGCCCGGGCGCATGCTCTACGAGATGGAGGGAGTCGACGAGGCGACCGCACGCGAGGCGTTCCGCCTGGCCGCGGCCAAGTTGTCGGTACAAACCGCTTTCGTCACCCGCACGGTGCTGTGATGGCCAAGACCAGAAAAGTAGTGAAGCCGAAGACTGCTGCCGATTTCTCGAAGGAGTTGCTGGACCTTCGTCGCGAGCAGTTCAACCTGCGCATGCAGAAGGGCGCGGGGCAGCTGACCAAGACCCACCAGGTGCGCAACGTCCGCCGCGACATCGCGCGGACCAAGCACCAGCTGGCCAACCTGCAGCAGCAAGATTCGCAGCAGCCCAACCCGCCTCAAGCCACCAACAAGTAATCGAAGGCATCGCCATGTCGGATGTAAGTACAACGCAACGCGCGGTCGAAGGCCGGGTCGTCAGCACCAAGATGCAGAAGTCGGTCACCGTGATGATCGAGCGCCAGTTGCAGCATGGTCTTTACGGCAAGCTGCTCCGTCGCTCGACCAAGGTGCATGCGCACGACGAGAACAACGAGTGTCGCGAAGGCGACCTGGTGCGCATCCGCGAGTGCCGGCCCCTTTCGAAGACCAAGAACTGGCAGGTCGTCGAAGTCGTCGAGCGCGCGCAGCAGTAGTGTCTGACAGGTCAGCAGACGGGATTAGGAGAACGCAATGATTCAGGTGGAGAGCCGGCTGGCTGCAGCCGACAACAGTGGTGCACGCGAACTGATGTGCATCAAGGTGCTCGGCGGCTCGAAGCGCCGCTACGCGTACATCGGCGACGTGATCAAGGTATCGATCAAGGACGCGATCCCGCGTGGCAAGGTCAAGAAGGGCGAGGTCTACGACGCCGTCGTGGTGCGCACCCGCAAGGGCGTGCGTCGCGCGGATGGTTCGCTGATCCGTTTCGATGGCAACGCAGCGGTGTTGCTCAACAACAAGCTCGAGCCGATCGGCACGCGTATCTTCGGGCCGGTCACGCGCGAATTGCGCGGCGAGAAGTTCATGAAGATCGTGTCGCTGGCGCCGGAGGTTTTGTAGGGCAGGCCTCCGGCCTGCCGCGCAAGAACCAGAATGGTGGGCAAACCCCACCCTAGAGAGACAATGAAATGAAAAGAATCCGCAAAGGCGATCAGGTCATCGTGATCACCGGCAAGAACAAGGGCCAGAAGGGCGAAGTGCTGCGCATGGCGGGTGAACGCCTGGTCGTGGCCAACGTCAACGTGATCAAGCGCCACACCAAGCCGAATCCCCAGGCCAACCAGCCGGGCGGGATCATCGAGCGCGAGGCGTCGATCCATGGCTCCAACGTGATGCTGCTCAATTCATCCACCGGCAAGCGCGAGCGCGTCGGATTCAAACTGCTCGACGACGGCCGCAAGGTGCGGATCTTCCGTTCGTCCGGCGAAGTTGTCGACGCCTGAGGTCGCAGAAAATGATCCGTCTCGAGAAACACTACAAAGAACAGGTCGTGCCCAAGCTGACCGAGCGTTTCGGTTACAAGAACCCCATGCAGGTTCCGCGGCTCAGCAAGATCACCATCAACATGGGCGTTGGCGAGGCTGCCGCGAACAAGAAGGTGCTGGAGCACGCGGTCGCGGACATGACCAGGATCGCCGGCCAGAAGCCGATCGTGACGAAGTCGCGCGTGTCGGTGGCGACCTTCAAGATCCGCGACGGCTGGCCGATTGGCTGCAAGGTCACGCTTCGCCGCGCCCGCATGTACGAGTTCTTCGATCGCCTCGTGAACATCGCACTGCCGCGCGTCCGCGATTTCCGTGGCGTCGGCGGCCGGTCGTTCGACGGCCGTGGAAACTTCAATTTCGGCATCAAGGAACAGATCATCTTCCCGGAGATCGATTTCGACCAGGTTGACGCGCTGCGCGGCATGGATGTCGCGATCACGACGACCGCGAAGACGGACGCCGAGGCGAAGGCACTGCTGGAAGGATTCGGGTTTCCGTTCCGCAACTGACGTCAAGGGCTCGTTTTCATTGAGTTCCTGCCTGGGGCGCAGCTGCGTCGCACGGCAACAGGTTCGACAAGGCAGCACGCAGTTTGCAAGCCACTACAAGTAACGAAGTACTTCACTCAATTACGGATTACGGCAAGAGCATGGCCAAGACATCGATGATCGAGCGCGACAAGCGTCGCGCCAAGACAGTCAAGAAATACGCGGTCCGGCGCGCGGAACTCAAGCGCCTGATCGCTGACCCGAAGGTCTCGTTCGACGATCGCGCCGCTGCGCAGACTTCGCTGCAGAAGCTGCCGCGCGACGCCAGTCCGTCGCGCGTGCGCTCGCGCTGCGCCCTGACCGGTCGGCCGCGAGGCGTCTATCAGAAATTCGGGTTGGGCCGGAACAAACTGCGCGAAGCGACGATGCGCGGCGATGTTCCGGGCCTGCGCAAGGCCAGTTGGTAAGGATTCCCGTAGTCGCGCCTTGCGGCGCTCCTGCCTGAATCAGGTTGTGTAGGTGCGCCGCAAGGCGCGATTGAAATTCACGAATACCCGGTCGGTTTCGATCCGGGGCCTTAGTAGAAAGGTGTTCTCATGAGTGTCATGGATCCGATCGCCGACATGTTCGTGCGTATCCGCAACGCGCAGGCCACTGGCAAGCCGGCGGTCCGCATGCCGTCGTCCAAGGTGAAGGTTGCGATCGCCGAGTTGCTGAAATCCGAGGGGTACATCAACGACCTCGCGGTGCGCGACCTCGGCCCGAAGAAGGAACTGGAAATCGCGCTTCGCTATTACCAGGGCAAGCCGGCCATCGACAAGCTCAAGCGCATGTCCAGGCCCGGTCTCCGCCAGTACCGCGGCAAGGACGCAGTGCCGAAGGTGCTCGGTGGCCTTGGCGTCGCCATTGTTTCCACGTCCGCCGGTCTCATGACCGACGCGCAGGCCCGGAAACAGGGTCTGGGCGGCGAACTGATCGGCATGGTCGCCTAAGGAGAGTTTCCAGATGTCTCGCGTTGCCAAGAAAACGATCGATCTGCCGAAGGGCGTCGAGTTCAACCAGAGCGATGCCGCGTACACCGTCAAGGGCCCGAGGGGTTCGCTGTCGATGGCGGCCCCCGCAGGCGTCAACGTGGTCGTCGAAGACGGCAAGTTGAGCGTCTCGCCGGCGGCGCCTGCAAACGATGCGATGGCCGGTACGCTGCGCTCGCTCCTCGCCAACATGGTGAGTGGCGTGCACGAGGGCTATACCCGCAAGCTCGAGCTGGTCGGTGTCGGTTATCGGGCGGCGGTCTCGGGCAAGAGCCTCAATCTCGCCCTCGGCTTCTCGCACCCGGTGGTGATCGTGGCGCCGGAAGGCATCACGCTCGAAACCCCGACGCAGACCGAGGTCCTGGTCAAGGGCAACGACAAGCAGCAGGTCGGCGAAATCGCCGCCAAGATCCGCGCGGTCCGTCCGCCGGAGCCGTACAAGGGCAAGGGCGTCCGCTACGCGGGCGAACGCATCGTCATGAAAGAAGCCAAGAAGGCCTGATGGCCGTTCCGGCTGGGAGTTGAGCATGGAAAAGAGAATTCAACGCCTGCGTCGCGCCAAGCGCACGCGCATGCACATCCGCAAGCTTGCTGTTCCGCGCCTTTCCGTTCATCGCAGCGGTCAGCACATCTACGCGCAGGTGTTCTCGGCGGACAGCCGGGTGCTTGCGAGCGCCTCGACGCAGCAGAAGGACCTGCGCGCGGGCCTCGATGGCGGCGGCACGAAGAACAAGGCGGCGGCCGCAGTCGTTGGTCGCGTCATTGCGGAGCGGGCCCTTGCGGCCGGCGTCGACAGCGTCGCTTTCGACCGTTCCGGCTTCCTGTACCACGGCCGCATCCAGGTGCTCGCTGACGCGGCGCGTGAAGCGGGCCTCAAGTTTTGATCCGTTCAACGCCAATCCACATCGGTTTGGCCAAGCACAGCTCCAATAAGGGTTATCGATGAGCAACGATCGCGACAACCGCGACAATCGCAACGACCGTGACAGCGGCGACGGCATGCAGGAAAAGTTGATTGCCGTCAACCGCGTCGCCAAGACGGTCAAGGGCGGTCGCCAGATGAGCTTCACCGCGCTGACCGTGGTCGGCGACGGCGACGGCAAGGTCGGCATGGGCTACGGCAAGGCGCGCGAGGTGCCTGTCGCCATCGCCAAGGCGATGGAGCGTGCGCGCAAGAACCTGGTCTCGGTCAAGCTCGACAACGGCACGCTGCATTATGCGGTGCATGGACGGCACGGCGCGGCCAAGGTCTACATGCAGCCGGCCTCCGAAGGTACTGGCGTCATCGCCGGCGGCGCGATGCGTGCCGTGTTCGAGGTGGTGGGCGTCAAGAACGTGCTCGCCAAGGCGCAAGGTTCGCGCAACCCGATCAATCTGGTGCGGGCGACCATCCAGGGGCTCACGGCCGTGGATTCACCGGCGCAGATCGCCGCCAAACGCGGCAAGACAGTTGAAGATATTCGTCCGAGTTCGAACTCATGACTACGAAACCTGCAAACACGGTTCGCGTTCGCCTGATCAAGAGCACCAGCAACTGCCAGGGCCGTCATCGCCTGAGCGTCAAGGCGCTGGGCCTGCGCAAGATCAACGATGTTCGCGAACTGAAGGACAGTCCCAGCGTGCGTGGCCTGATCGCAAAGGTCAACTACCTGGTTCGAGTCGAAGACTGACTGCGGGCAACTGAAAGCGGTTGTTCGAGGCATCACGTCCACTCGCGCAGCCAGCTCGTTTCCCGCAACTAATGGAGTCGCAACAATGCAACTGAACACCCTCAAGCCCGCCAAGGGCGCGCGCAAGGAACGGACCCGCGTAGGCCGTGGCATCGGATCGGGTCTCGGCAAGACCGCCGGCCGCGGACACAAGGGCCAGTACGCGCGTACCGGCAAGGGCAAGATCAAGCCGGGCTTCGAAGGCGGCCAGATGCCGTTGCAGCGGCGCCTGCCCAAGGTCGGATTCCGCTCGAAAATCAAGCTGGATACGGCGGAGATCGCCCTGTACCGGCTGGAGAAGCTGGAAGTCACGGCGATCGATCTGGCGATGCTGCGCAAGGCGGGCCTGGTGCCTCCGAACGCCAAGCGCGTCAAGCTCATGAAGAAGGGCGAGTTGACGCGTGCCTACACGATCAGCGGCGCCGGCGTTCTGCTGACCAAGGGCGCACGCGACGCGATCGTCGCGGCCGGCGGTAGCGCGGAAGCGGCGGCGGAGTAGCGGGTGGCCAAGACTCCCAACCAATCGCAGATGCTTTCGGGCATCGGCAAGCTGAAGGAGCTGCAGCAGCGGCTGCTGTTCGTGCTCGGCGCGCTGGTGGTGTTCCGCCTCGGTACGTTCATCCCGGTCCCGGGCGTGAACCCCGAGGCGATGGTGCGCCTGATGGAACGCTCGCGTGGAACCATCGTCGACATGTTCAACATGTTCTCCGGTGGTGCGCTTGAGCGGTTCTCGCTGTTTGCCCTCGGCGTCATGCCGTACATCTCGGCCTCGATCATCATCCAGCTGATGGTCCAGGTGGTCCCGAGTCTCCAGGCCATCCGGAAGGAAGGCGAGTCGGGACGGCGCAAGATCAACCAGTGGACCCGCATCAGTGCGGTGATGCTGGCGGCATTCCAGGCGTTCGGCGTGGCCATGGCCCTGCAGGCCTCGGGTGCGGCCAACGGCATCCCCGTGGTGATCAGTCCCGGGCCGGCATTCGTCTTCAGTGCGGTGGTGGGGCTGACCGCAGGCTCGATGTTCCTCATGTGGCTTGGCGAACAGATCACCGAGCGTGGCGTGGGCAACGGCATTTCGCTCATTATTTTCGCGGGCATCGTGGCGGGTTTGCCGAGCGCCATCGCCGGCACGCTGGAACTGGCCCGTAACGGCGAACTCAGCGCGCTCAGCGTGATGGCGATCCTGCTGGTGGTCCTCGCGGTAACGGCGTTCGTGGTGTTCTTCGAGCGCGCCCAGCGCCGGATTACGGTGAACTACGCCAAGCGCCAGGGTGGCGCTCGCGCATACCTCAATCAATCGTCGCACCTGCCGCTCAAGATCAACATGGCTGGCGTGATCCCCCCGATCTTCGCCTCGAGCCTGATCATGTTTCCCGCGACCGCCGCGTCCTGGGGCTCGGACTGGTCTAGCTCGCGCTGGCTCCAGTCGGTGACGGCTGCACTTTCGCCGGGCGAGCCGCTGTACATGATCCTTTACGGCGGCATGATCGTGTTCTTCGCGTTCTTCTACACGGCGCTGGTCTTCAATTCCCAGGAGACCGCGGACAACCTCAAGAAGTCGGGCGCGCTGATCCCGGGGATCCGACCCGGACGCGCGACCGCCGATTACATCGACGGAGTGATGACGCGCTTGACGGCCATCGGCTCCATGTACCTGCTGGCGGTTTGCCTTTTGCCTGAATTCATGCGGATCGGATGGCGGGAACTGCCGTTCTACTTCGGCGGCACCTCGCTGCTCATCGTGGTCGTGGTGGTGATGGACTTCATCTCCCAGATCCAGGCGCACCTGATGTCGCACCAGTACGACAGCCTGCTCAAGAAGGCCAACCTCAAGGGAAGCAGTCGGGGTACGAGTGGAGCGTTGCGCTGAGCTGCGGACCGCAGCATTGGTGCGCGCAGCCTTCCATCTGCAACTCGCTGACTTTTATGTATAATGCTTTGTTCACTGCGCGTAAAGTTGCGCAGAATGCCTCGGAGATAGTTTAGTTATGGCGCGCATTGCCGGTGTCAACATTCCCGTCCACAAGCACGTGTGGGTCGGACTCCAGAGCGTTTACGGCGTTGGCCGCTCGCGCTCCAAGAAGATCTGCGTGGACGCGGGCGTGCTGTCTTCGACCAAAGTTCGCGACCTCAGCGAGGCGGACGTCGAGAAGTTGCGCGCCCAGGTCGGCAAGTACACCGTCGAAGGCGACTTGCGCCGCGAGGTCGGCATCAGCATCAAGCGCCTCATGGACCTGTCCTGCTATCGCGGACTGCGTCATCGCCGCGGCTTGCCGATGCGAGGCCAGCGCACCCGCACCAATGCGCGTACCCGCAAGGGCCCTCGCAAGCAGATGAAGAAGTAGGCCCGGATATCCGGTCCAAGCCGAATCAGAGCAACGCAGACGGAGCGCAGAGCGCTCGAAACAGGAACTCATGAACAAGCCGGTCAAAGCAGCACCCAAGAAGAAGATTCGGCGCGTCGTCACCGACGGCATCGCGCACGTGCAGGCTTCTTTCAACAACACGATCATCACCATCACCGATCGTCAGGGCAATGCCCTGTCGTGGGCCACTTCGGGCGGAGCCGGTTTTCGCGGTTCGCGCAAGTCGACCCCATTCGCGGCGCAAGTGGCGGCGGAGAAGGCGGGGCGTGCAGCGCTCGACTACGGGCTGAAGACGCTTGAAGTCCGCATCACCGGACCCGGCCCCGGCCGCGAGTCGGCCGTGCGTTCACTGAACGCCGTTGGGTACCGAATCACCAACATCATCGACATCACCCCGATCCCGCATAACGGCTGCCGTCCGCCGAAGCGGCGTCGGGTTTAGATTCTTTTGCGATCGTCCCTGATCGCGTGAATCAAGACCGGCCATCCGTGGCCGGGAATTTCAAAAGAGCAGGATTCCATGGCTAGATATATCGGTCCAACTTGCAAACTCGCGCGCCGTGAAGGCGCTGACCTCTCGCTCAAGAGCCCGTCGCGCGCACTCGATTCGAAGTGCAAGCTCGAGCAGAAGCCCGGCCAGCACGGCGGCGCCGGCAAGCGGGTCCGCTTGTCGGACTATGCCGTGCAGCTGCGCGAGAAGCAGAAGGTGAAGCGCACCTACGGCTTGCTCGAAAAGCAGTTCCGCGGTTATTACGCCAAGGCATCCAACCGCAAGGGCAACACGGGCGAGAACCTGCTCAAGCTGCTTGAAGGCCGCCTCGACAACGTGATCTACCGCATGGGCTTCGCCGTGACCCGCGCCCAGGCGCGGCAGCTGGTGTCGCACAAGGCCATCAGGATCAACGGCAAATCGGTCAACCTGCCCTCGTACCAGGTCAAGGTTGGCGACGAGATCGCGGTTTCGGAAAAGTCGAAGAGCCAGCTTCGGATCCAGGAAGCGCTTACGCTTTCGTCCGAGATGGATCTGGCTCCTTCATGGGTCGAAGTCGATGCCAAGAAGATGAGCGGCATATTCAAGGCTTCGCCGGATCGCGCGGATCTTCCTTCCGACATCAATGAAAACCTGATCGTCGAGCTCTATTCAAAGTAATCCAGGAGCGCAAGCCCCAATGGCTGGTAACGCAAATTCGGTGCTGCGTCCGCGCGGCATCACATCCGAAAGACTGTCGACCCACCGCGCACGCGTGGTGGTCGAGCCCCTCGAGCGCGGCTTCGGCCACACGCTCGGCAACGCGCTGCGCCGGGTACTGCTGTCCTCCATCCCGGGCGCGGCGATCGTCGAGGCCGAGATCGACGACGTGTTGCACGAGTACACGACGCTCGAAGGCATGCAGGAAGACGTGATCGAGGTGATGCTGAACCTCAAGGACGTCGCGATCCGCCTGCACAACGTCGATGAGACTACGCTCACCCTGACCAAGAAGGGTCCGGGGCTGGTGACGGCTGCAGACATCCAGGTGGATCACAACGTCGAGATCGTCAATCCCGAACACGTGATTGCGCACCTGACCAAGGAAATCACGCTGTCGATGCGTCTCAAGATCGCGCGTGGCGTGGGCTACCAGCCCGCCGTCGCGCGTCGTCGTCCCGACGAGGAATCGCGTCCGATCGGCCGGCTGCAGCTCGATGCCTCGTTCTCGCCGATCCGTCGTGTTTCGTTCGAAGTCGACAGCGCGCGCGTCGAACAGCGCACCGATCTCGACAAGCTGATTCTCGATATCGACACCAACGGCACGGTCGAAGCCGAAGACGCGGTGCGCAAGGCCGCCGACATCCTGGCCGACCAGCTTTCGGTGTTTGGTGACTTCACCCGCCGCGAGTCCTCTGTGGTGGCGCCGGCGGTGAGCGGAGTTGATCCGTTGTTGCTGCGTCC
Organism: Lysobacterales bacterium; assembly: GCA_038221545.1. Classification (GTDB taxonomy): domain Bacteria; phylum Pseudomonadota; class Gammaproteobacteria; order Xanthomonadales; family Ahniellaceae; genus JBBQNY01. Next base: position 14,687 of record JBBRIE010000020.1, read on the forward strand.
GATCGACGACCTCGAGTTGACGGTGCGTTCGGCCAACTGCCTCAAGGCGGAAAGCATCTACTACATCGGCGACCTGATCCAGAAGACCGAAGTCGAACTGCTCAAGACCCCGAACCTCGGCAAGAAGTCGCTGACCGAGATCAAGGACGTCCTGGCCCAGCGCGGCCTCAACCTCGGCATGCGTCTGGAAAACTGGCCGCCGCCGGGCCTCTCGCACGGCATGCAGATCGGTTAAGCCCCGCGACTCGGCGCGGCACCGTCCTTCGCAGGGCGGGCTGCGCGGATTCAAGCAGTTAGAACCAAGGAACCAGTGTCATGCGCCACATGAATTCGGGCCGCAAGCTCAACCGCACCAGCAGTCACCGCAAGGCCATGTTCCAGAACATGGCGACGTCGCTGATCGTCCACGAGGCGATCCGCACGACGCTGCCGAAGGCCAAGGAACTCCGCCGCGTCGCCGAGCCGCTCATCACGCTCGCCAAGGTGGACGGCGTGGCCAATCGCCGTCTGGCATTTTCGCGCCTGCGCGACAAGGCAGCGGTCGGCAAGCTGTTCACCGAGATCGGTCCGCGCTACGTGGCGCGGCCGGGAGGCTACCTGCGCATTCTGAAGGCCGGTTTCCGCGCTGGCGATTCGGCGCCGATGGCGTATGTGGAACTGGTCGATCGACCGCAGGCCAACGCTGCGGTGGACGACAATTCGGACTGAGTCGTCCCCGACTCCCGGTAAAAGAAGCCCCGGCAGTGACCGGGGCTTTTTGCTGGACCCTCCTGGACGCCGGGCGGTTGCGCCGCTTGCCGTTACTCGCGGCTCTCCGCCTAGGAAATTCCGCCACTCGCAACGCGCCGGGCAAGCCTGACCACGCGTCCCACTGCGCGGCAACCATGGGTTGCATTGCATGCTGCGACGCGGCATCGTGACCCACATTCCCGTCTCCTCGCAGAAGCCGATGTACCTGATCCGCTCACCGCGATTCCATTTCGCCGCTATCGCGGTGGCCTGCACCCTGCTGCTGGCCTACGCGTACTACGTGCAGTTCCAGATGTTCATCGATCCGTGCCCGCTATGCATCCTGCAGCGGGTCGCATTCCTCGCGCTCGGCCTGGTTGCGCTGATCGCGGCAGTGCACGGCCCCGCCGGATTCGGGCGCAAGGTCTACGGGCTGTTCGCGTTCGCCTGCGCGGCCGCTGGTGCCGGAATCGCGTTCCAGCACGTGCGGCTGCAGAACCTGCCGCCGGACCAGGTGCCCGCGTGTGGTCCCGGCCTCGAGTACATGATCGACACGCTGCCGCTCACATCGGCGCTGCGCAAGGCATTCACAGGTTCGGGCGAATGCGCGACGGTGGATTGGACGTTCCTCGGTCTTTCGATGCCGACCTGGACCCTGGTCTGGTTCGTGTTTCTCGGGTCATGGGCGTTGCATGCTGCACTGCGCCGCGACACCGAAGCCCGATTTGGCCCGTGAACGTCACGCGCCTGCCAACGGCACCGTCCGTCGATTCTGCGTCCGTGGCCTGGAATCCGGGCAGTTGGGCTTCCGCACCGGCAGCGCAGCAGCCGATGTACGCCGATCCCGTGGCACTCGAACGCGTGCTCGGCGAGTTGCGCACGCTGCCGCCGCTGGTGACTTCCTGGGAAGTGCTTGCGCTGAAGGAAATGATTGCCGAAGCACAACTCGGGCAGCGGTTCGTGCTGCAGGGCGGCGATTGCGCGGAAAGCTTCGACGACTGCAATTCGGCCACCATCTCGTCGCGACTGAAAGTGCTGTTGCAGATGAGCCTGGTGCTGGTGCACGGGCTGCGGTTGCCGATCGTGCGCGTCGGCCGCTTCGCCGGCCAGTACGCCAAGCCGAGGTCTTCCGACATCGAGATCCGTGGCGAGGTTTCCTTGCCGAGCTATCGCGGTGACCTCATCAACGGCGCCGCCTTCGAGGCAGCCGTGCGACAACCGGATCCGCAACGCCTGCTGCAGGGCCACTCGTGCTCCGCGCTGACGATGAATTTCGTGCGCGCGCTGATCGATGGCGGATTCGCGGACCTTCATCATCCCGAATACTGGGACCTCGACTGGGTCCAGCATGCACCCTTGGCGCGTGAGTACCGCGAACGCGTCGTCTCCATCGGCGAGTCGATCCGCTTCATGGAGACCCTGGCCGGCGCCGCGGTGCACAACCTCAACCGCGTCGATTTCTTCACGTCGCACGAGGCCCTCGTGTTGCACTACGAGGAAGCGCTGACGAGGCAGGTGCCCCGGCAGCAGGGCTGGTTCAATTTGTCGACGCACCTGCCGTGGATCGGCGTGCGAACTGCCGCACTCGACGGCGCGCACGTGGAGTATTGCCGCGGCATCCGCAATCCCGTCGGCGTCAAGGTCGGCCCATCCAGCGACGCGGATTCGCTGCGCCGCCTGATCGACGTACTCAATCCCGACGACGAGCCCGGACGGCTCATCTTCATCCATCGGATGGGAGCGCAGAACGCCGGCGCGAAGTTGCCGCCGCTGCTCGATGCCGTCCGGCGCGACGGGCGCCGTGTCTTGTGGATCTGCGATCCGATGCACGGCAACACGGAATCCCTCGCGGGCGGGATCAAGACGCGGCGCTTCGCGAACATCCGCGCCGAACTCGAACAGGCGTTCGATCTGCATGCGGCCGCGGGTACGCGGCTCGGCGGCGTGCATCTGGAGCTGACCGGCGACAACGTCACCGAGTGCATGGGTGGGGCCAGGGACCTCGCCGAAGGCGACCTCGCGCGTGCGTACCGCTCGAACGTCGATCCACGGCTCAACTACGAACAGTCGCTCGAGATCGCCATGTTGATCGTGCGCAAACACGAGCAGCTGCGGAGTGTGAGCGCGTAGAGCTTTCGCGCAGACTTCGGAGGCGCGCTGTCGCGCAACAATCTCGAGGATCGCCGGCTTCCCGTCCACGCGCGCGCCAGTGGCGCGCAAGCGCGTCAACGGGACTCGCAAGCAGGCATCCCTGCGGCTGGGCATCCGGCCCCGGCCATCCGCGGCCGGGCGTTCGCCGACGCTCGCGCCAGTGGCGCGCAAGCGCGTCGGCTTACCCGCGTGCGGTGCGCTTGCGGTCGACTTCGGTTCGGGCCTGCTTCCGCAGGCGGATCGCGACCGGCGTCACTTCAACCAGTTCGCCGTCGTCGATGAATTCGAGCGCCTGCTCGAGCGACATCTTGATCGCGGGCGTGAGCTGCACGGTCTCGTCCTTGCCGGCGGCGCGGAAGTTCGTGAGCTGCTTGGCGCGCAACGCGTTGACGGTGAGGTCGTTGTCCTTGGCGTGGATGCCGACGATCTGGCCCTCGTAGATCTCGTCCAGCGGCTCGATCATGAGGCGGCCGCGCTCCTGCATCATGATCTGCGCGTAGGCGGGCGAAGGTCCCGTGCCATTCGAGATCAACACGCCGTTCGAGCGCTTGCCGATCGCGCCTTCCTGTTTCGGTCCGTAGTGGTCGAACACGTGGAAGAGCAGGCCGGTGCCCGCCGTCATGGTACGGAACTCGTTCTGGAAACCGATCAGGCCACGCGCCGGGATGATGAAGTCGATGCGCACTCGACCCTTGCCGTCCGGCTCCATGTTCTGCAGCTGCGCCCGGCGTTCGCCGAGGCGCTGCATGACGCCGCCCTGGTAGGCCTCCTCGAGGTCGACCACGAGGCTCTCGAACGGCTCCATGGTCTGGCCGTCGATCTGTCGGAGGATGACTTCGGGACGCGACACCGCGAGCTCGTAGCCTTCGCGTCGCATGGTCTCGATCAGGATCGAGAGGTGCAGCTCGCCCCGACCCGACACCTTGAACTTGTCGGCGTCCTCGGTCTCCTCGACCTTGAGCGCAACATTGTGCTGGGTCTCACGGACCAGGCGGTCGCGCAGCTGGCGCGAGGTCAGGAACTTGCCGCCGCTCCTGGCCTTGTTGCCGGCGAAGGGCGAGTCGTTGACCTGGAAGGTCATCGAGATGGTCGGCTCGTCCACCGTCAACACCTCGAGTTGCTCGGGCGCCGACGGGTCGCAGATGGTCTCGGAAATGCTGAGGCCTTCGATACCCGAGACGGCGATGATGTCGCCGGCGCGCGCTTCGGCGACTTCGGTACGCTCGAGGCCATGGAAGCCGAGCACCTGCATGATCTTGCCGCTGCGCGGCTTGCCGTCGCGGTCGAGCACGGTCACCGGCATGTTGGTGCGCACGCGACCGCGCTGCACGCGCCCGACGCCGATGATGCCGACGTAGTTGTTGTAGTCGAGCGACGTCACCCGCATCTGGAAGGGGCCGTCGAGGTCGACCGGCGGCGGCTTCACGTGGTCGATGATCGTCTGGAACAGGGCACTCATGTCGCCTTCGCGCACATCCGGCGAGAGTCCGGCGTAGCCGTTGAGCGCGGAGGCGTACACGGTGTGGAAATCGAGCTGGTCCTCGCTTGCGCCGAGGCGGTCGAACAGGTCGAAGGTCTGCCCCACGACCCAGTCGGGACGGGCGCCGGGACGATCCACCTTGTTGACTACCACGATGGGCTTGAAACCCATCTGGAACGCCTTCTGCGTGACGAAACGGGTCTGCGGCATGGGGCCGTCCATCGCGTCGACGAGCAACAGCACGGAGTCCACCATCGAAAGGACGCGCTCGACCTCGCCGCCGAAATCGGCGTGGCCCGGGGTATCGACGATGTTGATGCGCCATTCCTTGCCGTCGGGATCCTTCCAGCGGATCGCCGTGTTCTTGGAAAGAATGGTGATGCCGCGTTCCTTCTCGAGATCGTTCGAGTCCATCACGCGCTCCACCATCACCGCGCGTTCGCGGAAGGTGCCCGACTGCTTGAGCAGCTGGTCGACGAGGGTGGTCTTGCCGTGGTCGACGTGGGCGACGATGGCGATGTTGCGCAGGTTTTCGATGGACATACGGAAACGGCCGGAGGGGCATTGGCAATGGGTAACCGCCTATTCTAGCAAGATAACAAATGGAGCCATTGCTCGGCCCATTCACACTTGGCCATCCATTGCAGGCCGACTCCGGCAAGGGCGGACACCTGCGGGCGGCGGATCGGGGAGCGGCTATCATTCGCGCCCCTTCTCACGGAGCCTTCGCATGAGCGAGTTGACCGCCACATTCAAGACCGCCCGCGGCCCGATCCGGGTGCGGCTCACCCCCACCGAGACGCCCAGGACGGTCGCGAACTTCGTTAATCTCGTACAACGCGGGTACTACAACGGACTCGACTTTCACCGCGTGCTGCCGGATTTCATGATCCAGGGCGGATGTCCGGAAGGCTCCGGCCGCGGCGGCCCCGGTTACCGGTTCGACGATGAATGCGTCGCGTCGCTGCGCCACGATCGTGGCGTGCTCTCGATGGCGAATGCGGGCCCGGGCACCAATGGGTCCCAGTTCTTCATCACCCACGTCGCGACGCCGTGGCTCGACGGCAAGCACACCGTGTTCGGTCGCGTCGTCGATGCTTCCGACCAGACAGTGGTCGACGCCATCCGGCAGGGCGACAAGATCGAGTCCGTCACGCTCGAAGGCGACACGGCTGCGGTGCTGGCCGCGCAGGCTCCGCAGGTCGTGGAGTGGAACAAGACGCTGGACGCGCGCTGACGGTCGCGCACGATGAGGGCTGCTGCTCGCGTCCGCGCGGCAGCGGCATCCCATCTGCGGGGCCGCGGAGTCAGTCGAGGGGCCGTGCAGAATCCAGCATGCGCTCGACGACCACGCGGTCGCGGCCGAAATAATGTTCGGCGGGCGCCAGGAACAGCATCACGTACAACTTGCCCCGGTGCACGGATGCCTGCGCCAGCCCACGATAGACGAGCCCTTCCTGATTGGCGGTGTCGACGTCGAAGCGAACGCTCTCGCCTGCACCGAACCGCACCGGCCGGAGCGCCTTCGCCTCCGGGCGCACCGCGCCCAGCTCCGACAGGCCATCGAGCACGAGGGCCTGCAACTCGAGCCCGTGCATGCCGGCGCGAAAATACGGACCGTCGGGACGCCGTCGCGATTCGCGCCGCGAGCGGAAAACATGCTGGCCCGGCTCTATCGCGCCGACGAACTGGAACTGGTTGAGAAGCGTGCCATCCCGAGTCCACAGCTCGACGCTCGAATCCCCGTAGCGGGACCAGTCGACCGGGGTTTCGAGCACGATCGATCCCACCGCCGTCGCAGACCCTGCGCGCACCAGCGGAGCCGGTCCGCAGGACGCGAGGGCCAATGCCACCACCAGCAGCAACGGCAATCGACCTGCGGCGGAAATCGCAGTCCAGAGTGCAGGCATCACGAGCGCAACTCCGACAGATAGTGTTCGATCAGTGCGCGATCCTCGGCCGCCGGGACGCGGTCGAGATAGCGCGAAAGCTCGCGCGCGGCCGCTCCGCGCCGGCCGCCTGCGCGCAGCAGCAGGCCCAGTTCGCGATGCGCCGCAGGCGGCACGTGGTCACTGGCGAGCGACTCGCGATACCAGCGCTCGGCTTCGACCCGGGACTGCGGCGAGTCCTCGAGCCGCGCGACTTCGCCGCGGAAGTACGCAAGTTCGCCCCGCTGGTCGGGTCCGGCGCGCCGCAGCAACGCGTCGAGCAGCACGCGGCTCGGGCCGAGCTGCCGTCGGGAAAGGTCTGCCCGCAACCATGCGTGTCGGGACGGAGCAACCGCCTGCTCGAAGCGTTCCGCGAATCGTTTGCCTGGCGGCGAACCCGCGGCGGCGTGCTGCATGTCCTGCAGGCGTTCGGCGGTTGGTGGGTGCGTGGAAAACACGATGCTGCGCCAGCGCGGGGGCAAGGCTGCTTCCTCGGCTGCGAGTTGTTCGTACAGACCAAACGACGCAGCCGGGTCGTATCCCTGCGCGGCCAGCGTGTCGAAACCGAAGCGATCGGCCTCCCGTTCGTGCTCACGGGAAAACTGGCTCAGCGCGGCGGCGCTGCCCAATCCGAGTGCGCTGCCGACCATGCCCGCACCTGCCCCCGCGGTAAGCACCTGGAGGGCGCCGAGCAACGCCTGCGTGCGCTGCGCGCTGCGCCATTGCTGGATCACGTGCCGATGGCGATAGTGTCCGAGCTCGTGCCCGATCACGTACGCGAGCTCCGCTTCGTCGCGTGCGCGCAGAAGCAGGCCAGCCCACACCTGCAGTACCCCGTTGGGCGCCATGGACGCGTTCGCGTAGGGAAGGTCGACGAGGTAGACGCGCACTTCCGAGCAGAAATCGCCTGCGAGGCGGCACGTCAGGTCGCGCACGTAGGACTGGAGCTTCTCATCGCGGATGAGCAGGGGAGACCTGCGCAGGCGTTGTTCCGCCGCGTCCATGGCCTGGCGCAATCCCGCCTCGTCGCTGTCGGCGGCGTAAGCGGCGGCCGGGCTTGCTTGCGCTACCGGTGCGGTGCGGCATCCGCCAAGGCACGCCGCGAACACCAGCAATGCGAAGGCCGCGGGCGCCAGCCTCACAACGGGAATCCTTCCAGCAGCCGGCTTGCGGTGGTGACTGCGCCCGCCGCGTCACGCAAGTCGCCACGGTGGTCAACCAGCGTGTTGAACCAGACGACGCGACCGTCGCGCAGGTCGACGAGTGACGCGAATCCAGCCTGGACACCACCTGACATGCCGACACCCACCAGCGCGCCGGCGACCATGAGTGCCGCCCGGCCGCCGCTGGTGTAGCTGTCGCGCACCGTCACGAACAAGGCGTAATCCGCGCCGGTGGCAGCGCGCAGGGTCTGCACGCCGTCACCCAGCGTCCAGTCGAACACGTTCGCCTTGCTCGGCAGCGCGGCCGAACCATAAGCGTGCCGCAGGATGCTGGTGCCAACCGCGCGGTGCAGGTACAGCAGTTGCCTCGTGCGGTCCTCCGCCGGCAGCGAGTCGTCGATCGCGAAGGTCGTGAGGGTGAGCGCGGCACGCGTTTCGAGGTGGCTGCGCAATGCCGCGGGAAGGGCGGCCCTGGCGCGTTCCGTCCAGTCGGCCCGAGGCTGGTGCGAGCCACCGGTTGTCACTTCGGACAGCTCGATGTCGGGTTCGACCAGCACTACGCTGCCGCGCACCCGCTCTCCGGAATCGCGCACGCTGTTCGCGACGCGACTCTGCGTATTCGCGCACGCTGTGATGAGCATGACGGCGAGGATCGCTAGGAGTCGCGCAGCGAGGCCCTGCGGAATTGCGGTGGGCATGGCGTCTCCGCTGCGAGGTCGACTGCGCCGGAGGCCTGCCCCCCGGAACCAAGGCAATCCCGGATGGAGAAGCCATGCGGTGATTTAGCCGAATCCGCCTCCGCCCACAAGCGCCGACATCGCGTGTCGATACCTGCGAAGGCACGAGTGCGAGTAGGCGCTGTGCTAGTCTGCGCGGCTTGCGAACGGGCTGTCGGGGCAGTCGATGCTGAAACTTTCTTCACGCGTCGGACGGGCTCGCCCGAGCACGATCATGCTGGTCGCGGAACGCGCCAAGCGACTCAAGGCCGCGGGCCGCGACATCATAAGTTTCTCCATCGGCGTGCCCAATTTCCTTCCCGGCGAGCACGTCTACGCGGCCGCGCGCGCTGCGCTTGCGAACGACTCCGGGCAGTACGGCAGCAATCGCGGCAGCGATGCGCTGCTGGATGCGTTCATTGCCCACATGGACGCCGTGGGCATGACGGGCTATTCGCGCCGCAATGTCGCCACGGGCATCGGCGCCAAGCACATCCTGTATACGCTCGCCGAAGTGCTGCTCGACGAAGGCGACGCGATCGCGTTCGCGACGCCGTACTGGACCAGCTACGTCGACATCGCGGAGATCGTCAACGCGCGCATCGAGCTGCTGCCGTGCCCGGCATCGCAGGACTACAAGCTGCGGCCCGGGCAACTCGAAGCCGCGTTGCGCGAGAAGCCCCGGGGATTCCTGTTCAACAACCCTTCCAACCCGACCGGCATGGTGTATTCGCGTGCGGAGATCGAGACGTTGGCGGAGATCATCGTCGCGCATCCAGACACCTGGGTGATCACCGACGACATCTACAACCGCATGGTGTTCGACGGCATCGGTTACCACAACTTCGTGATGTCGCAACCCTCGCTGCGCGATCGCGTGATTTTTGTCGACTCGCTCTCGAAGACCTACGGCATGCCGGGTTGGCGCACCGGATTCATGGCGGGTCCG
>JBBRIE010000021.1:0-23373 GCA_038221545.1 Lysobacterales bacterium
GGTTCTGTTTCTGGTCGATGGTGAATCCAAACGCAATGCGGTGGCGCGCTGGCGTGCCGGCGAGGATATCCCCGCCCTCGCGATTCACCCGCACACTGGCGTCGACGTGATGATCGAAGGTTCATTGCTGAGGCCTCGGCCTTGACCTCGGCGGCACGCAACCCCAAGGTTCCCGCGAGCAGACGCAGGAGCCGGACATGCTGCTCGTATTCCTGTCGTGACGAGGCGGCTGGGGCAGGTCGGGAATGCGGTCGTAAGCGATGAGCGTGACTTGATTCAGGTCAATGCGGATAGACTCAACGACAGCGCATGATGGCGCTCCATGCTCACTCGGGGCTGGCATGCAGCAAGCCATGGAGTCGTTGTTGTCGCGACAGCGGGGACTCGGCTGTCTCACTCGATCCGAAGTGCAGGGCCACAGAAGCCCGGTTCTGATCCGCTCAGTCGGCAAAGAGGATGCAGTGGCGGAACGCGCGTTTGTCGAGGCGCTATCTTCGCGAACAGGCCGCTATCGCTTCCTGGGCCAGGCGCCGCATCTGGACACGGGGACTGCTGGCGGAGCGATTCCGACACGTGAGTCCCAGGACGTCGCCTTCGCAGCGGTCGTTCGCGAAGACGGAAGGGACAAGTTCGTGGGCGTGGGCCGTTACAGGGCGACCGCGTTCGGACCGGACTGCGAGTGCGCCGTCGCATTGCTCGACGAATGGGAAACCGAAAGCCTCGAGGCGTCCCTGATGCAACAGCTGCTGGACGTTGCGATGAGTCGCGGTATCACGCGAATGTGGTCGCTCGATTCCGCGGGGAAATTGGCCAGCCCGCTGCTCGGATTTCCGGCCGCGAAGGAATCTCCATGACTCTTCGATGCGCCCCGATGACTGGTGCTGGATGGTCGCAGTGTCGGTCGGTCGGAAGCGCCCGCATCGCAAGTGTGTTCGATGAGCGCTACGCGACCGCGGCACTGCTGGAAGGTTAGCCGAATGTGCATGACGTCGCAGAACTGAAGGATCGGCAGGCCTCAACGCCTGCGGCTCTGCTCCGTCGTCGAATCCGGAATCACGACGCCGGTCATCGCACAATCGCGAACCGGCGTGGTCGAACCGAATTGTTCGACGCGCGAGACTTGCAGAGTGCTCCCGCTATCGGTGAGCACGCCGAAAAGGCGCGCATAAACAGGCGAGTCCTGTTGCAGTCCGAACTTGCGTGCCTCGGCGCGAAGTTGCCCTGAGCCGGACACGGACAACTGCTTCGAATCTCCGCAGACCTGGAACACGCCCTTTCCGGCATGTTCCCTGTACCAGCCAGCCAGCAGCTGACCTTCGGCAGATCGAGTGGCTTCCACGGCACAACCCGTCGACGCAAGGGCGGCGATCCAGACGAGCAAGCTGGCCGAATTGAAATTCATGGCAGGACTCCATGGCACTGAAAATTCTGGCGTCGTTCTGTACGACAGGTCTCACGGGCCCGGAGCCGATTCGCCCCCCACGCCACCGCACAGAAAAAACGCCGGGCTGTCCCGGCGTTTTTCACAAACTATCTCAGTACCGCCTATTTGCCCAATACGTCGTCATTCTCGTGCCCGGTCGCCAGAGTCACGTGGTGAATCCAGACGCCGCCTTTTCCATCCTCCGCAACCCAGTCCTCATGCAGCACGCCCTTGAACACGCGGACGCCCATGGGAACGTCGCCCGCCATCGCAGCCTGCTCGGGAGTCGTCGCGCTGGCGGTGGCGCCGCCCACGGAGGCATAGGTATTCGTTGTGTCGAGATGGGCATACTTGCTCACCAGCATGTCGTAGTCGTGCTGGTTGGGTCGGGTGCTGGACGCGGACTGCGAATAGTCCATGCACGTTCCTTGACTGGTGCCGTTTTCGCTGGTGTGGCTGAGACCGAACAGATGGCCGATCTCCTGGCACATCACATGATCCCGCTCATTCTGGACCGCGAACTGGGCCGAGTAACTATCGTTCATCTTCGACGTGCCCTGCGTGATGTGTTCGCCGCTGATGTTGATCGACGCAAGTCCCAGCCAGCCGTTGTTGCCGTAGGCGGAGTTGCACGAACGGATCTTGCCGCTGACCGCCCGGCACTGCCTGCGCGCGCGCGACGAGTCATCGTAACTGGTCACCGAAAGATTGAGCTTGGTCGATGCCGACCAATCGCTGAGCGTCTGTGCCAGCTCGCCGTCCCAATCCGGGGTATTGCTGTCGATCACCTGCAGATTGAACGAGGACGTCGTCCTCGCCCAATGGTAGTTGGCCCAGCTATGAGTGGCGTTGACCGCAAAGGATGCGGTCAGGATTACGGCAGTGCCGACGACGGCCGCGGCGAGTCGATTGAGTTTCATACGAAAGGTGTCCCCTATAGGTTGGTGGCGTGCACGCTCTGACAAGTGAAGGAAATCCAGACGGACCCTCTACAGCGACGAAGACGCCGCCCCTAAACGAGCGTCCTCGAAATTGCTTGACCCCGCTCGACGATAAGCGCCGATCTAGCACCCGGGACGTGGCAACCGCACAACCATAGACCCATGCGCGGGCGCTGTAACACTGCGGTGCAACATGGGGTACTTTGGTCGCGTGATGGAGCAGCCGTGCCAGCGTGGCTGGAAACCGACACTACACCGCAGTGCGGATTCCGTTTCGAGTTGCAACTTCTGCACATCGGGTGCAGTCTGTGACGCTTATGCTTCGAATCCTGCTTCACGCGCTGATTGCCCTGACGCTGACCCTGAACGGGTTTTCGGCGCCGTTGGCGATGGCGCACATGGATCAGGGTGCGCCCGCGCTGCAGACTCAGGAGGCCACGCCCGCTTTGGCGGCACAGCCGAGTCACCCGTGCCACGAAGGCCTCGCTGTCGAGAAGGCGACGGAATCGTCAAGCGCAGTCCCAATGACCGGCGTCGAATTCGAACCCTCCGGAAACTCCTGCTGCGGGGGCGCCGCATGCCAGTGCGGCTGCGTGCTTTCGCTTGCCGTGCCGTTCGCGCCTCTTGCGCCTGGGGCACAGGCGGTCACTGCAACACAAGGCGTCTTGATCGCACCGCCGCCTGCCCTTCTTCGAGGCACGCCGCCCTTTCGCCCACCGGCGGCGTAAACGCCTGAGACCCGACGCGCATCGTTCGCTGCGGTGAGCGCGGCGCCTTCAATGGTTCGCGTTTTGCGAGGCCCGCGCACTGCGCTTTGGCCCGAGCACTTTTCCGAGGAGTTCCAGATGTCATCCCTGTTTCGTTCCGCGACGGCCGCCGCGTTGGCGGTCGCCCTGGCCGGTTGCGCGAGCCTGCCCGGCGAGCGCGGCTACGCCGACACCAGCGCGCTCGTTGCAACGCGACGCGGCGTCGCACCGCGCTGGATGCCGACCGCGCCCGATACCCCGCCCGAGTTGCCCACTGAGCCCATCACCGTCGATCAGTCGGTCCGCCTCGCGTTCTTCAACAATCCCCGCATCCGCGAAGAGTACGCGCGGCTGGGGCTGGGTCGGGCCGAGCTCGACGACGCTCGGCGCATCGCCAACCCCAGCTTTGGTTATTCCCACCTCCATGCGCGCGATGCGGACGGCAGCCAGATCACGCGCAGCGTGTCGCTCAGCATCACTGATCTGCTGCTGTTGTCGGCGCGCAAGCGTTTCGCCACGGGCGAACTCGATCGTCTGCAGAAGGCGGTCGCGGGCGCGTTGCTGGAACTCGCGACTGAGGTCGAGACCGCCTGGTACCAGGCGGTCGGTGCGCAGCAGATCGCGGCGATGCGTGCACTCGTCGCGCAGGCCGCGGGCCATTCGGCCGAACTTGCGCAACGCTTCTTCGACGCGGGCAACATCAACCGGCTGCAGCTCGAACAGGAGTATGCCGCCGCTTCGTCGGCGCGCATCGAAGCGGTGCGCGCGAGCGCGGACGCCTTGCGCACACGCATCGAATTGGCAGCACTGATTGGCCTGCCCGCATTTGCGGACTGGACTACCGCCACACAACTCGCTGCACCGCCGGAGAACACCCTGACCGCCGATGCGCTGGTGCCGCTGGCGCTGGATCAGCGACTGGACCTCGCTGCGGCCCGGCAGTCCGTGGCGTTGCGTGAAGATGCGCTTGGCGTGACTCGCCGCTGGCGCTGGCTCGGTGCCGTTGAAGTCGGTTATGAGCGCGAGAGCGAGCTCGATGGCGAAATCCTGCGTGGTCCCTCGCTTGCGCTGGAGCTGCCGATCTTCAATCAGGGCCAGGGTGCCGTGGCGCGTGCCGACGCCGAACTGCTGCAGGCGCGCGCCCAGCTCGACGCGCTTGCGCTGGGCGTGCGCAACACGGCACATCTGGGAATAGAACGATTGCGCGCCACGCGCGACATCAGCGAGCGCTATCGCACCGAACTCGTGCCGCGCCGCGAGGCGATCGTTGCGCGTACGCAGGAGCAGGTGAACTTCATGCTCATGGGGGTGTTCGAGTTGCTGCTGGCCAAACAACAGGAGTACGACGCGTACCAGGAGTACCTCGAGGCCGTGCGCGACTACTGGATCGCGCGCTCGGAACTGCGCGGCGCCGTGGGCGGACGGCTGCCGGACGATGGACAAGCGCTTGAGCCGACGCTTGGCGTCGAGGCCGTGTTGCCGCGCGCGGCCGCACCCGCGATGGATCACTCCATGCACGGCGGCGCCGATGCCGCGAGCAAGTCGGCTGTCGCCGATCCGCATGCCGGACATCGCATGACCGCGCCAAAAACGAAAACGCAGCAGGTTCCCGACCCGCATGCGGAGCACACCATGCCAACACCAGCCACTCAACCCGCTCCGACGCCACCGGACCCACACGCCGGCCATGCGATGCCGAATGCGACCGGTGTCGCTCCGACCGACCCCGACGACGCGCCATCGACCGACGACGCGCACAAAAATCACGGAGACAAGCCATGACCCTTTCCCGACGCCACTGGTTTCGCTGGTTTGGAGTGGGCGCGCTGGCGCCGCTGGCGCTGCTATCGCGGCGCGTGTCTGCGCAGGATCACAGCGGTCACGTCATGCCACCGACGGCGCAACCCTCTGCGCCCGCGCAAGCCACAGCGACTGCGCGCGCGCCAGCGGTGGCACGTGACCGGCGCTACAACGCGGTGCGTACTCTCAACGGCTGGACTTTGCCGCATCGCATGGTCGACGGCGTCAAGGAGTTTCACCTGGTCGCCGAAGAGATCGAACACGAATTCGCGCCGGGTTGCCGCGCGAAGTGCTGGGGTTACAACGGCACCACGCCGGGTCCCACGATCGAGGCGGTCGAGGGTGATCGAATCCGCATCTATGTCACCAACCGGTTGCCCGAGCACACGAGCGTGCACTGGCACGGCATTTTGCTGCCGAGCGGAATGGACGGCGTGGGCGGACTGTCGCAGCCGCACATCAGGCCCGGCGAGACCTACGTGTACGAGTACACGCTGCGGCAACACGGTACCCACATGTATCACCCGCACGCCGACGAGATGGTGCAGTTGGCGGTGGGCATGATGGGCATGTTCGTGATCCATCCGAAGGACGGCGAACCCGAGCGGATCGACCGCGACTACGTGGTGCTTCTGCACAACTGGGCGCTGCACCCCGGGACCTATCGACCTGATCCAGCAGTGATGCAGGATTTCGATTTGTGGACCATGAACAGCAAGGTGTTCCCCGCGATCGAGCCTCTGGTCGCGCGCAGCGGCGAGCGCGTGCGCATCCGCGTCGGCAATCTCTCGATGTGGAATCACCCGATCCACATGCATGGTCCGAAGTTCCACGTGACGGGTGGCGACGGTGGGCGCTGGCCGGAGTCGCTGTGGCGTTCCGAAGTCACGGAAATCGTTGGTGTCGGCCAGACGCGCGATCTGGAATTTGTCGCGGTGCCGGGCGACTGGGCGTTTCATTGCCACATGTCGCACCACACGATGAACGCGATGGGGCACGACGTTCCCAACACGCTGGGCGTCGATCAATCCGGCGTTGAGGCCGAGATCCGCGAAATGCTGCCGGGCTACATGGCGATGGGCGAAGCCGGGATGGCGGAGCATCAGGAACACACCGACTCGGGGCACATGCAGGGACCCGAGAACACGCTCCCCATGATGATGGGTCGTGGGCCGCATGGGCCCCTCGAGATGGGCGGCATGTTCACCGTGATCAAGGTGCGCGACGGTCTTGCCCGCGGCGATTACAGCGATCCCGGCTGGTATCCGAATCCGAAGGGGACCGTCGCACACCGCGTGAGTTCAGAGGCGGACTTTGGATCGCCGGTGCGTCGCGGCCCGCCACCCGGACCCACGCCGACGCTCCGGGCCAAGCCGGTCGATCATTCCTCCATGAAACACGGCTGAGGAGGCTGCGATGAGACTCTTGAAAACGTTCTTGCTGATTGCGTCCGCGGGCGTGCTTGCCGCAGGCGCGTTCGTCTGGTTGGGCGTGTACAACGTCGCGGCGGACGAACCCCACTGGGCGTCGACGCATCGCGTGATGGACAGCGTTCGATCACGCTCGATCGCCACGCGCGCGGCCGGGCTCAAGCCGCCGGTGCTCGACGAGAAGGAACTGATACGCGGCGGCGCCGGCAACTACAGCGTGATGTGCGTGAGTTGCCATCTGGCGCCCGGAGAATCCGATACCGAGCTCAGCCTCGGCCTCTATCCCGCGCCGCCCACGTGGTCCGAGCTGGGTGCGGTGGATCCGCGCGAAGCGTTCTGGGTCATCAAGCACGGCGTCAAGATGAGCGGCATGCCGGCCTGGGGCATGTGCATGGACGATCAATACATCTGGGGCATGGTCGCGTTGCTGCAGCAGTTCCCGCGCATGACGGCTGCCGACTACGCGGCCCTGGTTGCCGCAAGTCCGGGACACGATCACGGGGGCGGAGAATCCAACGTCGGCGGCAGCGATGCGATGTCCGGGCATCACCCTGGCATGGCGATGCCCGACGCTGCGCGCTCGTCGTTCGAGCCCGTCGAGGATCCGATGACGACCGATGCGCAATCAGCGCCGCCCCACCGCGAAGACGGTCATGATCACTGACCTGGGCACGCAACTCCCTGCCACCTATCCAATCACTTCACTGTTGAACTGGAGACTGCAATGAACAACCGTCTGATCGCCGTCGCACTTGCCCTGAGCCTCGCCGCACCTTTGGCGTGGGCGCACGGCGAGGAAAAGCATAGTCCCGCGCAAATGCAACCTGGTCGCGACATTGCAGGCGTCCAGCAGCAGATCGCCCCAACCGCAGTCGACGCGGTTGCGGCGGTCGAACGTTTCTCGACAGCGCTGGGCCAAGGCGATCTCGACAAGGCTGCCGCCGAGCTCGATACGAACGTTCTTGTGCTCGAAAGTGGCGGTGTGGAGCGAAATCGCGCGGAATACATGGGCAGCCACGCCAAGAGCGACGCGACGTTCCTCAAGGACGCACGCGTCACGCTCAAGCGGCGACAGGCGCATGCGTCGGCGGACATGGCCTGGGTCGGCAGCGAAAGCGAGATCCATGCTCAGAAAGGTGCCGAGATGCTGATGATTTCCTCGACTGAAACGATGGTGCTGCGCAAGACCGATGGCGGCTGGAAGATCACGCACATCCACTGGTCTTCGCGCCGCGCCGGCGGCTCGCGGTGACGCGCCGCCCTGAACCAGCCGAATCGACACCGTCCTTCACCGCAAGCACTCCGTGGATAGGCTAAGTACCGTCCGGGAAGTCGCCAAACTCCGGCGCAAAGCGTTGCATGCCTGGACTCACGTTCGACGCAGCTTCGATCGATCGGCTGAAGCGCCCCGTCAGGCAAGCGTCACGGTAGTCGTCGCGGAGCGCATGCATCCGCGCCGGAAAAACGCCAGCGGGCGTTAACTCCCTGGCGTTCTTCAGCTTTGTAGCGCGCGCAGAAGCAAGTGCCAGCAGGACATTCGGGCAATGGACCTGAGGCGGGCGCGGCCTGCGTTACCCCGCCGTGAGCGATGAAGGCTTGCAGCATCGGCGTGCGCCGGACCGCGCGCAGGCTGATGGAGCCCGCGGATCCGGTTGCTGGCAACCCTCCCGCGGCGATCTGGACGCAAGCCGCGAGTCGTGTACGCTGCCGTGATCGCAGTACCGGTGTGGCCGGATACGGGTCGCGGGACGCGCCCCGCCGAGACCCAACGCCTCTGCGCAGGGGGCGGGACGTGCTCGACGTGCAGGCGACAAACGGGACGGAACGCATCAGTGACCGGCAACTCGAGGTCGTGATGCAGATTGCCCGCATCGCCACCGAGGATGTCGAGCTGCACGCGATGCTCGCGCGCATAGTCGATGCGGTGCGCGAGGCGCTGGGCTGGCAGTTCGTGGCCTTCGCCTCGATCGATGAGATCAACGGGCGCTTCGTCTGCGAAGCGGTCTCGGGCGCGATGCCGAGCCTCATCCACGTCGGCTATTCGCGCGAACTGGGCTCGGGCGTGGTCGGGCACGTCGCGGCCACGGGCAAGCCCATCCTGCTCGACGACGTGCGGGACTTTCCTGGCTACGTGGAGACGGCCGACAGCGTGCGCTCCGAATTGTGCGTGCCCGTCGTGCACCGTGGCGAGTTGCTGGGGGTGATCAACGCGGAAAGCGTGCACCTCGGCACGTTCCGCGGCCAGATGGCGTTGCTGGAAACGATCGCAGGCCAGGTTGCGGGCGCAATCGCCGGCGCGCGCCTGCACCGCGAACTGGCGCGGCGCGCGGCGGTGCTCGAGCTCATGAGCGAGGTCGCGCACACCGCGCTCGAGACATCCCAACTCGCAGATGTCGCGCATCGCATCGCGAGCTATGTGCAGCGGCGCTTCTCGCTCGCGTTCTGCTCGTTGCTGCTGGCAACGGAGGACGGCGACGCACTGGTCGCCAGCGCGTATTCGGGCAACAAGCCGCTCGAACCATTCGATGGGCTGGGCTGGTTGATGACACGGGGCATCGTCGGGCGCGCCTTCCATACGGGCTTGCCGCAGTTCGTGCCGGACGTTGCCGCAGACCCCGATTACGTGATGGCGGATCCCGGCATCGTCGCGGAGTTTGCCGTGCCGATCCACCACCAGGAACATCTGCTCGGCGTGCTCAACATGGAATCCATCGACGCCGGCACCTTCGATGTCGATGCACGCGCGGCGCTGTGCGCCATCGCCGGCCAGGTCGCAGGCGCGATCCACATGGCGACGGTCAACGGCAGGCTCGGCCAGGCCCTGCGCCTGGTCGAGCAGCAGAGCGCCGATCTCGCCCAGGCGAACGCGCATCTCGCAATCGCCAACGACGAACTCGAGAAGCTCTCGCTGCTCGACGGGCTCACCGGCGTCGCGAACCGGCGGCGATTCGACGCGGCCCTCGACAGCGAGTGGCGGCGCGCGCGGCGCCATGGGCAGCCATTGTCGCTGCTGTTGATCGACGTCGACCACTTCAAGTCGTTCAACGACGAGTACGGGCATCTCGCGGGCGACGATGCATTGCGGCGCATCGCGGCGACACTGCAGGCGACGCTTACGCGCGCGGACGACCTGGTGGCGCGCTTCGGCGGCGAGGAGTTCGCGGTGCTGCTGCCGGCCGCGAGCCACGAGGATGCACTGCGGTGTTCCCGGCACCTGCTGAATGCGGTGTCGGAGCTTGCGTTGCCGCACGCGCGCAGCCCGATAGGCCGCCTGTCGATCAGCCTCGGCGGGGCGACCGCATTGACCGACGCCGGCGGCGAGGCCCGCGCGCTCGTGGAGGCAGCAGACCAGTCCCTGTATCGCGCCAAGCGCGAAGGACGCAACTGCGCGTTCGTCGACTGACGCTGGATCACCCGATGCGGCGAGCCTTGCCCGGCGTCCTCCGGCCCGCCGGGCGCAGGTCACTCCACCCGGAAATCCGCCTCAACGCGATTGCGGCCGCCTTGCTTGGCGCGGTACAGCAGTTCGTCCGCGCGTTTGGCGATGGCTTCGAAACCGGGATCGTTGCCCGCGCGATAGGTCGCGCCGATGCTGATCGTGACGGGCCCGAGCCCGGGGACCGCATCCCCGAACACGAGCGCAGCGACTGCGGCGCGGAGCCGCTCGGCGGCTGCGGCCGCGTAGGCGGGGTCGGTGCGTGGCAGCAGCACGATGAACTCCTCGCCGCCGGTGCGCCCCACCCGGTCGCAGTCGCGCACATTGCCGCGCAGCGCCGCCGCCACGCGCCGCAGCACGATGTCGCCGATATCGTGCCCGAAGCGGTCGTTGATCTGCTTGAAATGGTCGATGTCGAGCGCCAGCACCCCCATTGGCGACGCGTTGTCCCGGCCCCCGTCCTCGAACATGTGCCGCGCGGATTGCATCAGGTGCCGACGGTTGGGCAACTGTGTCAGCTCATCGGTCAATGCCAGGTCGCGCATGCGCCTGGCCGTGCGCCGGCTGCGCTGCAACGACCAGCCCAGCAGCACGATCACCAGCGCACCAAGCGCCAGCACCAGGCTCTGCAGCCGCCGGATCCGCGCGGCGTCCTCGATCGCGCGGCCGTGCAGCGCATTCTCGCGAGTCAGCGCGGTGTTCTCCTGCTCCTTGCGTTCGGTATCGAACTCGACGCGCAGGCGCGATGTGTGTTCTTCGCGCAACTCCTTCGCGAGCCGCTGCTCCAATGCCAGCTGCGCGCCACGCGCGGCGTAGGCCTGGGGCCAGCGCGCCTGCGCGGCCAGCAGTTCGGCGCGCTCGTGCTCGATGCGCTCGAGGAAGCGCATGTTGTCGGATTTCGCGAAGTGCGCGCGCGCCGCGTCGAGGTCGAGTGTCGCCGCGTCGAGCCGGCCGCTCCGCCGGAGCGCAATCGCCCGCGACAGCCGCGTGCGCGCAACGCTGCCGGGCTGGTCGTGCCCGGCGAAATACGCGAGCGCCCCATCGAGCCATGGCAGCGCGGCTTCGGGAGGATCCTGTTTTGCCAGCAGGCTGCCGATTGCGCGCGACACTTCGGCGACCTGTTCGTCATTGCCCTGCTCGCGTTCCAGCGCGAGTGCGCGTTGGTAATGGACGCGAGCCTGATCGTGGTCGCCTTTCTGGTCGAGCGTGGCGCCGATGTTGAACGTCGACGTGGCTGCGTCCGCGGCATTGCCGGCCGCTGTGTGGCGCGCGAGCAGCGTGCGGTAGTACGCAAGCGCCTGTTCGTACTGGGCAACGCGCGTGTCGGCGTACAGGTTGGCCATCGCGTTGAGCACGTAGCTTTCAACCGAGGTGTCCCGGTCGCGCTCGGCGAGCGCGTAGGCACGCTTGAAGTCGCCGATCGCCTCGGCGAACTGCCCGCGGAAATGCTGGATCTCGCCGCGCAGCACGAGCGCCTGCGCCAGTACGCCGGGTGCCGCGCTTGCGCCGGCGGCGACCGCGGCGTCGTAGTCGGAAAACGCCGCATCGGTCCGGTTGCGTCGTTCCTCGATGGTGCCACGGCAGCTCAGCAGTTCGGTGGTTGCATCCGCGTCGCCGGCGCGCCTGGCCTCCGCGATCGCCGCGGTTGCGCGCGGCAAGAAGGACGGATCGTCCACGGCCAGCCAACACCGCGGGACCAGGGCCTCGAGGTGTGCACGTGCGTCGCTGAGCAGCGGAAGCGCGCGATCGAACAGCATCGCCGCCTGCTCCGGATCCGTTTGGCGAAGTGACTGCGCCCGCGCAGCGAGCGCAGTAGCCGCTTCGCCCGCCCATGCCGCGCCGGCGCATGTCATCGCAATCGAGAGGGACGCCGCGGTCACCGCGGTCCTCGGGTTGATCTGCGTGCGTGCCAAGGCCACCCTCCCGAACCGACACGGACGTCATGCTACGCCCGGCTGCGGCTGCGCCCAATGGCCCGGAGGCAGCGCCTTCCCAGGCGTCGAATTCGAGCGCAAGACCCGGGGTGTCGCGCTGGGCGGCAGCGCGCAGAATGGTCTCGAAATCCGTATGTCGCAACCAGTCGTCGACAGCGCAGTCCTCGCCGGGCCGGCGTCTGCCGCCGAGACTTGCCGAGGTTCACAATGCAGGGGAGAGGCCCATGAGATCCAGCGACTCGCGCACCCTCGAGACCGCCGACGCCGTGCTCCGCGACCCGCGCTGGGCCAGCGTGGTCGCGCGCGCCGCGGCGGCAGACGGCGAGTTTTTCTATTCGGTGCGAACCACCGGCGTGTATTGCCGTCCGTCGTGCGGCGCGCGCCTGCCACGACCGGAGAACGTCGCCTTCCATGCCGATTGCGCGGCGGCCGAGCATGCCGGCTTTCGCCCCTGCCTGCGCTGCAGGCCTGGCCAGCCGGGTTTGCGCGAGCAGCACGCCGCCACGGTGGCCGCCGCGTGCCGCGTGATCGATGCCGCGGAGTCGGCGCCGGGGCTCGCTGCGCTCGCAGCGCAGGCGGGCCTCAGCCCTCACCATTTCCATCGGGTGTTCACGGCGATAGCGGGCGTCACGCCGAAGGCCTACGCAAACGCGCAGCGAGCCACGCGCGTGCGCGCGCACCTCGCAGGCGGGCGGGCAGTGACTGCAGCGTTGTACGACGCGGGCTACCCTTCAAGCGGTCGTTTTTATGCGGAGTCGGACGGCGTGCTGGGCATGACGCCATCGGCCTATCGCGCCGGTGGCGCCGACACGGTGATCCGCTTCGCCGTGGGCGAGTGTTCGCTCGGTTCGATCCTCGTGGCGGCGAGCGGGCGCGGGGTATGTGCGATCTCGCTGGGCGCAGACCCGGATGCGCTCGCTCGCGAGTTGCAGGACCGCTTCGCGCGGGCGACGCTGCTCGGCGCCGACCCGGCATTCGAGGCCCTGGTGGCGCGCGTGGTCGGTCTCGTCGAGTCCCCGCGCACAAGTGTCGACCTGCCCCTCGACGTGCGCGGCACCGCGTTCCAGCAAAAGGTATGGCAGGCACTGCGGGGAATTCCTGCAGGCACGACGCTGAGTTACTCCGAAGTAGCCGCGGGACTCGGCATGCCGGACTCGGCGCGCGCGGTGGCGCAGGCCTGCGCGGCGAACTCGCTAGCGGTGGCGATTCCCTGCCATCGCGTGGTGCGCCTGGACGGCGGGCTCTCGGGTTACCGCTGGGGCGTGGAACGCAAGCGCGCGCTGCTCGATCGCGAAGCGGCGACCTGAGCTGCGGATTCGTTGTTGCTCCGCGGACTGGCCGCACCCGCCTCCAGGGCATGACTTCCGGGACGTTGACTCGGTCGGATCGTTGTTCTACAACTGTAGTACTACAACTGTAGAGAACCATCTTGAACCCTGGCGCCCCCGTGATTTCCCTGAGCGACCTGCAACTGGCCGTCATGCGCGTGTTGTGGGACCGCCCCGAAGCGAGCACCGCCGACGTGGTCGAGGCGATGGCCGGCACGCGCGGACTGGCGCACACCACGGTGGCGACCCTGCTGACGCGCCTTGAAAAGCGCGGTGTGCTGGCCGCGCGGCGCGATGGCCGGCAAGTGTTCTACCGGGCGCGCGTCAGCGAAGACGCGGTGCGGCGTTCGATGGTCGGAAGCCTGCTCGGCAATCTTTTCGGCGGCGATGCACGTGCGCTCGTCGCGCACCTCGTGCGCGAAGACGAGGTGGCGCCCGAGGACCTTGAACGCATCGAAGCGCTGCTGCGCGAATCGGAGGACGCCCGATGAACGAGTCCATCTTCCTGCTGATGGCGACCTACTTCGCGCACAGCACGGTTTTCCTGGCGGCAGCCTGGTCACTCGAGCGGACCGGCCTCGCGCGCACGACCGCCGTGCGCGAGCTGCTCTGGAGGTGCGCGCTGCTCGCCGGAGTCGCGACGGCCGCGCTGTCCCTGGCGTGGCCGTCGATCGAGCAGGCCACTCGCGAGGTGCCGGCACGTGTGACGACGGCGCCACGCGCTCCGGGCGCATCGGCCATTTCCCCCGAGTCGTCACTACCGGCCCGCATCCCTGTCGTGCGGGGACACCGCGCGCCCTCTTCGGAATCCTCCCCCGGCATCGCGACGGTTCGGCTGCTGCCGCGACGCACCGACTGGGCGCTGCCGGCGGTCACGCGCCATTTCGCTTACGGGATCACCATCCTCTGGCTGCTCGCGAGCATCGGCGGGATCGCTGCACTCCTGGCTGCGCTGTACCGGCGGGCGTCCACGCTCCGTCGGCTGCCCGTGTGCACCGATCGTCCCGCGCTGACGCTCCTCGCGCACATCTCGAAGTCGAACGCATTGCGCGTACCGCGCCTGGTCGAAGATCCTGACTCGTCCAGCCCCACGGCCAACCTCGGCAGCGTGCTGACACTTCCGCCCTGGGCGCTGCGCGGCATCGGCACGCGGGGCCTTGAAGCCATGCTCGCGCACGAGCTTGGGCATATCGCGCGGCGCGACGTCGCCTGGCAGTTGTTGACCGCGCTGGTGCGCGCGATCTTCTGGTTTCAGCCGCTCAACGCGCTCGCTGCGCGTCGACTCGCCGCGCTCGCCGAACTCGGCGCCGACGACTGGGCCGCGCGCGCCACGGGCAACCCGCGTGCGCTCGCGGAGTGCCTTGCGCGCTGCGCCGGCGAAATCGGGCGCGCTCGCGCGCCGAAGTACGCAATCGCCATGACCGGCGGTTCGCGCCTGCTGGTCCGCATCCAGCACCTGCTGCAGGAGAAGCCCATGAAATCCACCCGCTTGCGCCCCGTCCACCGGGGTTTGATCGCGATCGCGCTGCTGATCGCCGTTATCGTCCTGCCCGCCATCGTCATCGCGCCCGTCATCGCCGGCCAGGGATCGAGCATCAACTTGAGCAGCAGCTTGTTCGGCGGCGAGCACACGCGGGTGCGAATCAACGACAACGGCCTCGCCCTGTCGGCCGAGATCCGCGGCGCGATCACGTTCAACGACGCCGAGAACGATGTGATATCGCTCGGAGAGGGCGACGAGGCCTACATCGAACAGGTGATCAAAGGCGTCAGGCGGCGCATCGAATTCGAGCAGGCGAACGGCAAGCTGGTCCGCCGCTACGCGGTGGACGGCCGCGCGAGTTCACTCGACGCCGAAGGCCGTACCTGGCTGGCAACGGTGGTGCCGACCCTGTTGCGGGAGGCGGGCATCGATGCGGAAGGCCGGGTGCGGCGCATGCTCGCGCGCGACGGTGCCGGTGCGGTGCTGGACGAGATCGCGCTCATCCACGGCAATCATGTGCGCAAGGTCTACCTCAGTACGCTGGCGGGCCTCGGTCCCCTGCAACATGGACAATTGACGCGCGCGATCGCGCTCGCGGGCGACATCGATTCGGATTTCGAGCGGAGCGAGTCGTTTGTCGCACTCGTCGGCCACCAGTCACTCGCAGCGCCGCAGCAGGCAGCCATGCTGGACGCGATTGCCACCATGGGCAGTGACTTCGAGGCACGCTCGGTGCTCGAAGCCCTCGCGCCCAAGCTCGCCGTCGACGGCGCTGATGGCGCCGTCGCCAAGGCGTGGGCCAGTGCGGTCGGCACGCTGGGCAGCAGTTTCGAGCGGCGCGAGGCACTGGTGGCCCTGGCGCGGCGCGACGTCCTGCCGCCAGCGATCACGCAACTCGCGCTCACAGCCATCGCCGGCATCGATTCGGATTTCGAGCAACGCACCGCGCTCGAGGCGTTCGCGCCGCACGTGAAGGGCAAGCCGGACCTGACCTTCGCCTACGTCAAGGCCGTAGGGGGCATCGATTCGGATTTCGAGCGTCGCGAGGCGTTGCTGGCCGTACTGGTCGGTGCACGCATCGACGCCCACACGGCGCGCGCGGCGCTCGATGCCGTGGCGGACATGGAATCGGACTTCGAGAAGGGCGAAGTGCTCAAGCGCATCGCGGCCCGCATGCCGGAAGACGCCGGCCTGATCGAACGCTACCGTGCGGTCGCGCGTGGCATGTCCGATCACGAGCGGGGACAGGCCGAGAAGGCGCTCGATCGCTTCGCGGGCTGAGCGCGGCGTTCGTACTGCACAACATGGACCGGCATTCGCCGAGGTCTTCGGCTTGGTCCTCGACATCCGGCATCGCCGCTGGCGGGCGAGCCGGCCACTGATCATCGAGGATCGGGCAGTCGCTGACCCGCGCGCGCGGCGCGCGGGTCAGCCGCGGCCGGCGTCGCGATAGCGCGCGAGTTGGTTGAGCACCTGGCTCACGTTCGGTTGCAGGGCCTCGCGCGTGTTGAAGTCGGCGGTGGGGCCGGTGTAGTTGACCGGCGCGCGGAAGCCCGCGCCGAGCGGTGAGCGCGAGGTGGCGTCGTAGAGTTTCACCGAGAGCTGCGCGGTGTTCATCTGCGAGCTGCGGCCGTAGTAGCTGAGCTGCTGCGAGCCGGCGGGCTCCGCGCGGATGACCACCGCGGCGCCCACGCCGTTGCGCTGCGCGAGGTGGCCGACTGCGCGCGGTATCTCGCCGACGGACAAATCGCCGACGCCCGCCATGTCGGTGTCGAACATCTCGAAGCCGCCATCCGCGAGCGCTTCCTCGAGCATCTGGCGCGCGGGACCGGTGACTGCGGCATCGCCGATGGTGATGATGGCGATGCGCCGCGGCACGGTGCGTACCGCCACCGGCTCGCGCCGTTCCTCGCGACGCTCGGCAGCAGCGGCGGCAATCGCGGCGCGGCGGCCTGCGCGCGGGCCCACTGCACTGCCAGCCTGGTCGACGCTCGCCGCGCTGCGCGCATCGTCGATGGCGGCCAGCGATTCGCGGTCGGCCTGCGCGACTCCGTTCGACGACGCGTCGGCGTTCGACGCTGCGAGTGCGCCGGCGCCGTCAGTGAGGACGGCTTGCGTCGCGGGGTTCGTGCCGTTCGCAGTGGACCCGTTCGCGGCGGCCTCAGTGACCGCATCGGTTTCGGCGATGACGCTTGCAACGGCCGCCGCGCGCGCGGCGCGTTCCGCTTCGGTGGGCGGCGTCGCTGCCGCACCGGTGGGCGTGGCGATGGCAGCGACCGCAGCGGTGCCCGTGGTGGCGGCGTCGCTCGCGGCGACTGCATTCGCGGATTCCGCGGCCGCGCCTGGCATCCACTTCGCGCGCATTGCCCATGCGCCGCCGGCCAGCAGCAGCACCACGGCTGCGGCGACGAGCCAGAGGCCGTTGTTGTTGCCGGTACCACGATCGGGACGTGCGAGCGCGGACGGCCGCGCCATCGGCTCGAGCGAGCGCTGGTGCGTGGCGATGTCCTGCCCGGCGACGCCGGAATTCGGCAGCGGAATGGCCACGCCGTGCGGGGTGAGCGCGCGCGTGGAGACGTCCGGCGGCGGCGCGCCGAGGCTCGGCGCGGGGGTGAGCATTGCCTGCGGGATCGGCGTCATCGGCGCGACCACGGTGGCCGCGGCCGGCGACATGACGATGCGCGCGGTGACCGCGGCGTTGCGTGTCACCAGCGGATGCTCGCCGAGCGCGGCGGCGAGGTCGTCGGCGCTGGCGTAGCGTGCGTCAGGATCTTTCGCGGTCATCTTCGCGAGGATGCCGGCGAGCTGTTCGTCGACTTCGCCGTTGAGCTCGCGGATGTCGGGGATCTCGGTCTGCACGACTTCGAGCATGAGTCCGAGCGGACTCTCGTCGCGGAACGGCATGCGCCCGGTGAGGAGTTCAAACAGCACGACGCCGAGCGCGAAAATATCGGCGCGCGCGTCGACCGGCTTGCCCATGCAGACTTCGGGCGAGAGATAGCCCGGCGTGCCGACGAAGCCGCCGGTGGCGGTGAGTTTGCTGGCGAGCGAATCCGATGCGGAGAGCGCGATGCCGAAGTCGGCGATCTTGAGCATGCCGCGGGTCGTGAGCAGCAGGTTGCCGGGCTTGATGTCGCGGTGGATGACGCCCTTGGCGTGCGCGGTGGCGAGGCCCTGCGCGGTCTGGAAGATGACGCGCGCGGCGTGCGCGGCGCTCATGCGACCTTCGCGCTTGAGCAGTGCGGACAGCGATTCTCCCTCGACGAACTCCATGGCGAAGAACGGCTGGCCGTCCTCCTCGCCGATGAGGTAGATCTGCACGATGTGCGGATCGTTGAGCGCGGCCATCGACCGCGCCTCGCGCAGGAAGCGCTGCTTGATGCTTTCGTCGTGCGCGAGCGAAGGCGCCAGCTGCTTGATCGCGACGTAGCGGCCGAGTGCCGGTTCGTGCCCCTTGTAGACCACGCCCATGCCGCCCCGGCCAAGCTCCGAGACGATTTCGTAGTGACCGACTTTGGCTTGCATGACCGCTTCCCGCTGAGGCTTGACGAGCAAGGATTCCGAGTCTACCAGCGGGTTTGCTCGGCATTCGATCACCGGTGGGCGGCGGCGACGAACGGCGGCAAGGCCGTGACCGGACCGCGCACGCAAACCGGCCACCCACGGTTTTCGCCCGCGGAATACACTGCCGTCCTCGTCGCAGGGCGGAACCGGACATGCCGATCGATCGCAGACGCGCCTTGCTCCGCGCCGCCGCGCTGGGCGGCGCCGCCACCGTGGCGGCGTGCGTCGGTAGCGGTGCGAAAGGCACGGTGCGGTGGGACATGGTGACGACCTGGCCCGCTGATGCGCCGGGTTTCGGCAGCGCCGCCAAGCAACTCGCTGCCTGGATCGGGCGTGCGAGCAATGGCCGACTGCGCATCGAAGTACATGGCGGCCACGAGCGGGTCGCGCCGTTCGAGGTTTTCGACGCGGTCGCGGACGGGCGCGCGCAGATGGGCCACGGAGCCGCGCATTTCTGGCAAGGCAAGGCAGCCGCCGCGCCCTTCTTCGCCACGGTTCCGTTCGGGCTCAACGCGCAGGAGACCAACGGCTGGCTGCTGCATGGCGGTGGCATGGAACTCTGGCGCGAGCTGTACGCGCGCTTCGGGCTGCTGCCGTTCGCGGCCGGCAATACCGGGATGCAGTCGGCCGGCTGGTACAACCGCGAGATCACTTCGGTTGCCGACCTGCGCGGGCTCAAGATCCGCATGCCGGGCCTCGGCGGCGAAGTGATGCGCAGGCTGGGCGCGATCCCGGTGCAGGTAGAGGGCATGGACGTCTTCGCGGCACTCAAGGCGGGCGCGATCGACGCCGCCGAATGGGTGGCGCCGGACAACGACCGCGCATTCGGGCTGCAGCGCATGGCGACGTACTGCTATACGCCCGGCTGGCAGGAGCCCGCGATGACGCTCGAGTGCCTCGTCAACCGCAAGGCATTCGAAGCCTTGCCGGCGGATCTCCAGCTGATCGTGGAGCTGGCATGCCGCGCGTCGAACGACGACGTACTCGCGGGCTTCACCACGCGTAACCAGCGCGCGTTTGCGGCGCTCGCGGGCAAGGACGGCGCGGTGTTCCGGCAGTTCCCCGACACCGTGCTGGACGCGCTCCGCCGCGCCAGCGACGAGGTGCTGGCAGGACTCGCGGCGAGCGATCCGACGGCGCAGCGCGTGTTCGACAGCTACCGCGCGTACCGCGCCCAGGCGCGGGCCTGGCATGCGGTGTCCGAAGTCGCCTACTACCGGGCGCGTTCGTAGCGGATCGCGCGAACGCCCGATCGGGCCTGCGGCCGCGCCGACGAGCGGCTGTCGCGACGCACGTTCATGGCGCAGAATGTCGCGGGAGTGCGTATGTAATGGGTATGGGCATGATCGGGGGCGTTCGATCGGACCAGAACCGGCAATCGGGAGGGCACGTGCGATGGCGATCAGGACCGCACTCCGGTGACGGGCGACAATGACTCGACGCGCGTGACGGGCGAGCAGGACCCGACGCGCGTGACCGGGGAACAAAACCGCACCCAGGTGACGGGCCAGCCCGGCACGCCCGGAGCGACGACGGGGTCCGATCCCTTGTGGTGGATGCGCCCGACGACTTCGCAGCCCGGCGTTGGCGAGCACGCGTCGCGCGGCGACTCGATGATCGGACGGCGCGTCGGCGTGTGGCAGCTGGTCAAGATGATCGGCCGCGGCGGCATGGGCGAGGTCTACCTCGCGGATCGCGCCGACGGCACCTTCAACCAGCGCGCAGCCGTCAAGATCGTGCGTGCGGAGCTGGTCGAGAGCGCGGCGGAGCGCTTCAAGCGCGAGCGGCAGACGCTGGCGCGCCTCGACCACCCGAACATCGCGCGCCTGGTCGATGGCGGCATCAGCGCGGAAGGCTGGCCCTACCTCGCGATGGAGTACGTCGAGGGCGTGACCATCGACCAGTATGCGCGCGGCCGCTCCGTCGCCGAGTGTGTCGAGCTCTGCATCGCCATGTGCGACGCGGTGGCCTACGCGCACAGCCAGCTGGTCGTGCATTGCGATCTAAAGCCCGCCAACGTGCTGGTTCGCACCGACGGCGTGGTCAAACTGCTCGACTTCGGCATCGCGCGCCTGCTGGTCGAGGACGGTGCCGAGGCGCACACCGAACTGGTCGCCTACACGCCGCAGTACGCGAGCCCCGAGCAGTTCCGCGGCGACCCGCTCTCCGCCCTGAGCGACGTCTACTCGCTCGGCGTCATCCTGTTCGAGCTGTTGTCCGAAAAGCTGCCGCACGACTACGCCGATTCCACGCCGCTGGCGTTCGGCCTGCGCGTGCTCAACGACGAACCGACCCGGCCGAGCACGCTGCTCGACGCGCCGAATCCCGCGCGCGCGCGCATCGTCCGCGGTGACCTCGACGACATCACGATGAAGGCGCTGCGCAAGGAGCCGCAGGAGCGCTACCGGACCGCGCAGCAGGTCTCAAGCGACCTCCGCCGGTACCAGCAGAAGCTGCCGGTCACTGCGGCTTCGGGCAATCGCGCATACCGCGCGCGGCGCTTCATCGCGCGGCACAAGTGGGGCATGGCCGCGACGGTGCTGATCTTCAGCGCGCTGGTCGGGGGCCTCGTGTTCTCGGTGTCGCAGTACCGCGACGCCGCCGAACAGCGGTCGCGCGCGGAAGCACACCTCGCCGCATCGCGAGAGTTCACGCACGGGCTGATCTATGACATCTACGACGCGGTTGCGCACATGCCGGGTTCGCTCGCGGTGCGCAGGCAGCTGATCGAACGTTCGCTCAAGCACCTTGATCGAGTGGCCAGCGTCGACAGCCGCGAGCCCGGCGTGCTGCTCGACCTCGCGGAGGCATACCGGCGCACGGGGGACGTGCAGGGCAACCCGAATTTCGCGAACCTGGGTGACATCAAGGGTTCGCTCGACAGCTATGCCGCCGCCGCCACCGCGCTCGACAAGGCGGCCGAACTCGGCGCCGACCTGCCGACGCTGTCGAAGCAGCGCGCGCTGCTGAGCCTGCACCATGCGCACGTGCTGTTCTGGACCAGCGACCAGGCCGGCGCCGACAAGGCCTACTTGAATGCGCTGAATCTGCTCGCCACGCTCCGCCAGTCGAGCGACTCGATTGAACTCAAGCTCGCCGAGGTGGAGGCACGGCTCGGCGTGGGCGACAGCGCTTTCTGGCAGGACAAGCTCGACACGGCGCTGAAGCAGTACGACGTCGCCTGCATCCCGCTGCTCGGAGAAGCGGAGACCGGGCCGCAGGGCGCGCAGGTGGCGCTCAGCCGCGCGAAGTGCCTGCTGCGCCGTGGTGATGCGCTCGCCTGGCTCGGCAAGCCGGTCGATTCGTTGCGCGACCTCACCGCCGCACGCGTCGCGCTCGACCGCCTGATCGCAGCGGAAGCGCCGCGCTACGAGTACCTGCAGACGCGACTGACCCTGCTGATAAAGCTTGGCGAGCATCACGTCGAGGCGAAGGATTTCACAGCCGCTCAGGCGATCTACGAGGAGGCCGCGATGGAAGCGCAGGCGATGGCGTCCAGCGACACCGAGGACATCCGCGCGCAGCGCTCGGTTTACCTGACGACGCGCAAGCTTGGCGAGTCGATGGCGCAGCAGGGGATATACGACAAGGCCGGCGTATACCTGCGGAGCGCAGTGCAGTCGGCGCGCGCGCTGCTGACCCTGCAGCCGGAGAACGCGGAGTCGATCCGCGATCTCGCCAACGCGCTTACCGAAGCCGGCCTGATCCACGTGCAGGCGAAGCAGGAGATCAACGCCGAGCCGTTCCTGCGCGAGGCCCTCAACCTGCGCGAGCGCTCGCTGCAGCAGACGGCGAACGCCACCAACAAGCGTGACCTCGCCATCGCGCTCGGCTACCTCGCCTACGTCGGGGAAGGCCAGCGCGACTCGAAAAGCTGCGAGTTGCTGCAGCAGGCCGACGTCGCCTGGAGCAATCTCGTGCGCGATGGGCTCGCGCGCCCCGTCGACAAGGCGACGCGGGACGAAGTGGTGGAGCGGCTGAAGAAGTGCCTGTAGGGCGGACGCGGAGTGCGATCGCGACTTGCGTCACTGCCTGCGGGAGGCAGGCATTGGCCAGGCCGGGCGGCTAATCGCGGAAATCGTCGAGCGCGAGTCCGAAGTGGTGGGCGCTGATGTCGAAACCGTGGCGCAGGTAGAAGCGGTGCGCGGCATGGCGCTGCACGCCGGAATCGAGGTGCAGTCGCTCGCAACCGAGTCGACGCGACTCGGCGACCAGCCAGCGGAGCAGCCGCGCGCCATGGCCGCGACTGCGCGTGCCGTCCGCAGTGACAAGGTCGTCGACGTAAAGCGCCTTGCCGCGCGCGAGCATGGACGCGAGCCGGAAACCGGCGAACGCGACGCACACACCTGCTTCGTCGCACAAGGCGACCACGCGATAGCCTTCCGCCCGCTGCTGCGCGACGCGCGCGAGGAACCCGGCCTCGTCGAGGTGCGGACGCAGTTGCCTCACCACCGGCCACGCCGTCCGCAGCGCCGTGTCGTCGTGCAGTTCGCGGATCGCCGGCGCTGCACTGTCTTCGGTTTTCACTCCCACTCGTAGAGCGTGTAGAAGACCGGCGCGATGCCCTCGCTCCGGTCGTTGCGCTCGAGGCGGCCGTCGCCGTCGATGTCGATGTAGTCGTAGCTCAGGCCCTGCGCGTTGGTCACGTGCACCGACCTCAGCTGCCCGGCGACGCGGTACTCCTCGATCACCAGGCCCCCTTCCTCGCGGATCGTCACGCTCGGCGTCAGCTGGTCGCCATTCTGCACCTTCTCGGGCAACGGCTGCTCGTTCACCGGCGGCCTGACGATTTCGTCGATCACCTCACCCTCGTCCTGCGCAACTGCCGTGCAGGCCACGAGAACAGCCAGCAGTGCCGCGCGCCAGCGCCAGTTCGTGTGCCGCATTTGCGAGCACTTCGCGTTCGACAACATCGGCCGCTCCCGGTGCGGCCGCCGTCGGCCGTCTCGTGGAATCATAACGACCCCCCGGCCCGGCGCCGGGAACGCAGGCTAAACCAATGATGCGCCAACCATGGAGCCCGCGATGAGCGAACCGCCAGCGGGCAAGCTCGTCCTGATCGACGGCTCGTCGTACCTGTTCCGCGCCTTTCACGCGCTGCCGCCCCTGACCAACCGCGACGGCGAGCCGACCGGCGCGCTGTTCGGCGTGGTCAACATGCTGCGCGCGATCCTGAAGGACCAGCCGGCGCGCGTGGCGTTCGTGCTCGACGCCAGCGGTCCGACCTTTCGCAACGAGCTCTATCCCGCCTACAAGGCCAATCGCCCGCCGATGCCGGAAGAGCTGCG